>JAQCLD010000028.1 GCA_027592785.1 Acidobacteriota bacterium
CCGTTCCACTCCAAGCTGGTCTAGTTTTCCGGCGCCGCCCTGGTCTATTTTTACTCCGCCCTTGACAGCGGCCCCGCGTAGTCGAGTCCGAAGTCATCGTCGGATACGATCCAGTAGTGCGCGTTCAGTGCGGCGGCCGTGTCGCCGATCCGGGAGATGTCGCGCTTCATAGCGTCCTCGTCTTGTCTAAAGAAGGGTTCCGTGGAGCAAATAAACGGCCTCATTCCTTGGGCGCCGGTGTAGAGGTACAACAACGCGTCCTCGTAGCTGATCACTGGGCCTGTTTCGTTGGAATGAGCCAGCCAGTCATAGGCTTCTTGTTTGGCGGCCAGGGTTTTCTCGCGATGCGCAGCGACGGACCGCAAACCCTTGGGCACCACCACCGCATAGCGCCAAGCTCCGTTTAGCACTAGCGCGGAGAGCGCCAGACCAAAGAATCCGGCCGCAATCCGTTGGTCGAGTTGGCTCGATTGCGCAAATACTTTCCTGATGCCGCCGGTCAAACGACGGAGCTCGACAGCGGCTCCAACGAGGAACAGCGGCATGAACGCTAGCCAAAAGCGCGACATCAGGGTGTAGTTCCACAACAAAATGAACGGCACATAACAGACTGCCATCCAGTGGATCGAGGAGTGGCCGCAGTTCTTCGCACGCACATACACGCCGTGCAGGATGGCGGCTGAAATGGCGATCGCCGTAGTCTGCATGTAGATGCTGGCCATTCCCTCGGCGTTGTATAGAAAAGCGTTGACAGCGGGGAATTTCAGCAGCTCAAGCCCGTTGAACTGTACTTGAGCCCACAGCACATCCAGGGACGGTACCGAAAGCTTCCAAAAGGCGACATAGTCCGTGTAGAAGAGCCAGGTCTGGTCGAACCCGCTAACTGGACTCGTGGGAGCAGAACCGCCGGCCGACGAGCCGGCGAGCAAGCGCCAGACCAATGGCAGCACCCCGAAGCACGTTGCCGCGCCGGCAAGATACCGACGATTCACAATTGCAAAGACAAACAGACCGCCAAGAATCGCTACGCCAAGGGTGCGCGTGGTAGTCGCTAGCCACGCCAGGACAATCGCCGCGGCCCACCAGCTCCAGAACGAGCCCTCCCGCTGAACTACCGCGCGATCGGCCGCCAGCACGGCCAGCAGCGTCAACGCAGCGAAGAGAACATCGCTGAGCAGTAGATTCGTCCAAAGTATTGTGTAGGGATTCAGGGCAAAAATTGCCGCCAACCCCAGCGCCTCCTTGCGGCTCGAGCCCAACCGACGCAGCACGCCCACCGAGGCGAGCACGAGCACGACGCCGAACGCTAGGTTCAACGACCAAGCCCAAGATAGGTTCTCAGGAAATTCTGGCTGGACACGCCACACCAAGGAGAGCAGCAGCGGATAGAGCGGCGGATATTTGGTTTGCGCGGGTGAATCCGGCAGATTGGGCAAGACGCTGCCGTCGCCCGCCGCCAGAGCCTTGGCAGCCGAAAAATAGAGGGTATCGTCGTGGTACGCCCCGAACAGAGCCGGCGAGTACGCCCAGGCGGCAACCAGAACATAGGCCGCGGCTAGAATCGCCAGGCCCAATGCGAACGTGCGATTAGCAAGCCCTGTCGCTTCGCCCAGGGGAAGCTTCGCCGCTGACACGGAGGCTACTTAACCTCGACTTCCATCTGGGAGGGCGAAATATCGAGCTCGTCATCCATTTCCGATCCGCCGAAGCCCCGAATCTTGCGGCCGTACATGGCCAATTCAAAACGATCCTTCACACCGGTTTTCTCGAAGATGTGCATCAAATGCACCTTCACCGTCCCGGTCGTAATCGACAGGCCCTCAGCAATTTGCTTGTTCTTCATGCCGCGCATCACGAGGGTGAGAATCTCTTCTTCGCGAGGGGTCAACCTCGGCGTGGTACGGCGATTGATGAACCCGACGAACTGGTTCGAGATGGAGCTTTCAATCCAGATGTTTCCCTTTGCCACGGTCCGCAGACAGTCGACAATGATCTGAATCGGCAGCGTCTTCTTGAGGATTCCCCTGGCGCCTACTTGAAGCGCGCGGAAGGACTCCACTTCAGAAATCTCGGCCGCCCACAGAATCGGCTCCGCCCCCGGCGTCCGAGTCTTAAGTTCAGCAATCGTCTGAAACACGGACTTCGTGCCGAACGCCTTGTCGATCAGGCATACCGTCGGCTTGTGATCGCCGATCAGGTCGAAAAGGTCTTCCGGTTTCGGCACAGAGCCGAGGAATCGGAAATCTTCGACATCTTCGAGACTCCGTCGCAATCCTTCGATCACGATCGGCTGCGTCTCGCACGCGCAGACTTCGATCATCGCGCTCTCCCCCTGTCGCAAACAGCGCTGGCCAGGTGGACGCCAGGCAGTCGTAAATCGCTCATCGAGAGGTAGTATCCTCGTGACGGCAGAGAACGGCCAATCATCGCTCGACCTTAGCTAGAGCTGCGAAATCCCCCTAAGAGTTCGCCTGGCACGCTGTGGTTTGACCCGTCGTCGGACCTACAAAAAGATTGAATGGAATCAACAGGTTCAGGATTTTTGCGGATCCCAGCAGACTATGCTGGCGATGGCTGTCCCCGTTGTCGACTGCTCGTCTTTAGCGACCTCGACGATACGCTTCTAGACAAACAGACATATTCCTGGGCGCCTGCGACCGGCGCGATTCCGGCTCTGGCCGAACGCGGAATACCGCTCATCCTGTCGTCTAGTAGGACTCTCAGCGAGATCAGCGAGGTCGCCTCGTCGCTGGGGAACGTGGCCCCTTTCATCTTCGAAAATGGAGCGGGCGTGGCGCTTCCGCCGGGCCTATTCCCCGCCCTGGACGGCCTCGTTGAGCGGCAGGGCTGGCGCGTCAAGTTGTTCGGCGGCGATCGGGCCAAGGTGCTGGAGGCCCTACATCTTAGGCGCGGGACCGCATCTGCTCTCATTTTTGGCGTCAGAGCATCAATCGCGACCAGTCGATCTTCGCGATCAACAACATCAGCAGTGAGCCGCAAGAGGTCTCGCTGGAAGAGATTAATCTCATTGGTACGGACGAATGGATCGACCTCATCCGCAGCGGCCGAGTCGAAAACCGCGCCGGGAAGATCACCCTGGCACCCTATCAGGGTGCCAGGCTGACTAATCTCTTTTAACCGCCGGATCTGGCGTGGGCATAGATCCGGAAGAACGGGTCTTCATAGACAGGGTGAAGGTCGACTTCAGGGAGGACGTCGACCAGATGCCGGTCGGCGCTGGAGCCTGAGACAACTAGGTAGTCGGGAGTGTGTTCCCGCAGAACCTCAACCACACTGACCCACGCCGTTGCTCGACGATCCGGGAGGACACACTGAATTCGACTGGGATCTTCGAAATAGGCAACCGCGCAATTGGCAATGCTGATCGCTGATTCGTCCGGCTTCATCACTCGTTTGAGTTCGCGCATGCTCGGGTAGAAGCGGTTCGCTTCTTCCAAGTAGCCGTCGCGATCGATTGTGCCGCTCAAGTAGCGTATCTGCGGGGGATTGACCTCGGACGTGAGAATCGGGGCCACTGCCGCTAACAACCCGAGAGCCAGCCCCATCGTGATGAGTAGCCGATTCCTTTGGCCGCTTTGCAGCCACAGCGCTGCGGCGCGGCCGCCGATCAACATCGCGACGACAAAGAAGGGAGCAATGCCGTAGCGCAGTACGCCCCAGACCCAAACCCAATAGGCGTAGTACAGAGCAAGATACAGAGCGATTGCCCAAGTAGCCGAAGACTGTCGCTTACGCGTTAGCGGCCAGGCGATGACCAGGAAGGCCAGAAAGAGGCCGCAGGGCATCTGCATCGGCAATTCAATCACCTTGGACCCTTCAAAATGAGCGATCCAAAGGTACGTCAGGTAGGACTCGGAACGAGGGACAACGCTTCCATCTGTCGCGACATACTGGTGAACCGCCGCGGTTGCATTGGCGGGATAAACTGGGCTGCCCTTCATGACGTAGGCCCTGGCATGCCAGAACGTGCCCGACATAACAAAAGCGAGCGCAACGATTGCCGTCCATTTCCAGCGGCGCTCCCGGTTCCACAACTCCGAGGCAATCAATAGGGCGATCGGTATTCCCCCGAACAAGGCGATGTGTTTGGTCCCAAAACTCAGCCCCAGAAATGTCGCGGCTAGCACGATCCAGACTGGCGGCAGCTTCTTGCGTGCTTGCAAGACGCAGTAGAGAGCCAGTATCTGGAAAGAAGCCGTCGCCATGTCGTTCTTGATCGTCGAGCCGCTCCAGTGCGCGAAGGGCAAGCTCATCGCCCCCACCAAACCGATCACCCGTTCAAAGCGCGTCAAGCCGACCGTTCGTCCAATAGCTGATACGGCTAGCAAACCCAGCAAGTAGAAGAGCGGGCCTGTGAGTTGCATTGCCGGCCAGCCGCCCAAGCTAAGCGCGACGGTCAGCAATTCTTCATAAGACTGCGGGTAGTACGAATAGGCCGTCGAATGACCCACCGTGAACAGATTGCGGGCGCTGATCGCCACCGGCAAGCTGGGGAGCGGCGCCAGAAAGCCGGAGTCCAGGTAGTATTGTGCCGCAGGCACGTGGTAGAAAGTCGCGTCCTGGGTGATCGTGGGCGTCACCGCCGCTAGTAAGAGAACTACCTCCAGAAAACCGACGAATACCACGCCAACGCCCACTAGGGGCGAACGAACTTCCGGCGTTTCCGCCCAAGCGCGATTCAGACCCGCCAGGCAACGGCCCAGGTCGCTCAGCCGTCTGCTGAACAACAGGAGCGGAAGCAGCAAGAGCACTGCAAACAGGACCCTTCCGTAGAGGCCGGCCAGGCCGATGGGAATCAAAACAACGAGCAGCAGGCCGACCCCTGCTCCGACGCTAAGCGCAAGTTCAGCCGAGGTCGAATCGTAGGAGACTTCCAAGCGGCCTAACAGCGTCTTGCCCACGACGAAAAACGACGCGGTCATCAGGCCGACTAGGGCCAAGCCCCACGGAGCGTAGACCGCTGTCAGCGCCAGCGCGACTGCCGCCAAGACGACCGGCTCTCGCTTCCAAAGCCCCCTGACGCGCACTTTGGAGTACGCCCAGCTAGCGATGAGCAGCCCCGCAAGAAGTCCACCCAGCACAAATCGGAAGCGGGGATCCCTCTCCGCGAAGTAGTCGAGGAAGCCGCGAGTCGGCTCAATCATCAGCAAGGTGAACAGTCCGACCCAGCCAGCTAAGAGCCAGCCAGTGACCACCGTGGATAGGCGGGGTTGGGCGGAGGATTCGCTATCGGCCTGATCACGAGCCTCGATTCCTTTCGCCATAAGTTAGTGGAGAACAGCCCGATTCGGACGCGCTTTGGTCAATGCTATCACGCGCTTCGGTTCGATCGGGCCCTCTGCTTGTGGGATAATGACGGCGCTCATGACACAGGTTGTAGCTGTCGCCGAAACGGCACGGGTGCGCTCGCTAGGGCACCCAACAATCGCCGCGATCTGCCGGCCCATAGCAGGCGGCGCGGTGGAGCCGGAGTTCGTCGCGGACGAGATCCGCAACCAAGGTTTAACGCTCATCTCCATCGCCGACGAGTCAGCGGATCTATCTGGCGTGGACGTGCTCCTCTTCCTTGGCAACGCCTCTTGGCGGCCCCAAGTCATTCGCCAATTACGCCGGACTCCGAAGGCCTTGCGGCCGTTCACCGCAGTCTGGCATTGGGAGCCCCTTCCTCCCTCTGGCGCAAGCTGCCTGCCCCGCCCTAAGCTGGGACTGCGGGAAATCGGCAAGATTGTCTTGCGCGATCCGCGGGCGACGGATACTTACACGAATTTCTCTACACTAAGACGCTTATGCCAAGAAGGCATCGTCGACTTGCTGGCCGTCTCCACCTGCGGCCGTCACTAATTTCTGCAAGAACGGGGGATCGCCAGTAGCTTCATCCCGCTGGGCTACGGCCCACAACACGGACGAGACCTCGGCCTGGAACGGGACATCGACGTTCTCTTTCTCGGTGACCCGCGGGTGGCTCGGCGCCGCCGGGCACTCGACTTTCTGCAACGGAGCGGAGTCAACGTTACCGTCGCAGGCAGTTGGGAAGATCCGCAATACTGGGGCGAGAATCGGACGAAGCTGTTGAACCGAACCAAGATCTTGCTCAACATTCCAAGGACTCGCGGCGACTACTCAGGCTTGCGGATGTTCTTAGGCGCGGCCAACGGCTCCGTGATCCTTTCCGAGCCGCTTTATCGCCCCGAACCTTTCCTGCCAGGGCAGCACTACCTGGAGGCGGAGTTGGAGGAGATGCCGTCTGTAGCAAGAGACCTACTGCAGGATCACGCGCGCAGAATCGCGCTCGGCCAGGCAGCGCGAGATCAAGCTACTCAAGTTTCCACTAGGAGCCGCTCGGTTTCCACGCTGCTCCGTTCCATCGAGGCCGCAAGGTCGGAGCCTTAACCGTGAATGCGCTTGCTCAACTGCAATTAGCAGAGCGTCCAAGCAAATCGGACCTGGCCATTCCCATGGCCCGTCCCTCCGTCGGCCCAGCGGAACTAGCGGCCGTCAACAGGGTGTTCGAGAGCAATTGGCTTGGATCCGGTCCGGTCGCCGACCGGTTTTCGATGAGGGTTGCCGAGGAAATCGGCGCAGCCCACGTCGTCGCGGTCGACAGCGGAACCGCGGCATTGCATTCGGCGATGACCGCGCTCGGACTTGGCCCAGGAGACGAGGTAATCGTCCCCTCGATGACCTTCGTCTCGACCATTCAGGCCATCGTCTCCGCCGGCGCCGTTCCCGTATTCTGCGAGGTGCTCGCTGACACGATGAACATGGATGTCCGCGACGCCGAGAGACGTATCAGCCCTAGGACCCGCGCTCTGCTGCCGGTGCACTACGGCGGCGAACCCTGCGACCTGGACAGCGTGCTCGACTTGGCGGCGCGCTATCGCCTTAAGGTCGTAGAAGACGCGGCCCATGCCTTCGGTTCCAGCTACAAGGGCAGACCGATCGGCTGCCACGGCGACATTGTCTGTTTCAGCTTCGACCCAATCAAAAACATCACCTGCGGTCTTGGCGGCGCGGCGGCCACAAACGATGACGAGATCGCCGGTCGGCTGCGGATTGCCACCAACGTCGGCATCGACCCGTTGTCGGTCAACCACGCCGGCGCAGGTCCCCAGCAATACGCCATCACTGGCGCCGGTCTCCGGTATCGAATGAGCGACGTCAACGCGGCGATCGGCCTCACGCAGCTCGGCCGCATGGCTGAGTTTCGCCGTCAGAAGCTAAGCGTAGTCGAACGGTACGACCAAGCGTTCGCGGCTGTGCCGCAGGTGGCGTTGCTTCAACGGAACCTGCTGGAGACCTTCCCTTTCTCCTATGTGATTCGAGTTCTCGATGGATCGCGGGACGACTTGCGACAGTCCCTCTCGGAGCAAAGCATCGGCTCGGCTGTGCAGTTCTTCCCGAACCATCTGCAGCCGTTCTTCGCAAGGTTTCATGCAGAGCTTCCGCGCACTGAACAGCTCTTCAGCGAAGTAGTAAACCTGCCGCTCTACGCCGGTTTGACCGATGAAAATGTCGACACCGTCATCGCCGCGGTGCAGTCCTTCTTTGGCAGAGCCTCGCAAGCATGAATCGAACCCAACTGTTGATCCTCGGCGCCGGAAGATTCGCAGAGGACGTTGCCGACTGGGCCGCTGAAATACCCGGCGTCGCCCTAATCGGTTTCTACCAGGATGTACGACCAAACGGACCTGCGACAATCGATGGCCTGCCCATCTTCAACGAAGCTCACTTGAGGGAGAACATCACTTCGTGCAAATTCGTCTGTGCCGTCGGCTCCTCAGGACGAGTCGCCTTTATTGAGAAAGTCGCGGCCTGGGGCGCGGCGTTCGCGACGCTGGTTCATCCCTCCGCTCGAGTCTCAAAAAAGGCTTCCCTTGGCCCCGGTACGCTTGTCGGCCCGCTGTCTAACATAGCGGCGCATGCCCGAATCGGTTCGCAGGTGATCTTGAATCGCGGAGCGTCTATTGCTCACCATGTCGTGATCGAGGATTACGCCACCATTGGCCCTGGCGCGATCATCGCCGGTTCGGCTTCGATTGGCCGCCGCGCCCTGATCGGCGCGGGCGCTGTCGTCAAGCCCGGCATTCACGTCGGCGCTGACGCGACTGTCGGCATTGGGACAGTCGCCGTCCATGACGTAAAGAGTGGATCTACGGTGTTCGGCGTTCCGGCGCGCCTGCTCCCGTCCGGCTGACTCACTGCTACGATCTCTACTGAGTGCGTTTGTCGATCGTATTGGCCCTCTCTTGCCTGGCCCTCTCCGCCGGCCCGCTGCATGCAGCGGAGTTCCAAGTCGAGAATTCCTACGGCGCCGTGTCCGTTCGAGTCTCTCTCGAGGGCCAGTTCCAGGTGCAGATGAACAGCAGCCGGCGCCGGGCCCGGCAACAGGACGTCAAAGTGACGCAGGTCGAGGACGGGGTGCGAATCGTCGCCGAGCCGTTCGACAGCTCGCCAGTGGACATCAACCTCACGATCCCCTTCGGTTCCCCGATCGATATCCGAACCAAGGACGGCAAAATTTCGCTCGACGGATATCCTGCGCGATTCACCGCGCAAACAGTCTCAGGGGAGATCTTGCTCAAGGCGCCTTGGGAGGCGACTCGCCTGCGATTCATTTCCCGTCGCGAACCAAAGGACGTCTCGCTACCGGCGTCACCTCGTTTCAAAGCCAGAAACGATAGGGAACTCGATGAGAAACGCTGGGTCCTCGAAGACCGCTTCAAGGACGAGTATGTCACCTACGGCGCGGTGCGTATCCGTTCGCAGAATACGGAGCGACTCACTATCGAAACTATGCCGCTGCCCGCCGGCGCGCCGGTCAAAATGCATTGGCAAGCGCTGTCCGTCTACAACGAACTGACGAAGGCCGGGCCGAAGACCTGGCGAGCACCGGCCCAATCTAACGTGCAGCCGCCGGCCGAGGCAACCGCAGCAGTCGCTCTAGAAGGCCAGACGGTTTTCTCCTCGGACGTGAGGCTCGTCAATCTTCAAGTGGCCGTTTACGATCGGCAGGGAGCGCCGATCGTCGGCCTAGGTCCGCAGGACTTCCAGGTCCGTGAGAACGGCGTATTGCAGGAAATCTCGACCGTCGAGGCCGGAGACACGCCCTTCAATCTGGCCCTGCTTTTTGACCTCAGCTCCAGCACGCAACGAAACCGCAACCAGATGAAGCAGATTGCCGCCCGCTTCCTCTCGGTGGCCCAGCCCTACGACAAGACGGCGGCTTACGTCCTGGCCAATAACTGGTTTGGAGTACTTTCGCGACTGACTTCCGACAGGGATTCGCTGGCGATGCGCATCGGCGACCTTCCTGATCTCTCTGGCGGCTCGCCCCTTTACGACGCGATCGTCCTGGCCTACGACGAGGAACTGGCCAAACTCCCGAACGAGCGCAACGCCTTGGTCGTTATTAGCGACGGCATTGATAATCGCCTATACGGCGTCGGCCAGCCGTCCGCCGTATCCTTCACCGACATCAAGCGGGCGGCCGCCAAGATGAACGCCTTGCTGTATCCGGTATTCCTCGGTCCCAGCGAAGAAAACTTAAGCAAGGGCAGCCGGCCTTACGAGGCCTACATGCGTTTCAAAGAGACGGCGGCCGAATCGGGAGGCCGCGTTTTCTCTGCAGCTTCGCTCAAGGAGTTCGACGCCGTCTACGACCAAATCGCCAGGGAACTCCGAGCCGTCTATAGCGTTTCGTACTACCCCAATAACCAGGATTTCGCCGGGGAATTCCGTCAGGTCGATGTGACAGTGTCAAGGGAAGGGGCCACGGCTCGAACACGGCCCGGATATACGGCCTGGTAGGCTGAATGCTGCGGAGTCTTTTGCAACTCCTCGCGCACTGCCAGGATCTTTCGGCTTAGCGCATCGCGCAAGCGCGGAGGCATCCTGCCGTAATGGTTCTCGTCGTTCCTCACCATTCGATCGGCCGCAAGTAGAACACCGAGACCTTGCTCGCGCTCGCCTGCTTCGAGATACATCGAGGCCAGCTCGAGCTGCAGTACATAGTTTCTAGGGAACTGCTCCATTAGCCCTTCCAGCACTTTGGCCGCGTCCAGCGGCCGCCGCTCCCGGCGATAAAGTACGGCCAACAACACCCGCGCCTCGGTTTGCAGCGCATCGCCGTCATCGGCTACGCGCTCCACCCAGGTGCGGCCTTTCTCTTTGCTGCCGTGAATTCCGCCGAAAGCCACCAGCGCTCGCACGGCCCATGGCAAACTGCCGACCACGTACTCTTGAACCCCGGCCACCAGATACGCGTCGACGTATTGAGGATCGATCGATCGCAGTTCGTCGCTGTACTTGCGCGCCCTATTCCCCGCCCGCAGCGCGGCGATATAAGATTTGTCGATCATGAACAAGTAGTTGGCGTTCAGGGCGTAGTTCTGGGACAAGACGAACAGCGGGGGACGTCGTCCTCGGGTTCTTCAACCGGCCCGCCTCAGCCAACCGGCGAGCCTCGGCCAACGCGCCCAAGAATCGCTTCTTGGCCTCGGGGTCGGGCTTTGGCTTCTCTTGGTCCAGAAACTCGTTGTCGCCGCGGAAGGCGCTCGTCTCCAACATACCCAGGCGATTGAGTTCTTGATACAGAATCGTCGTGGCGATACGGTTCCAGACCGCGCCGCTCGCTTGACTCGCTGCCATCGCGGCGTAATAGTCGCGAATGGCCTCCTCATACTCCAGATTGAAGTAATGATCGTCCGCACGGGCGACCAGCGCCTGAGCGGTCTGCGCTTGCAACGCTCCCGTCATCAAGAAGAGCGCGGGCAGCAGGAGCAAGAAGCGGCGGATTGACCTCACCAATTCGTTTAGACGCGACCTACCTAGAAACGATTACCTCGCGAATGCTGTCGCGGGTCAAGAAAAACTTGATGGAGTCGAAGTCTTCGAACAATCGCTCAAGGCTTCGGTTGTTGAAGGTATTGGGCAGCGTACGCATGTCGCGCGGCTGCAGAAGCAACTCATCCGGTCCGGCGATGCGATAGCGGCAAGCTGGGACGGACTCGCCGCGACCCTGCGTATGGAAAAACGTCAGCATCGCTCCACCCGGCCTCAGAATCTCTCCCAATCGGGGAACGGCGAGGTAAACAGTATCTGAATCGAGAAACTCTAAACAGTCCCAAGCAAGCACAGCATCGAACTGATTCCGAGGGAAGTTCAAAATGTCGTCGACGAAGTCTCTGGCGGCGGCAACATCCATCGCAGCTTCAGGATTGTCTTTCTTGTGCTGATCGTACTGTCCGAGGAGATCCACGGCGTGGACCGTGCCGCCGTATTCGCTCAACACACCCAGATTGGCCTGGCTAAGCCCACCTAGATCGAGGATGTCGAGTCTGCCTCGGTCCGGCAAGACGTTGAAGAAATGTTTGAGTCCGTTGCTGTTGCGGTTCACAGACGGAAGGTCACGAGCGGAATCGACGATTCGCGGCGGAGCGCCCCCCGATTCCACTGCATTGGCCAGAATCTTACGAAAAAAATCGAACACGACCAGCCATCCGCCCCAGGGGAATCCGTCCGTATCAGCGGACTAGTTCTTGGCAGGCGTGCCAGCCGTCGCAGCCTTAGCCTCAGGCGGCTTTTCGGCCACCGGAGGTTTCGCCGCTGCAGGCGTGGACACAATCGCCTTGGGAGTGGGCGTCGGCTCCGGTTTGACGATGTCGACACTGCCTCGGAAAACCGCGCCGTCCTCAATCACAATTCTTGCCGCGGACAGATCGCCATTCAGTGAGCCCGTCTTGCGGATATCGATGCGGTCTCCGGCCTTGACGTTGCCCGTGACCTTGCCTTCGATGACGATGTCTTTGGCGAAAACGTCGGCATCGACGTGGCCGTTGGGGCCGATCGTCAAACTGTTGTGCTCCAGCCGAATCGTTCCTTCGATCTGGCCATCAATGAATAGATCCTCGGTTCCCGTGATGGTCCCCTTGATCTTGAGCGATTTGCCAATGCTCGCCTGGCCACGACCGCCGCTGGAACCGGCCGAGGAGACGGGCGGCGTTGGTGGCCGGGCAACCGGACGCGCCGGGGCTGGCTCCTGGCTTCTGGGGGCCGGAGCTGGAGTAGGCGTTGGTTCGTCTTTACGTCCCCACATGGGTCCTCGCTATAGTCGGAGAAAGAGTTACTAGTATAACCGCCGCTGCTTGAGAAACGACAATGCCGAAGCATCCTTTACTTACGCTCAAGTCCGCTACTGTGCACCAAACAAAGTGGTTCAAGCTCGAACAGGACCAAGTTCAAAAGACCGCCGACGGCTCCGATTTCACCTACACGTACCTCTCCGTAGCGCCGTCTGTAATGGTAGTCGCCGTCGACAGCGAGGGCCGCATCATCATCATTCGGCAATACCGCTACCCCACTAGCCGCTATTCTTACGAGCTGCCCGGGGGCGGATCAGGGGGCGAACCGCCCCAAGAGGCGGCCCTGCGCGAGTTGCAGGAAGAAACCGGCTTTTGGGCGGGTTCTATGGAAAAGCTTGGTGAGTTTGTGACCTACTGCGGGCTCGCCGACGAGATCTGCCATGTATTCCTAGCAACTGACCTGACTCCTGGCGAGCAAGAACTCGACAAATCCGAAGACATATCCGTCCATGCAGTCTCTTACCCGGAACTGTTGAAGATGATATCCAGCGGCGAGTTCTGCGATGGAATGGGTCTAGCGGCCCTTCACCTAGCGCGGGCCCGGCTTGATCTAGCGACCTTGCGCTGACTACCTGGCGATACCGCCCTCGGTCATCTTGCGAGGATTCAGCAGTCGATTGAGTTCCTCCGTGCTGAGGTCCGTCATTTCCGCCGCGACTTCCTTGAGCTTGCGGCGCGAGGCGTAGGCCTTCTTCGCAATGGCAGCGCCTTGCTCATAGCCAATCACCGGATTTAGGGCCGTGACGAGGATCGGATTCTTCTCCACCAGATCGGCGACGTGCTCCGCATTCGGCGTGAACCCTTCAATGGCCTTATCCGCCAGCAAGCGACTCACGTTGCCTAATAACTTCGTGCTTTCCAATAGGTTATTGGCAACAACTGGAAGCATCACATTCAACTGAAAATTGCCGGATTGGCCCGCGATCGTGATCGTTGCATCGTTGCCTATCACTTGCGCGCAGACCATGCAAGCAGCCTCCGGGATAACCGGATTAACCTTGCCCGGCATGATGCTCGAACCGGGCTGCAAACTCGGCAGGGCGATCTCCGCTAGTCCCGCCTGAGGACCGCTGTTCATCCACCGAAGATCGTTCGATATCTTCATGACCGAGACGGCGACCGTCTTCATCTGGCCGCTGAGTTCGACCGCGGCGTCCTGCGAGGAGAGACTGACGAAATAGTTCTTGCTGGTGGTGAAGTGGAAGCGTGTCCGATCCGCCAAACGGGCCGCAACCCGCGAGCCGAACTCGCTATGCGCGTTCACGCCCGTACCGATCGCAGTACCGCCCAGTGCCAGTGCGCCTAGCCGCGGCAACACACCCTTGATCCGGTCCACGCCTTGTTCGACCTGCGAGGCCCAACCGCCCAATTCTTGACTCATGCGGATCGGCAAAGCATCCATGAGATGCGTGCGCCCCGTCTTGATCACCTTGTCGACTTCTTTAGCCTTGTTCTCAATCGTTTGTCGCAGATGGTCGAGGCCTGGCAACAGCGTTTCGATCACCTCCAAGCAAGCTGCCACGTGCAGCGCTGTGGGGATCACGTCGTTCGACGATTGCCCCATGTTCACGTGGTCGTTGGGGTGCACAGGGCTACCCAGACGCTGTGTCGCGAGGGTCGCGATCACCTCGTTGGCGTTCATGTTGGTCGACGTGCCCGACCCGGTCTGGTAGATGTCCAATGGGAAGTGAGCGTCATGTGCGCCCTGCTCCACCTCTTTGGCCGCCGACTCGATTGCCTCGGCCATCTTGCTGTCGAGATAGCCGAGCTCCTTGTTGACGTAGGCGGCCGCACCTTTGACTAGACCCAGGGCGCGAATGAAGCTGCGTGAAAACCGGACGCCGCTGATCGGGAAATTGTCAACCGCGCGTTGCGTCTGGGCCGCGTAGAGTGCGTCCTTGGGGACGAGCACCTCGCCCATGGAATCGTGTTCAATGCGAAAGGTTTCGTCGGCCATAAACCCCTAGGTTAGCTCAGGCCGCGATCCTCGATGGATCAGCGTCTAGCGGTTCAATTCGCTCTCGATCGACTGCAGCTCACGAGACAACTCTTCAGCCAGCCTACGCAGCGCGGACAACCGCTCCGCCACCTCGCGCATACTCCGCCCCTCCGAGTCGGAAATCGTCCCCGGCGGCTGGGCCTGCGGTTCACCCGCCTCTGTCAGCAGCGGAAGCGGCGGAAGGGTTGAGCCCGCCCCCAAGCGGAATAAGGCGCGCTCGAATGTGTCCTCGTAGATCAGCCGATTGCCCATCGCCAAGACAACCTTCTTGAGCTGCGGCATTCTGGCCGACTCAGCCTGGATGTAGATTGATTCCACGTACAGGAACGAGTCGCCCACCGGCAAGGCCAGGATGTCGCCGCGTATCACGCTCGAACCTTGCTGGTTCCACAGCGTGAGATCTTTGGCAATGTTCTGGTCTTGGTTGATCCGCGATTCGATCTGGTTCGGGCCGAAGACGAGCTGTTGCTTCGAGAGCTGGAAATAAACCAACTCTCCCAACTTGTCGCCGTCGCAGCGGGCCGCCATCCAGCCAATCAGGTTGTCCTTGCCGCGAGGAGTGAACGGCAGCATCAAGATAAACTCAGGCTCCGTCTCGCCCGGCAAGGTCGCCACGATATACGTTGGCGTCATCGGCGCAGCGCTTCCCGACTGACCGGCCAGGCTCTGCCCCACATCCCACAGGTCTTCCTTGTTGTAGAAGACCTCCGGGTCCTTCATGTGAAAACTCCGGTAGAGTTCGGCCTGGATGCTGAACATCGCGAGCGGGTAGCGCACATGCGCCCGCAAGTCGGCCGGCATTTCAGTGCGGTTCGTGAACAGGTTCGGGAACTCCGCCGCATAGGCCTGAATAATAGGATCCGCCTCGTCGAAAATGTACAACTTGGTCTCGCCGCTATAGGCGTCGATGGTTGCCTTAACCGAGTTGCGTATGTAGTTGAACCCACCTCGCGTCGCGGCCGAGTATGGGTGTGACGCTGATGCGGTGTAACCGTCCACAATCCACACCAAGCTACCGTCATCCGTAATCACCAGATACGGGTCCGGATCCCACTGCACAAAGCTGGCCAAGTGTTGCAGCCGCGCCGTGACGTTGCGGTAGATCATCATCCGGCTGTTTTCGTTCGTTTGGCCGGTAAGCAGAATGTTGATGTCGCCCTCGGTGAGTGCGGCGGCTAATCGCATCGGCAGCGAATGAATCGGGAAACCGCCTGTGCCCTGATAGTTGGAGGTGACGTTTCCTTCCCCTGAGTCGTCCGCTGGATAGTCGAATTCCTTTTGGTCCGTGTTGACGAACACCGGCTCATGAGTCACTTCTCCGTAGTAGATCGAAGGTCGGTTCAGCTGGATGTCGGGCGTGCGCACGTCCGGCGGCGCGTCTTGAATCATCAGCACTGGCAGACCGTCCTCGGTGGTGCGATTTACCTCGCTCATCACCACGCCGTAGCCGTGCGTATAGCTCAAGTGCGAGTTGATCCAGCTGGCTTGGGCGTCCTGCGGCAGGCGACTGATATTGATCTCACGCGGCGAGAGCAACACCTGTTTGATCTTGCCGTCGATCGTATAGCGGTCGATGTCGATGTCCGCGAATTCGTAGTAGGGCCGTAACGCCTGAATCTGGGTGATGGTGCGCGTGAACGCCCCGGTGTCCCACAGGCGGATATTGTCAATGAGCGTGGCATGGGCGTTCATGTCTATGCTGTCGCTCGCGGCGTCAAAAGGGCGCTCCGTCCCACGATCCAGGCCGTACGCAGACACCGTTGCATCCAAATGACGCTGGATGTAGGGCGTCTCGATCGTCAATTCGTTCGGACGCACATAGCCCGAGCGCACCAGTCCCGGCAAAGCCGTCGTTAAGATGAACGCCCCAACGACGCCGATCGCGGCGAACTTGAAGCGCTGCGTCCAGACCAAGGGAATGGCGGCAAGCAGGGCCAGGACGGTCAGATACCGAAGCGGCAATACGACCTTCTCGTCCACCCAATCCATGCCCGTCATGAAGTTGTGCGCATTCAGCAGCAGATCGTACTGCCCCAGGAAATAGCCCAACGCCCCGGATACCAGCACAATTACCGCAATGATCCGCAGAAAACTCGCACTACTCGCTCCAGGCAGCAGCAGCGGCGTCGGTCCTGGGTCGAACTCTTCCATCTTTCCGCCGGCAGCAGTAAACTGCCGGATCCGGTCGAACAACTGCCAGCCTCGAGCCGAAGCCCAGAAGACCACGGCTGCAAAAAGACTCGAGACCAGCACAAACTGCAACAGCTGCTTGTACAGCGGCAGGTCAAAGAAATAGAACGAAATGTCATTTCCGAAAACAGGATCCAGCCAGGTCGCCGTCGCCGCGGCAGTGTCGAGCGAACCCACGTAGGTGATCAGCACTGCGGAATCGACGCCGGAACCAATGAAGGCCACGCTGATCACGGCTAGACCGGCCATGATCAATCGCGAGTACAAACGGTAGCTGGCGCTGGGAACTCCAGCGAAATGCATCCCGCGCCTATACGCCCAAACGAGGAGAAACCAGGCCAGAGTCGACGCGATTAGGCTCGGCAGCACCTGGAAGCTAAGCATCCGGAACCATGTGTCTGTCTGGCCCAACTCCCGCCACCAGTGGTACTCAATCAGGAACTTAGCGATCGTTCGCGAGCCCAATAACAATACGAACAGGAGAGCGGCAATAACGATGTTTCTAATTTGACGGGGTTCCATGTGCTCCCTTATTGTGCACCATTGTGGGATTCGGCATAACTTGGCGCTGTACAATGCCCTCATCCGTCAGGACAAACTCATGAGACTTGCCGCCCGCCTCTTCGTCTGTGTTCTTGCTTTATTCTTGGCACTGCAAGCGCAGGACCACGGCGGCCACGATGCCGCCGAGTCCGAAGAGAACGCTCTCCCTGCCAACTTCAGCGAGCCGATGCCGATCTACGCCAAGGCGTTGGGGACCTTCGCGCGTCCTATTTCGTCGACCAACGCGGAGGCGCAGGCCTACTTCAATCAAGGCTTCCAGATGATGTACGCCTTCGCCAAGATGGACGCCGTCCGCTCGTTTCGCGAAGCGTGGAAACGCGATCCCGATTGCGCCATCTGCTACTGGGGTGAGGCCTGGGCTTGGGGTTCTTACCTAAACGGCCCCATGACGGAGAAAGAGTCTCCGCACGCCTACGAAGCTGAACAGAAGGCCTTGGAACTGGCGGCGAACCACGCAAACGAAGTCGAGCAAGCGTTCATCGAAGCTCTGTCCATCCGTTACGTCGAACACTTCGACCCGGAAAAGCGTCGCGAACAAGACGAAGCCTACGCCGAGTCGATGCGCACGTTGCACGAACGATATCCGCAAGATCTAGACGCCGCCACGCTCTACGCTGACGCCTTGTTCCTGCTCGAACCTCGCCGCGGGACACGTGACATCAACGACCCCAACGTCCAAAGGCTTCACAAGCAGTTGGAAGAGATTCTGGCGGTCGACATTAAGCACCCCGGCGCCTGTCATCTCTACATCCACGCCACCGAATCCACCGTCGCGCCCGGCAAGGCAGAGGCCTGCTCCGAGTTCATCGGCAGCTCCATCCCCGGCGCCAGCCACATCAACCACATGCCTTCGCATACCTGGAATGAGATTGGTCGCTGGGGCGATTCGGTGCGCGCCAACTTGCAGGCCTGGCATTCCGACCTGAAGTCAGAAATCGGCGAGGGGTTCGCCATCTACCCCTCGCACAACCTACACATGCTGCTCTTCGCTGCTTCGATGGATGGCCAAGGGGCCGTCGCCATGCAGGCCGGCAGAGATTACGAGCGGCTAACCGGCGACCCGATGTACCGCCTGCTCACGCTGATTCGCTTCGGTCGGTTTACGGAGATCCTCGACATCGTCGAACGCCCGACCGGCGCCATCCAGGCCGGCATCTGGGACTTCGCCAAGGGCTACGCCGAGCTCCGCAAAGGTGACCCCGGCTTCGCGCCGACGTATCTGGCTCGCCTTGAGAAGGGGATGGAGTCCGACGAGCAGTTCCGCATTCACTCTGCCCAGGGTGTGTTGGGGGTGCTCGCCGCGATTTTAGAAGGCGAGATCGATCGCCACAATGGACACCTAGACGAGGGCATCGCGGCATTGCGAAAAGCCGTCGAGCGTGACGACTCACTGGTCTATGACGAACCCGAGCCGCTGCCCTTCGACGCCCGCCACTGGCTCGGCGCCGCCCTGTTGGAGGCCGAGCGCTACGACGAAGCTGAGCGGGTCTTCCGGCTAGAGTTGCTCGATCATCCGCACAACGGCTGGTCGCTGTTCGGACTGCAGCAAGCCCTCGAAGCCCAAGGGAAGGCCGACTCAGAGGTCGGTCGGGACTTCGACGCTAGTTGGGCGCGTTCCGATACCTGGATTCGCGGATCCCGCTTCTAGCGCGACGCCTTCGTTCAAACGGTGTAGGTCGGCGCTCAGCGGGTAGTCGTGCTCCGCCCGGTTGACGAACTGAACCGCGGCCACAACTTCGGACAAGGTACGCGGTTGAGTTCCGCCCGCGGATCGCTGAGTGCGCAATCGTCGTCGAGACCTTCTCCTTCGCACAGCGAAGGCAACCGCGATTGCCAATAGCGGAACCAACCCAGCTGCCGCTAGACCGATCGTTCTCCAGGGAAGCCGGGCAAGCCGGTCACGGATATTGAATATCCAATCCCCCCCGGCGGCTCGAGGGGGCGGCGGGTAACGGTCGAGAATCGACCCTGGAGGAGCTTGCTCAGCCAATGGCGCAGGACCTGAGAGCAGCGATTCGCCCTCAAGGAGCAGGCCTCCCAATTCATCTGGGGGAAGTTGCATCTCCTCGATGCTCGGAGACGGTTCCAGCGACTGACTGAGCGCGGGAGCGGCAGCCAGGATGACCAGTAGGGTCCCCCTGAAGAGTCCGGAAAGCATAACCGGTTGCGCCGTGCGGCGAACTGCCCCGATTATGGGTACGAAATATCCAGGCGTCCCTAAGGTGAATACCTAGATCTTAGGCCTCGGTAGCGCGCCAGACGACGCGGCCGCAGTACACCGTAGCCGCCGCTCCGCCTCGAAAGGTCTTCCCGTAAAAGGGAGAGTTGCGGCTGATCGAGTGCGTCCCTTCGGGCGTGAACTTCCATTTCCGTTCCAGGTCGAGCAGCGTCAAGTTGGCAACCGCGCCTTTCTCGATGCGTCCCATGTCAACGCGCCGCAGGACCGCGGCAGGTCCCGTCGTGAACAATTCGACGAGCCGCATCACTGGGAACTCAGCCCCGTGGAGGAGTCCTTCGATCGCCAACGCTACAGCGGTCTCCAGCCCCGTAATACCAAACGGGCAGCTTTCGAACTCTTGCATTTTGACGTTACCGGTATGCGGCGAGTGGTCGCTAACGACGGCATCGATTGTTCCGTCCAGCAGTCCTTCAATCAAAGCCCGTGCGTCGGCTGGCTCTCGCAGCGGTGGCTGGACCTTGTAGTTACTGTCGTATCCCGGGACATCGTCCGCGGTCAGCACAAATTGATGCGCGGCAACCTCCGCCGTCACTGGCTTTCCCTCAGCCTTGGCCCGGCGAATCATCGCCACCGCTGCAGCGGTCGACAAGTGTGCCGCATGGAAGCGCGCCCCAGTCTCGCCGCTCAGGATAATATCCCGTCCGACAATCGTTTCCTCCGCGCTGCCGGGAATGCCCGTTAAGCCCAGGCGCGTACTCAGCAGACCGTCGTGGACCGATCCGTCCGCTGCCAGGGTCACGTCCTCGCAATGATCGATAACAGTCAGGTCAAACGACGCGGCATAACGCATCGCTCTGCGCATCAATGCGGCGCTCATCACGGTGTTGTCACCATCGCTGACGGCGACTGCTCCGGCCGCTTTCATCGATCCGATCTCTGCGAGTTGCTCGCCTTCGGTACCCTGCGTGATCGCCCCGATAGGTAAGACGGTCGCGTAAGACTGCCTCGCCGCGCGGTCCACGAGGAAGCTCGTCACCGTCGCCGAATCGTTGACCGGCTGCGTTTGCGGCAACGCGCAGACGATGGTGAAGCCCCCAGCCGCCGCTGCCTTGGCCCCGCTCTCGATCGTCTCGGCGTGCTCCAAGCCAGGCTCGCGCAGGCGTGCCCGCAGGTCGATAAAACCCGGCGCTACGATAAGCCCCTCGGCATCAAACACTTCGGCGTGAGCGGCCTCGATGTTCGCCTCAACTCGCTCGATGTAGCCCTCATCAATCAGGATGTCTAGCCGTTCGTCCAGTTTCGAGGCAGGATCAATCACCCGGCCGTTGCGTATGAGTAATCGCGCCATGGAAGCTAGGTCCTCGGCGGCCACTCCGTGCCGCAAGCCCTTTCTAGAACGGCCATACGAGCCGAGAGCCCGTTCTGCACTTGATTCAGGATCACCGAACTCTTCGAGTCGGCCACCTCCGAAGACAGTTCCCTTCCTCGATTGATCGGTCCCGGATGCATCACCAGGACGTCAGGTTTGGCCAACTGCAAGTGATCGATCGACAGACCGAAGAATTGAAAATACTCGTTCTTCGGAAAAATCGGAGCCTTCTGCCTCTCCAACTGGACTCTCAACATCATCACCACGTCAGCGTCGGCTACAGCCTCGTTCATGTCGTTAGTGAGCGTAATGCCCGGAACCATTTCCTTCAAGCTGGACGACAGCATCGTCGCCGGGCCGCATAACACGATATCCACGCCAAACTTCGACAGCAGATGCACGTTCGAGCGCGCCACGCGGGAATGCATTATGTCTCCGATAATCGCGACACGCAAACCCTCCAACGACTCTTTCCGTTCCAGAATCGTCATCGCATCCAGCAGTGCCTGAGTCGGATGCTCGTGGCGGCCGTCTCCGGCATTGATGATCGGCGTGGGCAAGAACCGCGACAAGAAGTGCGGCGCGCCCGACGCTGCGTGGCGCATCACGATTGCATCCGGCTGCATGGCCGCCAAGGTGTTCAAAGTGTCGACCAGAGATTCGCCCTTTGACAGGCTCGATCCCTGCGCCTCGATCGAAACCGTGTGAGCCCCCAACCGTTTGGCGGCAATCTCGAAACTCGTCCTGGTGCGGGTCGAAGCCTCAAAGAACAGATTGACGATCGTTTTGCCCGATAAGAACTCTCGTAGGTGGTCCCGCCGGTCGATTTGCAGCCGTTTGTAATGAGCCGCCCGCCGCAACAAATGTTCGATCTCGGGCCGCTCCAGCTTCTCGATGCCTAGCAGGCTGCGGGCGGACGGGGAACTGAGATTGCCGGCCGTATTGATAGCCGGAGCTTCAACTGGAGTCTGCCGGGCGAGAGCGCCGCTATCGAGAGAACCGTCGGTCACAGGTCAACGTTAGGATATCCCAATACCGAGCGGGATTCCCCGTTGGTGAAGCTTGCGGTATCTTAGAATTTGGTTCTTACGGCGGGTGACCGCCCTAGGAGGGAGTGCGCCCATATGCTGATGATGAATTCCGAACCAGCCCGCGACCTAGATCCCCAAGAGACTCAGGAGTGGCTTGAAGCCCTCGACCTGATCACGGAGGAGACTGGACCGGAGCGCGTCAATTACATCATCCAGCAGCTTCTCGACCGCGCTCGAGAGAACGGCGCGCCCGTCCCTCAAGCCCTGACTACCCCATACGTCAATACGATCCCGGTAGATAGCGAAGTCCCCTACCCCGGCGACCGCGAGCTAGAACGGGCGATTAAGGGCATCATTCGCTGGAACGCGATGGCCATGGTCGTTCGCGCCAACAAGCACGACCCAGGCATCGGAGGGCACATTTCCACTTACCAGTCTTTGGCCACGTTGGTCGAAGTGGGCTACAACCACTTCTTCCGCGCCAAGATCGGCGATCAGCCGGGCGACTTCGTCTACTTTCAGGGACATGCCTCGCCTGGTATGTACGCTCGCGCCTACCTGGAAGGCCGGCTGACGGACAAGCACCTCGAAAACTTCCGCCACGAACTACGCGACCATCCTGGGCTGTCGTCCTATCCGCACCCCTGGTTGATGCCCGATTTCTGGCAGTTCCCGGCTGTGTCGATGGGCCTGGGTCCTATCAACTCGATCTACCATGCCCGTTTCATGCGTTACCTGGAGCACCGCGGCCTTATCCCGGAAACAGACCGCAAGATCTGGGCCTACGTCGGCGACGGTGAGACCGATGAACCAGAAACCCTGGGCGCTCTGACCCTGGCCTCGCGCGAACACCTCGATAACCTCGTCTGGGTGGTCAACTGCAACTTACAGCGACTCGACGGCCCCGTACGCGGCAACGGCAAGATCATCCAAGAGCTCGAAGGCTCATTCCGCGGCGCCGGCTGGAACGTTATCAAGGTACTGTGGAGTTCCGACTGGGACGATTTGTTGGCCCGCGATGAGACCGGCCTCTTGCGGCAGCGCATGGAAGAATGCGTCGACGGTGAGTACCAACGCTTTAAGGGCCTCGGCGGAGCTGTGGTTCGCGAGGAGTTCTTTGGTAAGTATCCCGAACTATTGAAGCTCGTCGAAAACATGTCCGACGACGAAATTGGGCGCCTCAAACGCGGCGGCCACGACCCAAACAAGGTCTACAACGCCTATCTGCAAGCGACCACCCATAAGGACGGCCCAACCGTCATCCTGGCCAAAACGGTCAAGGGGTATGGCCTCGGCGAAGCAGGCGAAGGCAAGAACATCACCCATAACCAGAAGAAGCTAAACGAACAAGAGCTCGAGTACTTCCGCAAGCGCCTCGACCTGCCCGTACCCGACACGACGCTCAAAGCCATTTCCTTCTACCGGCCCAAGAAGACCGCGCCGGAAATGAAATACCTTCACGAGCGCAGGCAAGCGCTGGGCGGCTACATTCCCGAGCGCAAACCCGCCAAGATCGACATCAAGGCCCCCGCACTAGCCGGATTCAAGGATTCTCTCGAAGGCTCCAAGGGCCGCGCAGTCTCGACGACGATGGCTTTCGTCGGCATTCTCAAGCAGCTCATCACCGACAAGGCGATCGGCAAATATATCGTCCCGATCATTCCCGACGAAGCGCGAACGTTTGGTATGGAGTCGCTGTTCCGCAGCTACGGCATCTACGCTAGCCGCGGCCAGATCTACAAACCGGTCGACTCCGAAATGCTTCTTTACTACAAAGAGGCCAAAGACGGACAGATCCTCGAAGAGGGCATTACTGAAGCAGGCTCGATGGCCTCCTTCACCGCCGCGGGCACGGCTTACGCCAACTACAACGTGCCGATGATGCCGTTCTTCATCTACTACTCGATGTTCGGCTTCCAGCGCATCGGCGACCAGATCTGGGCCTTCGCCGATTCCCGCGGCAAGGGCTTCCTCTGCGGCGGCACGGCGGGACGCACGACGTTAAACGGAGAGGGCCTGCAACACCAGGACGGACATTCTCTGGTTCATGCGTCCACCGTCCCCAACTGCAAAGCCTACGACCCGGCTTACTCCTACGAAATCGCCGTCATCATCCAAGACGGCATTCGCCGCATGTACCAGGAGAACGACGAGGTTTTCTACTACATCACGCTGGAAAACGATAACTACGAGCATCCGCCCATGCCCAAGGGTGCGGAAGAAGGCATCCGCCGCGGAATCTACCAGCTGAACAAACCGGCTAAAGGCAAGCCTGACATACACCTCTGGGGCAGCGGCGCCATCCTCGGTGAGACACTCAAGGCTCAGAAGATCCTCGCCGAGAAATTCGCCGTCTCCTCCGACGTCTACAGCGTCACGAGCTACGGCGAGTTGCGCCGCGACGCCATCGCCACCGACCGCTGGAATCGTCTACACCCAGCCTCGGCGGAGAAGACCTGCTACATTGCGTCGCAGTTCACCGGCGACGACCTACCAATCATTGCCGCCAGCGACTACATGAGGACGCTGCCCGATTCGTTAGCCCCCTGGCTGAACGGTCGGATGACGACTCTGGGCACTGACGGCTTCGGCCGCAGCGAAGATCGCGCTCACTTGCGCAGCTTCTTCGAAGTCAGCGCCGAAGCGATCGCCGCCGCCGCGCTGTCCAAGCTCGCCCGTACCGGCAAGTTCGACAAGCGCAAGATCAAGAAGGCCTTCGCTGACTTGGGAATCAATCCTGAAGCGCCCGATCCGGCGACCGCCTAGGCAACTCATGTCCCGGATCTTCACGCTACGCCTCACCGCCTTCGCGGCAGTAGTGTTACTTTGGTCCGGCTGCGCTGGAGGCTCAACAACGATCGGGGAGGGTCCTTCCGGTCTCGACCCCTCGCATCCGACGACCACCATAACCCTGCCCGACGGGGCCCAGGTCACGGCCGAGTTAGCTATAACCCGCGAGGCCCAAACCCAGGGCATGATGTTCCGTACCAACCTCCGTCCTGGCGAGGGCATGCTGTTTCCTTTCGAAGAGATGGCCCCGCGAGCCTTCTGGATGTTCCAGACGCTTGTGCCGCTGGACATCATCTGGCTCGACGACAACAAACGAATCGTCGAAATCTCAGCCAACTCGCCGCCCTGCCGCACCGTCCTGGACGACTGCCCAACCTATGGCGGTTCCGCTCACTCCACCTACGTGCTGGAGCTAGCCGCGGGCCAGGCGGCCGCCCACAAACTAACCGTCGGCTCCCAACTCGAGTTCTAGTCGCCCCTCAGAACGGGTTGGCCGGTTCGAGCGACTTGTTCCACGATGTCCGCCGCCCGGCTCAATCCGTTCCTGTCACGGATTAATCTCGCAAAATCTTGCGCCGCTTCTCTATACTTCGGCGTCCCAAAAATCGTCTGGATCGACTCCTTCAGCCGTTCGACCGTGCGTTCCTCCGGCTGGACGCGCACGCCGACTCCGCTCCACTCAACCCGTGCCGCGATACCAAACTGATCATGCGCAAGGGGCAGGACGACCATCGGCACACCGTACGCCAAGCACTCCAGGCTGGAGTTCATCCCGGCGTGCGTGACCATCAAATCCGCCCGCTCCAGAAGCTTCAGCTGAGGGGCGAATCGCACCGCCAGCGGGCCCCCCGGAAGTTGTGGAGCCTCTAACGGCTCCTCTCCTCCAAGCGATACGACCAGTTGCATATCCGCACCCTCGAGCGCTTCACACACTTTCCGCAACAGCTCGTAGTTGCTCTTGAGCGTCCCTAGCGAGGCGTAAATCAGTGGACGTCGATCAAGCCTTTCCCAGGGGAAATCCACGCGCGGATGACTCGCCTCATCGATGAACGGTCCCGTAAAATGAAAGCATTCCGGCAACTCTCTTCGCGGGAACTCAAACTCGGCGGGCTGCTGGCTAATCTGGGCCAGCTTCGACCAAACGTCTTCGTAACGAAATGGACTCAGGCCCATCGCCTGACGATGCCAGCTGACCCTCTCGCGGTGCGGCCGACTCAGTTCCAACAACTTTTCGTTCGCCAGCTGGTCCCGTTGCCGAGACTCGGAATCCGCCGACGGCAGCTCACCGCTGAAACCGGGTACTCCATCCTCGTGGTTGCGCAGCAAGGCTACCGCCAGGGTCACCAACGGCTTCTTGAAATACGCGGCAAGCGAGGCCGCCGAGTAGTCGAACTGGTCGACCAGCCATACATCGATGCCGGCCTCAGCGACGATCGGACCCGCCTCGGCGAATACCGCCTCCGCGTAACGATCGGAGACGGCAAGTCCCGCACAATCCGCTTCCGGTCCCGACAGGCGGGTCAGACGCTTGAAGCCCGCTGTCATCGAGCCGAGTGGACAAGTCTTAGCGCCGAACTCAACGAAGCGGCAGCGGCGAGCCTGGGCCGCTTCTCCCAGTTCAGGGATATTGAAGAAGCTCGTTTCGTGGCCCCGACGCTCCAACTCTTGCGAGAGCGCCGCCATGGGGTTCAGGTGTCCAATAAGTGGAAGACTAAAAAAACCAAACCGGGCCATCGGGCGTTCACTCTGAGATCGAAGCCGCTACGTCTTGCAGCTGCAAGCTGCGGCTCCTCAGCGCATCGTAAGAACTCCGATAGTACTCCAGGCAGACCGCCGCTCCGCTCGAGATTTCGTCGATGCGACCCTCTGATCTCGGTCCTGGGGCACGCCCTGTCATGATCGCGGCCAGAGCGTGCTCGATGTGATTAAATCTCGTCCCCTGCGAGTTGAGGTACGGCGACGCGAAGCCCGGAATGGTCAAGAATCGTTCGTGTCCGTAGTAGCGGCAAGCTTCGAGAAACTTCTCGCGCGACGGCGGCTCCAGGCCCAATTGCGTCAACTTCTCGGGGAGTGACCAATAGAGAAAGGGATTCTTATACTCCAAGTACAGGTGTAACAATTCCGGCGTACAAGGCCACGCGCCTCGAGCCCTTGCGCTGTCGGGCAACGGAGAATCCGCACGGGGCAGTACGACTAACAGCCGCCGCATCGAGAGCGGAGCCATCGTGGCCTCAAACATCAGCGGCTCACTTAGCGCCTCAAACTCCGGCAAACGCGACTCATGCAAACGCTGCGCCAGCCAGAAGACGAAATGACAGGCGCAGCCAGGCTCGCTCAACTTGTCGACATCTATGTTAGGTTGCGTGCGGCGCAAACTCGCTTCCATCTCGCTGCGCCGTAGAGCCGGTTCCATGACCATACCTTCTGCCGTCGCATAGGCGTTCCAACATTCGAGCGCGGTCTTGCGGATGTTGCGCCTGCTGTTCAATTGCAGCGCAATCGGGAAGAACCACTCTGTCCATAGACCGAACTTAGCCACCGCATCGTCACGTCTGAGGGGCGTTTTCTCAATCGACAACGGTTCCCCTGCCAGCGTTAGATTAGTGCGGCGCTCCATCGATGCCCAGTAGCTATCGAGCTTAGCCATCTGCCGCAAGCCACGGGCGCTCTGAACTTCCACATGTTGCAATCGTGGAGTGCACAGGCGTACCCAACGAAGCCGCTGGTTAAACTTCGCTAGCTTAGCTCCGCTCGCCGCAACCTCGTCTTCGACAAGCACCAGCAGGTCGATGTCGCTAAGCGGGAAGACCGCTTCTCCCGTAGCCACGCTTCGTCGTACCGCGATCGAACGCGTCGCGCCGGCGCCAGCCAACGCCTTCGCCGCCATACGTCCGATGGAACGGTAAAGCTCGGTAGCAACAGTCAATTCCGTCAGGCCTCCATCACAGCAGCAATGTCCTCCGGTAGGTCCCTCCCCAGCGGATCTCCCGTGAGCAGCGAGACGCCAATGAAAACCACAAACTAACTCAACAACGAGAAAGCTCCAACGAATAGACCCTGCGGCAATATTTGTACGCCGTTACGGGCCAGCAACTCCAGCGAGACGTTCAATACGATGCTCACGCCGATGGAGCTGACGCACGCCGCGGCACTCGCTCGCCGCCAGTTCAGACCGAGCGCCATCGTTGGCGCAATCGCCGCCGCGAACGTTCCTGCGGCGAAAGTCCCCAGCAAGGCCGTTAGGCTGCCCATGTAATAGGCGAACAGCGCCGAAACCGCCAGCAGGACGACCGTCGCCGTCCGCGACCAGAACAACTCTCTCTCAATCCCCCTGCCTAGGAAAGCTCTGGGGATGTCGCGCACGGCGGCCGCCGCCCCAAGATTCAGGAACGTGTCCGAGGTCGACATGATCGCGCCCAGCAGCCCGGCCAAGGCAATCCCGGCAACCACCGGCGGCGTGTGGTGCAGCAAGAACATCGGCGTCGCCAGGTCCTCAGACGCCAACGACGGCTCTGCGCCGGTCTGCACCAGGTAACGCATCGCGAGCCCAACCCCAACCCAAATGAAAGTCACCGGGAGAAATGTAGAGATCGACAGCGCCTGGGCCCAACGCATGCTGCGTATATCGCGCAGCATCAGGTACTTGGTGATCACATGAGGTTGACCCGCGATGCCCAACACTGCCAAGAAATGCCAGCTCACCGCCGCTAGGGGGCCCATCGTTCCCCACGCGCTCAGATACTCCGGGTCCATCGCTTGCAGCGTCGTCGTCATCTCCGTTAGCCCGCCGGAGGCCTCTAGAGCATAGAAGCAAATCGCAAACGCCGCCGTCAGCATCACCGCGCCCTGCAGCAAATCCGTGTAGACCGCGGCAAGCATGCCGCCGGCAACGCTATAGCCGGCCAGCACAGCTAACCCAATGGCCATCGAGGCAACCAGGTTGATGTCGAACATGGCACTCATGGCCACGCCCAACGCCAACACCTGAGTCCCCAGATATCCGACCACACCCACTAGCAACGCCAGCGCCATGGCCGCTCGAGGCCAACGCCCGCCATAGCGCGCCTGTACTACGTCTGGAAGCGTATAGATCTCCCTGATTTCCGCCAGAAGGGCGAGTCGCTTTCCGACGAGAATCAGGCCGACCGGGCCGCCGATCACGGCGCACGCCAACCACATACTTGAAGAACCCGAAGAGTAGACAGCACCAGGCCCGCCGATAAAAGCGAAACCGCTAATAATGCTCGTGTTCGACGCTACGATCATCACCACGATGCCCAACGATTTACCGGCGACGAAAAAGTCTTTCGAGTTCTCCGTGCGGCGCCAAGCCCAATAGCCGATCGCCAAGCACGCCGCCATGTAGACGATGCACGACCATAGGACGAATGGCGACTGAACAATCGGCATCCTAGCGTCTCTTCGTCGCCAGGACCCTATCGATGGCCTCTGGCGTCAGGACCCAGCGGTCGAAAATCCGAGAGAAGAAGAGATTTGGGACGATCCCCGCAGTCCAGATCCCGAAAACCAGCAACGCCCAGCCGGCCGGCAATCCCAAGAACCGCTCTTCCGGCCCAACCAGAGTCATCGCCACTAGTAGTCCAACGTGTACCAGCCCAATCAACACGACCCAGCGAGTAGCCGCGCGTCGAGACGCCGGAGCCACGCCAATCAGAAACGCCACGCCGAGGAATGCCCAACAGCAAACGGCGAAGACAAACCAAGCTCCCACCGTGGCGGCCGCCAAGGCGCACACGCCGAGAGCTCCCAGCGCCTTGACGGCACCGTCTCGAAACTCTGTCATCGTTCCGCCTTCTCCAGAAGCTTCCTGCATTCGCCCACCAGAGTGGCAGCATTCAGCCTGCGGTCCCGCCCCAAACGCACCCGGTAAACTCGCGACCGCCGAAGTAATCGCCAACTGCTCCACAGCCGCGAACTCGCAACGCCAACTAACGGCAACAGCTCCGTCAAGCGCCGATTCAGTACGAACTCAACCCCTTGAAAAAGTCCTAAGCCAACGACGCAGTCGGAGAAAAGCGTGCGTAGCCCTTTCGCCAACCCCACCCGCTCTAAACGGCAATCCTTCGACAAACTTCGCGATCCCAACAATACAATGCCGGGTTCCGCGCCGGGCACGACCCGGTGCGCAAAATATTCGTAGCTCACCGAAACCTTCGGCCCGAAGCCCATTCGGTTGATCACCCGCCGCTGCTGCTCGGGAACGTCGCCCTCGCTGCCCGGAAGCAGCCCGATGCGAAACGGATACGCATACAAGTTCCCCGCCCGGTCGACTAATGGCGAGTCGTCCGACAACAGCGTCACCTCAGGATGCTTCAGCAAGTCGTAGGCCAGCGTGCTCTTGCCGCCGCCCATCGGCAGCAGCACTAGCACCGCCTTACCCTCGATCGAGACGCCCAACGCATGGACCCGATGCTTGCCCTGCGCATCCAGAAATTCGCCGCACTGCGAAAGCAAGAAAAGGTAGGCCGCCTCATAGAGAATGTCCTCGTCCAGTCCCTCGATGCGAAAGCCGCCCGAAGCCCTGTCGTGCCGCGCAATGCCGCGCCCCTGGTAGTCGATCAAGCTCTCGTCGCCGTTCTTGTAGACGATATTGCGCGGCGTATGAATCGCCGCATCCCAAGCCGGCAAGCCGTCGTACCGGGGATCCTCGTAACGGAGCTCGATCAGCCGTTAGCCGCCTCGTGAATCGCTCCGGAAGAACGCGAAGTCCTGGCAAAGACCGGCAAACGCCGATAGACACGACGAGCGCAGCTCGAACCGATAGCCATAAACGTCGAAAACCGCTCGTGAAACGGAGTCAGACGAAGCGAAATCCTGTTCATCCTGAGCCAACTACGTTTCCCCAATGAGCCCTGTAGGTTACCAAGCATTCCCCGCCTCACCTAGCCCTGGGTGGTCCATTTCGCGTACGCTCCGAGGTGATGGATCCACGCGAGCTGCAAACCCTACTTGAGAAAGTGCGTGACGGCGCCGTGTCGCCTGATGACGCCGTCAAGCGCCTCGAACACATGCCCTTCGAGGACCTCGGGTTCGCCAAAGTCGACCACCATCGCGCACTTCGTCACGGCATGCCCGAAGTCATCCTCGGCAAGGGCAAGACCGTCGACGAGGTCCGCGACATCGCCCAGAAGCTGCTAGAGCGCTCCGGCAACCTGCTCGTTACTCGAGCCGACGCCGACATGGCCGCCGCTGTCGCCGAGCTGGCCGCCGACGCCGAGTACTTTCCCCGCTCCGGAGCGCTGCGCGTCTGGCGCGACCGCGAGATTCGCGGCAAGAGCAAGATCGCCATCGTCTGCGCCGGCACCAGCGACATCCCCGTTGCCCAAGAAGCGCGAGTTACGTGCGAAGTAATGGGCAATCACGTCGAAGAAGTCTACGACGTCGGCGTCGCAGGAATTCACCGGCTTTTGGGCAACTTAGACAAACTCTCTGAAGCCCGTGTCATTATTTGTTGCGCCGGGATGGAAGGCGCCTTACCTAGCGCGCTCGGCGGCCTCGTTTCCTGCCCGGTAATCGCCGTGCCCACCAGCGTCGGCTACGGCGCCAGCTTCGGCGGCATCGCCGCGCTGCTCGGGATGCTCAATTCTTGCTCGTCCAACGTCACCGTCGTGAACATCGACAACGGCTTCGGAGCCGCTTACGTCGCCTCCTTGATCAACCGCGTCTAGCGCCGCACCGGGATAACGACTTGGGCCTTGATTCTGCCCTCCGTATCCTGTACATCCTTGTATAATAAGAAGTTGGACGCCGGTCCCCACGGACCGGCGTCTCTGCATTCCGGTTAGAGGAAGTTCGTCATGGTCCCTGACTTCATCGTCAAAATCGAAGAGAAGGTCAAAAAGCTCGAGTTCGAGCTCAAAAACGAGCTTCCCAAAGAGATTCAACGTGCGCGCGAACTCGGCGACCTCAGCGAAAACGCCGAATACTCCGCCGCCAAAGAACGTCAAGATCTCGTTTCAGCACAAATCGCAACCTACAAAAAGCGCCTGGCCGAACTCCGCATGGTGGACTTCAGCAAGATCAGCAAGGACGCCATCGGCCTCGGATCCACGGTACGCGTCGTCGACGTCGACACCGACAAAGAGATCGAGTACGAGTTGGTCGCCTCAGAGGAAGCCGACGTGCCAAACGGACGAATTTCCACCACCTCGCCCATCGGCCGCTCCTTCATGTCCAAGTCTGAAGGCGACGTTGTCGAGGTGCTGACTCCTGGCGGCCGCAAGGAATTCGATATACTCGGCTTTACTACCATTCACGATAAGGTTTAAGCTGGCGGGTCGGGGAGTAGAAAACGAGTCGACTATGACCTTTACGGGAACGATCGGGGCTGTCTGCACTCGAATCCTCAACGGGTTGGTCCGTGCGCTCGTCTTTACCCGCATCCATCCCAACGTATTCACCTGCGTCGGCCTGGCGATTAACGCCGTCGGCGCTTGGATGCTCTCTCGCGGCCAGTTCTTCGAGGCGGGCTTAGTCGTACTGCTCGCTGCCGTCTTCGACCTGGTCGACGGGCCGATCGCTCGCAGCAGCGGCCGCGTCACTCGTTTCGGCGGCTTCCTCGATTCCGTCATCGATCGCTACTCCGACCTCATCCTGCTCGTCGGTATGTTGGTCTACTACGCCAGCGTCAACCGCTTCGGCTACATCGTCCTGACCGCCGTCGCAATGAGCGGTTCCGTCATGGTCAGCTACGTCCGGGCCCGGTCAGAGAACGAAATCCCCAAATGCAAGGTGGGTTTCCTCGAGCGCCCTGAGAGAATCGTCCTACTGGTCATCGGCACGCTATTCAACCGCATGACCGCCGTCCTCTGGGTTATCGCCGTGCTCTCGAACCTCACCGTCGTTCATCGCATCGTTCATACCTGGAAAGAGACGACTCGCCTCGGCCAGTCCCCCGCTGAGGCTCCTGCGGACGGCGCCAAGGCCAAGTCCGGCGGCGAGATACGCCAAGGCGTTCGCTCCGCCTAGACCCCGCCGTAGCTGGGCTTCGCCGGTAAGGTACCCTGAAGGTCTTACACGCTTTCCGGAGGACCCTTCCCTGGCCGATCAACAACTGGAACTCATCCCCTTAGGCGGACTCGGCGAGTTCGGCATGAACATGATGGCAATGCGCTGCGGCGACGACATCATTGTCATTGACGCAGGCATTCTCTTCCCCGGCCCGGACCTCCACGGCGTCGACGTCATCGTTCCCGATCTCAGTTGGTTGCTGGACAACGCCGACCACGTTCGCGGTTTGATCCTCACCCACGGCCATGAAGATCACGTCGGCGCGGTCTCCTACCTGCTCTCTCAACTCCATCTGCCGATCTACGCCACCCAGTTCACTGAGGCCCTCGTCCGGCGCCGCCTCGACGAACACCAGTTCGACCAAAAACCCGACATTCGACGGATGAAGTTTCGCCAGAAGTTCAAGCTCGGCTGCTTCACCATCGACCCCATTCACGTCACCCACTCGACTCTCGATTGCGCCGCCCTAGCCATCGACACGCCGCTCGGCGTCGTCATGCATACAGCCGACTTCAAGATTGATCAGACTCCAATCGGCAGCCCGCTGTTCGACCTGCACGCCTTCGCCGAATACGGCCAGAAAGGCGTTCTGCTGCTGCTCTCGGACTCAACCAACGTCGAACGTCCCGGTTTCACGCCGTCAGAGCGGGCCGTCCGGCCCGCCTTCGAGGACATCTTCGCCAGGGCAGACAAAGGAATCTTCCTTACTTGCTTTTCCTCCGCGATTCCACGCGTGCAGCAAATCATCGATCTCTCCGTACAGTACGGGCGCAAGATTGCCTTGATCGGCCGCAGTCTCTCCAGCGCCAGCGAACTCGCTCACGAACTCGGTCTACTCCGCATTCCCGACGGCGCCTTTGTGCGACCCCAGGAACTCCACAAACTCCAGCCGCACCAGCGCACCGTGATCGTCTCCGGAAGCCAGGGCGAGCCGCTGAGTTCTATGGCCCGTGCATCAGTCGGCAAGCATAAGCACGCCGTCATCGAAGAAGGTGACAAGGTCGTTCTCAGCGCGCGCGTGATTCCCGGCAACGAGAAGGCCGTATATCGCATGGTCGACCATCTCTGCAAACGCGGCGCCGATGTCTTCTACGGCCAACAAACGCCGCCCCTGCACGTCTCCGGCCACGGCTCCCAAGAAGAGATGAAGCTTATTCTCAACCTCGTGCGCCCGCGCTACTTCGTGCCCGTGCACGGCGAGTATCGTCAACTCGCCAGCCACGCTCGCTTAGCGGCTCCCTTGCGTGACCAGGGCCTCAAGGAGACCTTCCTACTGCAGAGCGGCGAGACTCTGCTGATCGACGAGCACGGCGCCCGCCGCGGCGAAGACGTCGAGGTCGGACGTGTGTTCATCGATGCCGGCACCGGCGACGCAATCATCGAAGAGATGGTCATCAATGACCGTCGCAGCCTTTCCGAGTTCGGCGTTATCGTGCCCATCGTCACCATCAACCGCCGCACCGGCAAGATGGTGGGCGAACCCGAGATTGTGTCTCGCGGCTTCGTCGTGTCCGAAGGCGGAGAAGAGCTGATCGACGAGGCCTATGAAATCGTAGCCGAAACCGTACGCACATCCTCCAAAGAAGAGGCCGCGGACATCGGCGTCATGGAAGAGAAGATTCGTACCGACCTGCGCCGTTTCCTTTCTAGGAAGACGTCGCGTGCCAGCCGGCCTTTGATCGCGCCTGTGGTTCTGGAATCCTAGTCGTTGGCGCCCGACGCCGGCAGTCCGGTCGGCGGGAAGTAGCCTTTGCGGTGGAACACGCTGACCTTGGTCTCGGTATTCAATTTGACGCGAATATCTAGCTTGCGATAGGTGTCGTCCGAAAACGGCGTGGGCGGCGAATAACCAACGATGTACTGGCTCTGCACCTGGCCTGAAATACTCAACACAGCCGTGTACAAAGCTTCTAACTGCGCCCGAGCATAGAGCCCCGTGCCCACTTCGTACTGATAATTGCCCGCATCCTGCGGCTTCGACAAGTAACCGTTGATGTCCTTGTGGATATTGTCCATCGGGAAAACAACCGTGCCGCCCGTCGCTTCGGCAATATCCTTGAGATTCTTGCCCTCACTAACGTCGAAGCCAAACGCCTCGGTGCTGACCGCGTACACCGTGACTTGCTGCTGCTGGCAGGCGAAGATCGCCTGTTCCATCGAGCGCTTACTGGCGTTGTCATGGCCGTCGCCGACGATGACTACGACCTTCCGCGGCTCATCCACGCCGAGATAGGGCGACGACTGCAGCTTGTTGTTGCATGCCTCAAAAATTGCATCGACCATCGAGCTGCCGCCGCCATGTTTGAGCTTGGACATGCGGTCGGCAATCGTGCCCGGATCCCGCGTGTAGTCAACCAACAGATCCACTTCGGTTTGGTAGCCGATCAAAAAACCTTCGTTGAGACTGTCCTCCGGGACCATCAGGAAGGCTAAATCGCCAATCGACTCCTGGTAGTTCTTGTAGTAGAGCCGTGCCGTATTACTCAGGTCGACCAAGAAACCCACGCGAATGCGCGGCTTGTTTGCCTCGTCTTGGCTCTCGGTGAAGTAGCGGATATCGACCCTCTGGCCGTCTTCGTAAACTTCAAAGTCGTCCTTCGTCAGATCGACGATAAAACGCCCTTCATCGTCCGTCACCGTGACCGGAACATTGACGACGTTCACGTCGACCAGAATCGACGTCTCTTGGTCCGCCTGCTGGGCAAATGCCGGCCATATACAAAGCGCGGCGAGAACGATCAAAAGTCGCATGGGCGTAGTTCTCCGAGGTTCATTCTAGCCCATCGCCTCCCACCGCGATGTAAACCCGCCTCTGCCTCCCCAACGCCAGCCAAGCATCATCCTCGCATCTAGCTAGCCGGACCTCCGCCCAGTGATATAATGACCGCCGTGCAAGCCGTTAACCCTACCACCGAGACTTTTGATGCCATCGTCGTCGGTTCGGGGGCGACAGGCGGATGGGCGGCTAAGGAACTCGCCGAGGCCGGAATCAAAGTCGCCTTGATCGAAGCTGGCCCCATGGTGAGTGAGTCAGACTTCTCCGAACACGACCAGCCTTACGACTGGAAGTATCGCGGCTCGACCTCGCCGAAGTCACGGGACCTCATGCGCAATCGTCCGATTCAGGGCAAGTGCTACGCCGTCCGCGAAGGCAACTACAAGTGGTTCGTTGACGATTTCAAGAACCCCTATACGACGCCGAAAGATAAGCCATTCTGGTGGATTCGCGAGCGCGTCGTCGGCGGACGCTCTCTCTCGTGGGGCCGCCAGAGCTATCGCACCGGAGACATTGACTTCAAAGGCGCCAGCCGCGACGGTTACGGCATCGACTGGCCCATTCAATACCGTGACTTGGTCCCCTACTACGAGAAGGTCGAGCGCTACATCGGTATCAGCGGCTTAGAGGAGGGTCTGTCGCAGCTTCCGGATTCGATCTTCATGCCGCCCATGAAATTTAGCTGCGGCGAGGCGCTACTCCGCGAACGGCTGAAGAACAAGATGAATCGCGTCCTCACCATGGGACGCACCGCGATCATCACCAAGGACCACAACGGCCGTTCTGCGTGTCACCATTGCGGACCATGTGAGCAGGGCTGCATCACGCACTCGTACTATTCCAGCCCGTTCACGACGATTCAAGCGGCGCAGATGACCGGCAACATGACGCTGATCACCGATGCCGTCGTCAGCCGAGTCACCAAAGACGCGAACACCGGCCTAGCTTCGGGCGTCAGTTACATCAACCGCACCAGCCGGGAAGAATTCGAAACCAAAGCCAAAGTGGTCGTTCTATGTGCGTCGACTCTGGAGTCAACGCGTATTCTACTCAACTCAGAACCCGGCGGCATGGCCAACTCTTCCGGCGCCCTCGGCCACTATCTGATGGATCACATCTACCAGGGCGGCGCTTCCGGCAAACTTCCTGAACTGGAAGCGAAACCTTGGCAAGGGATGCCTCAACGCCCGACGGGCATCTACATCCCCCGCTTCCGCAATATCGACCGAGCACACACCAACGGCATGATTCGCGGCTACGGCTTCCAAGGGCGCTCGAGCGCAAACTTCGCCATGGGCGTTGACGGCTTCGGCGCCTCCTATAAGCAGGCCGTGCACAATCAGGCCGAATGGTCCACCGGGATTACGGCGTGGTGTGAAACACTGCCGCGCTACGAGAACCATGTCCAGCTGCACTCGACCAAGAAGGACGCCTGGGGCATCCCGATCCTGGACATTGACATGCAATGGAGTTCGAACGAACTCGCGCTGTGGAAGGACGCCCGCGAGCAAGCGGCCGAGATGCTTGAGGCCACGGGCCACAAGGACGTTCACCTGACGGGCGAAGTGTCCGTCCCCGGCTTCTGCATTCACGAAGTCGGCACGGCCCGCATGAGCGAAGACCCCAAGAAGGGCGTCCTCAATGGTTTCGCGCAGACGCACGACATCAAGAACCTCTTCGTCACCGACGGCGCCGCCTGGACGTCCATCGCCTGCCAGAATCCAACTCTGACGATGATGGCCATCACCGCCCGCACCTGCGACTACATCCAGGACCAACTCAAGAAAGGCGGCTTGGCGTAGGAGTCCGCCAGGAAACAAGCTGTCCCCTTCGGCCGCAGTTTCTGCCTGCGCCGGAACCAACCGCAACCGAACTTCGTATTCATTAACATGGAGAACACCATGGCGGGACAAGGCTCCACAGGGAATGTGATCGCCGCACTTTGCAGCTTTTTCATTCCTGGGCTCGGTCAGCTCGTACAAGGAAGGGTACTGACGGCAGCCTTGCATTTCGTGCTGGCCGCAATCTTGTGGTGGGTGCTGCTCGGGTGGATCATCCACCTTTGGTCCATCATCGATGCAGCGCGCTTCAAGGCGTCTTGAGACGATAACCTTTTTGCGAGGTACCTTCTCTTTTTCGCCAGTGGGGAAGCCGCCCAGGGTTTCGACCAGTTACTAACCGCTCTCGAAGATCTCACCCGCCGGCGATGTCACGACGACATCTCGCACCCCACATCTCGCACCCCACGTTGCCGCCTCAGACGTCACTCGACTATGCTGATCTAGCCAAAAGGCAACTACCGGAGGAGAAGTTCATGGCCGCACAAGAAAACGCTGCGATCGTCCGGAGACTATACGAAAAGTTTGAGAAAGGGGACATCGACGCGATGCTCGGCGGCATGGCCGAGGACGTGAAGTGGCAGCTTCCAGAGATTGCCGAGGTGCCGCTGTCCGGGAAACGACAAGGACACAACGGCGTCCGCGAGTTCTTTGCCAGCTTGGCTGAAATGCAGGATGTCCAGGAGATGCAAATCGATCATATGGTTGCCGAAGGAGACACCGTCGTCGTACTCGGACGCTATAGCTGGCGAGTCAAGGCAACGGACCGCAGCTTCAGCTCCGACTTCGCGCACGTTTTCCACTTGGCGGGCGGCAAGATCGAGAAGTTCCAAAAGTTCTTGGATACGGCAGCTGTAGCCGCAGCCCATCAGGCTCGCTAGCCGTAGTCCGGGCATCAATTCATCAAGAGGTCAAGATGATCGTCGTTCGCAGTACCTTTGTCGCGAAGCCGGGGCAAGCCAGCAAACTTGCTGGGCGATTGAAAGAAGCCTCCGCGGCGGCTGAGATTCCTAACTACCGGATACTCACCGATCTAACAGGCGAGTTTAACCGCGTGATCCTGGCATACGAGGCCGATAACATCGGAGAATTCCAGGCCCGTATTCAGTAATACACCAAGGGCGCTCCCTTCAAAGAAAAGATGAAGGGCTACACCGACCTCTGGCTTACCGGCAAACGCGAGATCTTACAAGTCTTCTGAGTTCCCGGCGTTTCACCGCGAGTAGTAGCCGGGCTTGGCGCGAACTTGCAGGCCCACCTGCTTCGGTCGAATCTCGACGCTGTGAAAGACGCCCGGGCTGCGAGCGTTGCTGGAGTAGTACCCAAGCTCGTAAGACGAGCGGAGGTCCTCGGCTATGCGCCGGAACTGCTCTCCGAGTACCCCGTGGCTGGCCTCGAAACGCTCGCCGCCAGTCCCTCCGGCCAGCCGGTCCATGACGCGCCGGCCGTACTGATCGCGTATTGGCGTCCCTTCCTCTCCGGGTTTGGAATACCACAGCGAGAAAATGCGAACGTCCTGCTCCTGACCCGCCTCGATTGCGTCCAGCAACGTGTATCCGCTCGAGTTGTCGCTGCCGTCGCTCATGACCACCAGCGCTCGACGGCCGGCCTCGGCGACGAACTTTTGCCGAATCGAATGATAGATCGCATCGAAAAAGGCCGTCCCGCCACGCCGACGAACATCAGGACCAACGACCGGGAAATAGACGTTCTTCAAGCCCAACTTCAGGTAGTGGATGAGACTCTCGCTCTGATCCGAGTACTCGGCGAGCAGCCTGAGCCGGTTGCCGAAGCCGACCAGAAACACCTGGTCGGCAGGCCCGAGCACGGTATCCAGGAAAACCTTCACATCCGCTCGGTGCGCTTTGACGAAAGCGTGCTGGCTGCCGCTTAGGTCGGTCAGGACTCCCAAACGCAGAGGCAGGCTTTCCGCCGCGCCAAAACGCGCGACCTTCTGCCGTTTACCGTCCTCGAAAACCTCGAAATCATCGGCTCCGAGCCCTGCCCTGATGCTGCCCTCAGCGTCACGCACCGAGAACCCGATCTGGACCAACTGCACATCGACCTGGATGGTGGTCTGGGCCTGGGAGGTCGCGCTGATCAGCCAGAGCCAGGGCAGTAAGAATCGTGCAGTCACGCAACTACATACGAAAAAAGAGGCAGCCTTGTTTCCGTAACTGCGAAAGGCTTTCTCGGACTCACCGCTTGCCGAATTCGGCGCCGATGACTTCGCCGGAGATGACTAGCTCGACGCGGCGGTTGGCTTGACGGCCGTCGCGGGTGGAGTTGTCGGCTACCGGTTGATCGAAGCCGAAGCCCTCGGCGGAGATCATATCGGGCGCGACGCCCTGCTCTTGCATCAAATAGCCCATCACCGCACTGGCGCGGTCATGGGACAGTTTCTGATTCAGTCCTGCGCTGCCGGTGTTGTCAGTGTGCCCTTCGGCGCGAAGACGTAGCCCCGGAAAGGCGAGTACGGTGCCGGAGATGCGTGCCAGCTTCTCGCGGGCCACAGGGCGTAGGTCGAACTTGCCGACATCGAAAAGTACGTCGCCCATATTGACGACGAGTCCGCGTTCGGTGTCCTTGGTGGGCAGTACGGCGCTGAGCTGGTCGAGAATGCGTTGGCGCAGTTCGCCTTTTTCACGCTCGGCTTGCAGCCGGCGATCTTCGGCCTCTTGGCGCAGTTGATCCGCTTCTTGGCGCTGGCGGTCAGCCATGGCGGCCGCCTGTTGCGCAGCGGCGCTGGCCCGCTCAGCGGAGAGACGCGCAGCCTCGGCCTCCGCTCTGTTCTGAGCCGACTTGGCGGCTTCGAGTTCGGCGGCCATGCGGCGTTGCTCTTCTTGCAGGCGACGGGTTTCGGCAAGCAGGGTTTGGGCCTCGGCCTGCTCTTGGGCGACTAAGGCCTGTGCCTTGGCATCCTCGGCGCGCATTCGGGCTTGCTCTTCTTCGGCCTGCTTGCGCGCGGCCTCCTCGGCGGCACCGCGGGCGGCTTCGGTCTCCTGACGGCGATATTCCTCGCGCTCGATGATCTGGCGCTAGATGGTCAAGGCGCGCGCGTCTTCGGCGAACTGCACGGCCTGGCGAGCCAGAGTGATGACCTCTTTCTCTTTGCCCTTAGTGATGATGGAACTATTGGCCATGTCCAAGCTGGCTTGGGCTCGCTTCAAGCTGTCCGCCGCGTAGTCTTCGGCGCCCATTCCCCTGGCGACGGCTAGGGCGTTGCGGGCCTGGTATATATCGAGCGGAGTGTCCTCAGTGTCGACGCGCAGATTGAGCGGGTTGGCGATCGATTCGTAGGCGCCGCGTTGCAACAGCTCGTATTTGGCGTCGATGAAGAAAACACGTCCTCTCGTGCGCTCAGTTGTCTCGTTCTCAAGAACGATCAGATCGCTAGGCATGCGCACCGCGTAATAGGTCTCGGCGGTCACGACCATGCCGAAGACCTGAAGATCGGATGTCACGGTCATCTTGGCGCGGCCGCGCTTGTCGCGCTGCACTTCGCCAAGATTTGAGACGCGGCCCTCGGGCGAGATAGCCCACAGTACGCTGGTGAGGTATTCGGCGCCGAAGTCTTGCGGATCGGGCAGATTCTCAAATGTTGCTTCGATCTCGACCGCTGCGCCGCGATTGCGGACGTCGGCCGCTCCGGTAGCCCTGGGGGCTAGGGCTGTGCCGAAGAAATCCACCTCGGTGGAGCCGCTGCGGGAGCGGTAGTTGACCGCTTTGGCCGTTTTGGCGACCGACTCGGCAGTAAACAGGACAGGTTCATCGGGGGTTTCGACGTCGGTTGGGGCTTGCGCCCACAGGCCGGGGCAGAGCGCCAGGACTCCAATTAACACAGGATTCCGCATGCATAACATCGCTAGAGACACCTCAAATAGTAGATACGCCGCACCACCGAATCGTTTCACCGCCTCGTACGGTGTGAAAACGGCGCCAGGGGGTGTTACATTGCTCGATGGTCCATCGCCTTTCAAATTGCCGTTCCTAGATGAGGCCTGAAGAGTACATTTATGCACCGTAAGCAAGTCACAGTCGTCCCTTTCCTACTGCTGTCCGTTGCCCTTACCGCCCTGCCGTTGATCGCTCAACAGGGAGCGCAGAAAGGCGATTGGCTCTTTTACGGCGGCGACGCCGGCAGCACGAAGTACTCGCCCTTGGACCAGATCGACGCCGAGAACGCCGCCGAGCTGGCAATCGCTTGGCGCTGGAAGGCCGACAACTTTGGCCCGCGGCCCGACTACAACTGGGAGACTACGCCGCTGGCGGTCAACGGCATTCTTTACACGACGGCCGGCACGCGCCGTGATGCCGTCGCTATCGATGGTCTTACGGGAGAGACGCTGTGGATGTTCCGCTTTGAAGAAGGGGAACGCGGCGCCCGGGCCGTGCGTCCGCACAATCGCGGGCTGACCTACTGGACCGACGGCACGGACGAACGGATTTTGATGATCTCGCCCGGCTATCAGTTGATCGAACTGGATGCGAAGACAGGCCGGATTATCGAAGGCTTTGGCGAAAAGGGCGTTGTCGATCTGACTAAGAACTTAGATCGCGACGTGGTGGAACCGGGCCAGATTGGCTCAAGTTCGCCGGCCATCGTCATCAATGATGTCGTCATTATGGGAGCGGCTTTGCAGGCGGGCACGGCGCCGCGCTCAATGAAGAACGTCCCTGGGTATATTCGCGGATACGATGTGCGGTCCGGCAAACTGCTGTGGACGTTCCATACGATTCCAAGACCGGGCGAATTCGGCAATGAGACCTGGGAAGACGGTTCGTGGGAGTACACAGGTAACACGACCGCGTGGGTACCCCTAACGGGCGACGAGGAATTGGGCTATGTCTATATCCCGCTGGAGATGCCCACAGGCGACTACTACGGCGGCCATCGCCCAGGGGACAACTTGTTTGCGGACAGTTTGGTTTGCCTCGACGCGAAGACCGGCGAGCGCATCTGGCACTTCCAGACGGTGCATCACGACGTTTGGGACTACGACTTGGCTTCTCCTCCGATCCTGGCCGACGTTACGGTCGACGGGCGTGCCCGCAAGATCGTGGCACAGCCTGCGAAGACCGGTTTTCTGTGGGTTTTCGATCGTGTCAGCGGCGAACCAATCTGGCCGATTGAGGAACGCCCGGTAGAAGCGAGCCAAGTACCCGGCGAGAAGACCTCTCCGACGCAGCCGTTCCCGACTAAACCCGCGCCTTTTGAGATGCAGGGTTCGATGGACGAGAACTTGAATGATCTGACGCCCGAGCTCAAGGCGGAGGCGCTGGAGATCGCCAAGGGCTACAAGCAAGGACCGATCTACACGCCGATAATCGTTCGCGACACGGACGGAAAGACGGCCACTTTGGTTGTGCCCCACGTTCAGGGTGGGGCCAACTGGGAAGGCGGAGCGTTGGATCCGGAGACGGGGATCATTTACATCGCATCGACGAATCGGGAGAGTCCAATGGCGCTGACGAAGGCCGATCCGACTCGGTCGGACATGGCATTCGTTGGCGGCGGCGGCAGACCGCGGCCGACAGGAAACGCGCCGCGCCCGCAACGCGGCTCCCCAACGGCGCCGCGGGTGAACCGGAATATCGGACCGCAAGGTCTGCCGATCGTCAAGCCGCCGTGGGGCCGCATCACGGCGATTGACCTCAACACGGGCGACCACGTCTGGATGAAGCCTAACAGCGATCCGCCGGACTACGTGAAGAATCACCCTGCGCTGAAGGGCGTCGACTTGAGCGGCGTCGGTAATCCCGACCAGGCGACATTGATGGTCACCAAGACCCTGCTGTTCGGCGGCGTCGGCGGCGGATTGTTCGGCGCGGGAACCGCCGGCGGCAGCCCGATTTTCCGCGCGATGGATAAGGCCACGGGCGAAGTAATACACCAAATGGAGTTGCCGGCGGGCACGACGGGCATTCCCATGACCTACTTGGCCAACGGCCGTCAGTTTGTGGTCGTGGCCGTTGGCGGCCGCGGCGTGCCTGCCGAGCTGATCGCCTTGGCGACACCGTAACGTTCCATTCATCACCGCCCCGGCGCCGCAGGACCGTCGCCGGGGCGCCTGGGGTGCTACATTAACGCCAAATGTATCGCCTGGCCGTCCTGTTATCGACACTCCTCCTCTTGAGTGCGCCCATTGCCGCACAACAAGGCGCCAAGGACGGCGAATGGCGCTTCTACGGCGGCGGCCCTGGCACCACCAAGTATTCCCCGCTGGACCAGATCAACGAGGAAAACGTAGCAGAACTCGAGATCGTCTGGCGCTGGAAGTCTGACAACTTCGGTCCACGACCAGACAACAACTGGCAGGCGACGCCCGTGATGGCCGACGGCGTCCTCTACACTACCGCCGGCATGCGCCGCAACGCCGTCGCCATCGACGCGGAAACGGGCGAGACGCTCTGGATGTTTCGCTTCGACGAAGGCCTGCGCGGCGATCGCGCCCCGCGTCGCAACAACCGCGGCCTGGCCTATTGGACCGACGGAACCGAAGAACGCATCTTGATGATCTCCCTCGGTTATCAACTGATCGCGCTCGACGCCAAGACCGGACACTTGATCGAGGACTTCGGTGAAGGCGGTTTCATCGATCTAACGCTAGGCCTCGACCGCGACGTAGTCGAACCCGGCCGGATCGGCTCCAGCTCTCCGGCGATCGTCATCAACGATGTGGTCGTGATGGGCTCGGCTTTACAGGGCGGCGGGGCCCCCGACAGCAAAAACAATGTGCCAGGTTACATCCGAGGCTTCGATGTGCGCACGGGCGAGAAGCTTTGGACCTTCCGCACCATCCCTCGTCCAGGCGAGTTCGGCAACGAGACCTGGGAAAACAACTCGTGGGAATACACCGGTAACGTCGGCGCTTGGGCGCCGCTTAGCGGCGATGAAGAGCTGGGATATGTCTACATTCCGGTGGAGATGCCGACCGGCGATTACTTCGGCGGACATCGGCACGGCGACAACCTGTTCGCCGACAGCGTGCTTTGCCTGGACGTGAAGACGGGCAAGCGAGTCTGGCACTACCAGGCTGTTCACCACGATATCTGGGACTACGATTTCGGTTCGCCGCCGATCCTAGCCGACGTCACGGTCGACGGACGGGCCCGGAAGATCGTCGCCCAGCCCAGCAAACAAGGTTACTTGTACGTCTTTGATCGGGTGACCGGGGAACCAATCTGGCCGATCGAAGAACGGGCAGTACAGCAGTCGGGCGTGCCAGGAGAAAAGACTGCCCCGACACAGCCCTTCCCCACCAAACCGGCGCCTTTTGAGATGCAGGGGTCGATGGATGAGAATCTGTTTGACCTCACTCCGGAGCTGCAGGCCGAAGCGCTCGAGATCGCCCGCAAGTACAAACAAGGACCGCTGTTTACTCCGCCGATCGTGCGCGACGCCGGCGGTAAGCTGGCCACCATCGTGGTGCCGAACTCGCAGGGCGCGGCCAACTGGGAGGGCGGTGCTCTCGACCCCGAAACAGGCATCGCCTATATCGCATCCACGAATCGTGAAAGCCTCACGGGGCTATCCCGGTCCGAGCCGGATCGCTCGGATATGGACTACCTGGGGGGCCGCCCCGGAAGGGCGCGCAGAGTCCCTGGTGCTCCGCGCGTCCGCTTTGGCCGAACCAATAATGGGCCGCAGGGGCTGCCGTTGCTCAAACCGCCGTGGGGACGCATTACCGCAATCGATCTCAACACAGGCGACCACGTGTGGATGAAGCCCAATGGCAATGCGCCGGACTTCATCAAGAATCATCCCGCACTCAAGGGCATCGACCTGAGCGGCGTTGGCAATCCCGACCAGGCAACCCTGATGGTGACCAAGACGCTGCTGTTCGGAGGAGTGGGAGGCGGCATGTTCAACGCCGGGCCTTATGGCGGCAGCCCGATGTTCCGGGTCATGAATAAGGCTACCGGCGAACTCATCCACGAGATGGAACTTCCCGCCGGCACGACCGGCATCCCGATGACCTACATGGTCAATGGGCGCCAGTACATCGTCGTAGCGGTCGGCAGCCCGGAACACAGCGCGGAACTGGTGGCGTTGGCCGTCCCGTAGTGCGTCGCAATAGAAGCGCGGGAGCAGTGGGTGCTACCTTACTTCTCATGCGTCGCTTTTGTTTTCTGCTATCGACCTTGCTGTTGATTGCCGCGCCCGCGATGTCGCAGAGCGGCACGACGAACGGCGAGTGGCGCTTCTATGGCGGAGACGCCGGCAGCACCAAATACTCTCCGCTGGACCAGATCGACGCCGACAACGCCGCCGAGTTGGAGATTGTCTGGCGCTGGAAGGCGGACAATTTCGGTCCGCTCCCCGACTATAACTGGGAAGCGACGCCGCTGATGGTGGGCGGCAAACTCTACGTCACCGCAGGGGCTCGGCGTGACGCGGTTGCCATTGACGCGGTGACCGGCGAGACGTTGTGGATGTACCGCTTCGACGAAGGCGTAAGGGGCGACCGCGGCGTGCGTCCGCAGAACCGCGGGCTGACCTATTGGACGGACGGCGCCGAGGAGCGGATCTTGATGATCTCGCCGGGGTATCACTTGATCTGCCTCAACGCCAAAGACGGACTTCCGATCGAAGGTTTCGGCGAGAGCGGCGTTGTGGATCTGACCAAGGGCTTGGACCGCGAGGAGGTCCCCCCGGGGCGGATCGGCTCAAGTTCGCCGGCAATCGTGATCAACGATGTCGTGATAATGGGAGCCGCGCTGCAAGCCGGCACCGCCCCGCCGAGCAAGACGAATGTCCCGGGCTATATTCGCGGGTTCGATGTGCGAACCGGCGAGCTGCTGTGGACGTTCCACACAATTCCAAAGTCGGGCGAATTCGGCCATGACTGAGAACGGCACTGCAAAACTAGACCACAGAGCGGCGGTGTGAAGGCG
>JAQCLD010000029.1 GCA_027592785.1 Acidobacteriota bacterium
GTGCCCCAAAACATTTCCCTCCAAACATGTTTATTTGTACAATCTTCAGGCGGTCAAAGAACTAGCAGGCTCGGCTAGGCTTTCGGCCGGCTAATAATTGAGAATACTGCTCCACCTGGCATTTGCAACGACGGCGATTTTGCTGGCAGGACTGTGTTCAGCCAACGCCCAGACGGCGACGGGACGGATTACCGGAGTCGTGATGGACCAGAGCGAAGGGGTTATCCCGGGCGCGACGGTTTCACTGGAGAGTCAACTAACCGGTGCAGCCCGTCAAATTGAAACGAATGCGAGCGGCCTGTTCACGTTTCCGTTTTTGCCGGTCGGCGTCTATTCCGTTACCGCCGAGCAAGGGGGCTTTCGGGCTTCTCGGCGCGGCGATATCGAACTCAATGTCGATCAAGTTATCCGCGTCGAGTTAGTGCTCGAAATCGGAGAAGCTTCAGAGACTGTCGAAGTGCAAGCGACGGCGGCAGCCATCGACTCGGAATCCGCGGCCGTAAGCCAGACCGTCACCCAACGGCAGGTCAGGGATCTGCCTCTCAACGGGCGCAATTTCATGTCGCTGTTGTTCCTCGGAGCGGGGGCTGTCGAGTCCTTCGGGGAACAATCGGTCCGGCAGCGTAGCGGTATGACGATCAGCATCCAGGGCGCCCGCCCCACGTCGAACAACTACATGCTCGACGGAACGGCGAACACCGACACGGCATTCAATACTCCGGCGGTTGTGTTGTCGGTCGATGCGATTGAGGAGTTCAAGGAGCAGACCAGTACCTACTCGGCTGAGTACGGCTTCAGCGCCAATCAGATCAATCTCATCAGCAAGAGCGGCACGAACCAGTTCCACGGGTCTCTATTCTGGTTCCTGCGCAACGACGCCCTAGACGCCCGCGGCTTCTTCGATGCCGGCAAACTCCCGCTGCGGCAGAATCAGTTTGGTTTTGTGGCCGGCGGCCCTGCCTATGTTCCGAACGTCTATGACGGCCGCAATAAGACATTTTTCCTCGTCAACTATGAAGGGTTGCGAACCCGAGAATCGCGAACTCGCCTGGGGATCGTCCCTTCTACTGAAAACTTGGCCGGCAGATTCGAGGAGGCGATCACCGATCCATTTACCGGCGAGCCTTTTGCCAACGGCATCATTCCCGAGACTCGCGTCGCTCGCTTGGCCGATGTGGCTCGGAGTACTGAGTTCTGGCCATTGGCAAACGCGGACCTGCCGCGAGGGAGGAACTTCCGCGGGGTCGACCGGCGAACCACAGACACGAATCAGCGAACCTACCGCCTCGACCAGGTTCTCGGTAGGCATGGCTCGATATTCGGAAGGCTCACCAAGAGCGATCTCGTGAATGTAACTCCGACCCTCCCGACACCAAAAGGAGACAAGTTCGTCAACCAAGAAGCAACTAGCTGGCAGGTCTCCCATACCGCGCTAATCTCACCAACCCTCGTCAATCAGTTCCGCTTCGGTTACCTGAACTACACGGCCGATCAGTTCGGAGCCACGATGCCGGATGCCGATATCGCGAGGCTCGGACTAAGCGGCGTTTTCACCAATCTTTCAGGCAGGCAAAAAACGCCTCCGCGTGTGAGCCTGAGCGGTATCTCGACAGGTGGAGGCTCCCTCAACGCGGTTTCGCTTAGCAACCAGCCAATGATCGATTTTAGCAACGGCACGACCCTGATCCGAGGGAAACACACAATGAACTTTGGATTTGCCTATCGCGGTTGGAGGCTGGAACGGGACCTCGCCAACAATTTCTTGGGCAGCTATAGCTTCAACGCGAACTTCAGCGGTCACACCGTTGCAGACATGCTGCTGGGCGTATTTAACAGCGCCAGATCATTCGTGCCGGGGCCATTTAGTTCTCCAGACGCAGCCGGGAACCCGAGGGGCTTCAATTTCAAGTCTTTCGCGCCGTACATCCAGGACGACTGGAAGGTGTCACCCCGTCTCACGCTCAATTTGGGGCTGCGCTGGGACTATCGCACGATTCCGTACGAAGACAATGACCACATGGCATGGTGGAATCCGAACAATCCATTGGGAGGTCTGATGGTAGCGGACGAGAAACTTGCGACGACGGGCGTTATCGACGATAGCGGCTACTACGTCCTGGCGGGTCGTCGGACGCCCCACCCGGCTTCGAAGAAGGTCTTTGCGCCGCGCTTCGGGTTTGCCTATCGCCCGTTTGGAGAGAAGACGGTAGTTCGGGCCGGTTACGGAGTATTTTTCGATTCGGCCGAAGAACGCGAGATCGACGGATCTGCGGACGTTTTCCCCTACGTTAGTCGGTTGAACCCCACGAATTCATTGGGCGATCGGCTCAAGACGACGGACGAACTCTTCCCTGACTCCGGAGAGGCCGGCCCCGCAACGCCGGAAGCGAACACCGACATATCCGTGATGCAGTCGCATGACAAGAGGAACCCTTATGTTCAGCAATGGACGTTCTCCATCCAGCGGTCGCTGAGCAGGAATTCAACTCTCGAATTCAACTACGTGGGCAGTAAGGGGACGCATTTGTTGATGAGGCACAACTTTGCGCAGGCTTTGCCGCCAACCGCGGAGGAGCGTGCAAGCGGCAATATTGCGCCTGTCAGTACTCGCAAGCCCTACCCAAACTTTCAACGCTTCTCCAACAGCCTGTGGGCCGGTAACTCTAGCTACCAGTCGTTCAACTCAAAGTTTGAATACCGCGCCAGGAGTATGATCGTAACCTCCGTTTACGGTTGGGCGAAGAGCATCGACAACAAGTCCGCTGCTGCCTGGATCGCCCCGAACTTCAGTGGTTGGCAAGGATTCATGAACAACCACGACATAAGTCGTGATCGCGGTCTCTCGGATTTCGACGTGGACCACCGCTCGGTTACTAGTTTTGTCGTCAGCCTGCCGGTCGGGCGCGGTCAGCGTTTCCTCGGCAGAGCCTCTGGGGTTGCAGAGGCCTTGCTCGGCGGCTGGCAGATCAACGGTATCGTGACATTCCAGCGGGGATTGCCGTACGGCATAGCCGCCCTAGACCGCGACGGATTATTGGACACTGTCCTCAATCGGGCAAACCTTGTTGGCGACCCGAATCCCGAAGGATTTAGGCCAACGGTCGAAGAGTGGTGCAACACTGCTGCATTCGAACAGCCTGCACCCGGCCACTTTGGCGATACCGGACGTAAAGTGCTGCGGGGCCCTGGTGTCAACAACTTCGACGTTGGGCTGTTCAAGAATTTCCGTCTCGCCGAGACCGCGACGTTACAGTTCCGGCTGGAGTCGTTCAACATGATGAACCACGCCCGATTCTTTTTCCCTAATACGAACGTTTCGAGTGATGCGTTCGGCGCCCTCGGAATCGCGGGAGCTGGGCGCATCAACCAGCTAGGCTTGAAGCTGCTTTGGTGACTTGTTCGAGCGAACTTCCCTGCTGCTGGCTCAGCTTGGGCCCTGGACGAGTACGGCCTTGCCAGCCAGAATTGCCAGTACGAACAGGTAGCCGAATAATGCTTGATACTCCTGGTTGCGCAGGTAGAGACCGCGGCGGAAGCTGGGGCCGCCGAGGTATGCGGGCGTCAAGCGGGGAAGAAGTTTGGGAGTCTTCTCGCGGTATTCGTCGTAGCCCGGAAGGATCTTGGCGAGATGCCTTTCTTCTTCTTCGACGACCGGCAAGTAGTAGAGGATGAAGAAAGCTACCAGTAACGCGGCGATGGCCCAGTGTGCGCCGGCGACCCCGAATCCGATGCCGGCGATGAGCGTGCCAACGTATAGCGGGTTTCTTACGTACGCGTAGGGGCCGGACGTGGCGAGTTGCTGATTCTTGGCCAGGTGTCCCGCCGCCCAGGCCCGGATGAGCACGCCGATGAGGCCGATGGCGCCGCCTAGCGCGACCGACTCAAGCGTGGGCGTCGAGAGCCACAGGAACAAGCCCAGCACGATGAATCCGGCGACGACTCGCGTGCGAGCCACGAACTCGGCGAACTGTTTCGGGAAGGCCACGCTAGAACAGTCTCCCCTGCGGTCGCAGGGTGCCGAACGAGCCGACATTGGCGATCGAGAGACTCACGCGGAACTGATTCTCGGTTCGCGTCGGCCCAATGGCGAATCGGCCGTACTCGATGCCGAATCCGCAGCAGTCGGTGTTGTAGCTGAGCTGGGATCTGGTGTAGATGAAGATCTGCTGGCGGTAATCGTAGATGTTGTAGACCGCGCCGTTCCAGCCGCGACGGTTGAAGTCGCCGACGCTGAACAGAGTAGTGACCTGATTCGAGGCGGGGGATAGCGTCGTCGGAGTGCGTACCGCGGTGTGGCCGACGACAGTCCGAAACAGATTCGTGAATTGATAGGCGATGCTTGCGCTGGAGTTGACGACCTTCTGCCTGAGAGGGTCGTAACTCGCACGCCATTCAAACTCGGTTTTAAAATTCGGCTTTGTCGTCAGGGACATGATCACGGGCGAGTAGTTGCGCGCCTGGTCAAGAAAGGCGAACGGGCTGATGTCGAGCGTAGATCGAAGAATGTTGCGCATCTCGGGTGCGATTGCGCCGCCAAATTCGGGATCGAAGTAGCGCCGTTGCCAAACACCCAGGCCGAGGACTTCGCGCGTTGAGCCATCCGCTGCCTTGGCGTAAAGCCGTTGCGTCAGAGAGAGTTCCAATTCGTTGGTATTGCTCATGATGTCGCGGTCGTCGAAGCGAACGACCGCGGCGAAATCGTCAATACCGCCGGTGTAGCGGTAGCGCAGGCGCGGTTCGATGACATGCTTCACCTTTTGCCCCAACCAACTGGGGCTGTTGTAGATGCGCTGTAGAGCGGGCGGAACGATATCGAGTGAGAACTCGCCTGCTGTCCGGTAGAGGTTCTGGCCGATGAGGACGTCGTTTTGGCGGCTCTGGCCATAAGCGGTCGCCCGGGCGCCGAAGGTCGGCGTAACGTGAAAGCCCTTCCATTGGAAGTGCGAGGAGACGCGCGGAAAGAAGTCGCCGCGCTGGACGAAGTTACGAGTCTCAAACTCGGGCTGGATGCGGCTCACCAGGTCGAACGACGTATCGAAACCGAAGAACAGCGGGACGGGGCCCTTGGTTATCTGCTGGGTGCGGCCGTTGAACTCGAAGCCGGGAAGCTTGCGGATGACGATGGTGTTGTCGCGAGCGATGTCTTGAAAGTTCTCCTCGCGCGAGATCGAACCGTTGAAGCTATAGGAGGCGAAGTTTCTCGAGACGAATCCGGTTGAGTGCACCTGCGATTGGACGGCTTCCTCGAAGGTCTGCGTAAAAGCCTGACGGAACTCGAGAGAACTGAGATAGTTGACGTCCACTACCCCGCGAAACCCCCCAGGCAGTTGAGCGACGCCGTCGATGGAGAAGCTGGCGCCGCCTTGCTTGAGGCGGTCTCCGTTGTCGAGCAATAACCCCCGGTCCTTGACTCCGAAGAAGACGGCGTCAAAGTTTGAATGCGAAGTTGGCCTGCCCCGCAACGAGAGCTGACTGGAGAGGCCGCGATCAGTGTAAAGAGTCCCGTTGAAGGTGGCGTCGTAGCTGCGATTGACGGCCCAGTAGTAGGCCTGTCCGAACACGAGCCCGAATCGCGAGCTGTTGCCGATGTTGGGCGTAAGGAAGCCGCTGCGGCGCGGGATACGCTCCAGTGATTTCGTGAAGATCGGCATATAGAAGATGGGGACGCCTTTGAGGCGCAGAATGCCGTGACGAATTGTGGCGCTTTCCCCGGGGCGAATCGTCGTCTTGGGAGACTTCAGACTCCACCACATATGGTCGAGTTCGCAGTTGGTCACCACGCCGTTATGCACGACGTAGGAATCCGCTGTTTTGTGCACGACGGATCCTTCGAGATAGAACGGGTTGTCAGTCGTCAGGATCCCCGCGCCGCCTTGGCTTGCGGAAGAGAGAAAACCGTTGACATCGTAGAAGGAGCCTTCTTGGGAGCTGACGTTGTAGCTGATGTGAGAAGCGTGAATGTCTTCGACCCCATCGGCAGTTCGAAAGTGCACGTTGCCTTCGGCTTCCAGCATCCCCGAGGCCTCGTCGTAAACGGCCTTGTCGGCCGTGATGATCATGGTTCCTTTGCGAACTTCGACGGAGCCTTCAGCGCGGCTGACGCCTGCCGCGCTTTCTTGCGTCGCGGCGCGGATCTCCACGTCGTAATTGTTCTGAGCGAACGAAACGGAGTGTAGGGCCGCTCCCAGGAGCAAACTGCAGATCGCGACTCGGCAAATCGGCTTCAAGAGAAATGTACGCCTGTCCAGCGGGTTAGGGCCAAAGAAACCTTGACCCTAGCAGAGATCGCTTACCTTTCGATGCCCGGCACCGGGAAGCGCGAGCACAACTCCTCGACCTCGGCTTTCACGGCGGCGAGAACGCTCTTGTCCTGGGGATTCGCGAGAGTTCGCAACATCCAATCGGACAGTTTCTTCATCTCGGCCACACCGAAACCGCGGGTGGTCGCCGCGGGCGTTCCCAGTCGGATGCCGCTCGGCCGCAAAGGCGGGTTGGGGTCGTCGGGAACGATCTGCTTATTGCAAGTGATGGACACCTCGTCGAGGGCTTTCTCGGCGACCTTCCCGTTGAAATCGAAGCTCTGTACGCAATCGACGACCATCATGTGGTTGCTGGTGCCGCCGGTGACCAGCTTGGCGCCGCCGCCGGTGAGGTCGGAGGCCAAGGCTTGCGCGTTCGTTAGAACTTTCTCGCAGTAGTCCTTGAAATCGGGCTTCAGCGCCTTGCCCATGGTGATGGCGATGCCGCAGATGTTGTTCATATGCGGGCCGCCTTGCAGGCCGGGGAAGACGCTCTTATCAATGGTTTTGGCGAATTCCGCCTTGCAGAGGATCATGCCGCCGCGGGGACCGCGCATCGACTTGTGGGTCGTGGTCGTCACGAAATCGAAGCCAAAGTCGCACGGATTGTCGAGAACGCCGCCGGCGACTAACCCGCCGATGTGCGAGATGTCGGCCATTGTGAGCGCGCCGACTTCATCGGCGATGCTCTTGAACTGGGCGTAAGCCAGATTGCGTGGATAGGACGAGAAGCCGCAGACGATCATCCTGGGCTTGTTCTCGACGGCGGTCTTGCGCAGGGCATCGAAGTCGATGGCGCCTTGGGCTTCCGGGTTCGTCTTGTAGCGAATCCAGTTGTACAACGTGCCCATGTGGCTAACGGGCGCGCCGTGGGTGAGGTGGCCGCCGTGCGAGAGATCCATGCCGAGCACGGTATCGCCCGGCTGCAACATCGACATATAGACCGCCACGTTCATCGGAGCGCCGGAGAGCGGCTGTACGTTGACATGCTCGGCGCGAAAGATCTGTTTGGCGCGAGTACGGGCGATCTCTTCGATGACGTCGGTGTACTCTTGACCGCCGTAGTAGCGGCGTCCTGGGTAGCCCTCGGAATACTTGTTGGTGAAGACGGAGCCCAGCGCGGCGATGACTTCGGGGTAAGTGTAGTTCTCGGAGGGGATCAGCTCGATGCCGGCCGCCTGGCGGGCTTCTTCGCCGATGAGGGCGTCATAGATTTCGGGATCATTGTTTTGCAGCAGCGTGCGATTGGAGTCCATGGCTATCCTCTCGATTCCTTAGCGTGTGCATCCGGAGACAATAATCCCCACATGCTCGTTCTTCCAACCGAGCCCAGGCGAGCGGCTGCTAAAGCTTTATCGTTCGCGCTCCCTCGTGGTCTTTTCCACGCTCAGAGTCGCCAGTCGCGCGAACGCTTCGGAGGTCCTATTGTAGCGCCGTCTGGCGGGTGATTTGTTCGTAGAACTCGCGTCTGCGGCCCTGGAGTTCGCGGTCTCCGTAGGCTCGGGCGGCGGCGAGGTTCTGAGCAGCGTATAGCAGCCGAACTTTGGGTGAGACGGACTTGCGGATCAGCGCGTCCAGCGCGGTAGCGTCGTCCGGCCGGACCATTGCTGATCCAGGCAGCAACTCAGGGATGCCGCCGACGGAGGAGCCAAGGCAGGGCAGGCCACGGGCCATGGCCTCAATCATCCCGCGGGGTACGCCCTCTTGGCGTGAGGGCAGCACGAAGATGTCGGCCTGGTCGAGCTCTTGGCGCACGGCGGCGCCGCTGGGGAGTTGCCCGGTGAAGCGTACGGCCTCGCCCAGACGTAGACGGTCCGCCAGATCCTCGAGCCAAGCTCGTTTGGAGCCGTCGCCGACCAGCGTGAGGGTGAAGTCGAGCCCGGCCCGTCGGCATGCGGCGAGGGCTCGCAGCAGCACATCCTGGCCCTTGTAGAGATGCTCCATGGAGCCGACGGTAATGAGCCGAACGGGGCGGCCGGCGCGCGGCTTGGGCGGTTCGGAGACGAAAGCTTCGTCCGGCATCTCAACGCTGGAGTAGTGGGTGCTGAAGGCCCCAGGGGCTGGCGGGTAGCGGCCCTGGAGCGCGGACGCGGTGACGTAGGCAATAGAGGCGGCATTACGGCAGAGCCGCTTGAGGGCGCGGGTTTGTTGCCAGCGGAACAGCGGCCGCAAGGAGCCCTGGCCGACGCCGGGGGCGAAGGCGTCGTAAGGGTCGCCGACAATTTCCGCTCCGTAGGGGCGTCTGCCTCGCATCAAGCTCTGGGCGGCGACGTTGGCTAGTTGTCCAGGGGCGCGCAGCACCACGGCGTTGTCGCCTTGGAGCGCCCGCTTGATGGCTGCCGCCACCGCTTGGCGGTGCGCTAGGTATTCGCGCGGCCCGACGTAGTAGGGGACCGGGGCGAAGGTCACCCGGTCGCTATCGGCACGGAGCCAGGCGGGACTTGGTTCACTGATTGGTTGAACGCGCGCGATGACCTCAACGTGCTCGAACTGGTCGAGGTAGCGGCCGAAGAAGGAGCTTGCGAAGGGGCCATCGGTCCATACGCGGCCATCCGGAGTGGACCGGAAACGATGCTCCAGAACGACGACGACTCGCATTTCAAACGGTTAATCGTCGCTTTGGGGCCGCCGCATTACACCCAGAGTGCTGGTCGGATTGGTTATCCTGGGGCCTTGAATGATCGCTCGGCCCTGCTCGCCGAACCTTCCTTCGACCCCACTTTATGGAGAAGATCGCTGTTCTCGATTCGGGCGGGCAATATTGCCACCTCATCGCCCGCAAAGTCCGTGAACTGGGCGTTTACGCCGAGATTCTGCCGATTGAAGCGTCGCCGGCAAGACTGCGCGCCTACAAAGGCGTGATCATTTCAGGCGGTCCTTCGAGCGTCTTCGATGAGGACAGCCCCCAGGCACGGCCCGGTCTTTACCGGATCAGTAAGCCGATCCTGGGGATCTGCTACGGGCACCAACTCATGGCTCAGGCCATGAAAGGCGTCGTCGAACAAGGTAAGACCCAGGAATTTGGCCGGGCCGATATTCGCGTGAGAAGCGCCGAGCCGCTATTCCGTGGGCTTCCGAAAAAGCAGCGTGTGTGGATGAGCCACGGTGACCACGTGGCCCAGCCGCCCGCCGGCTTCCAGGTGCTGGCGGACACCCCGGGATGTTCGGTGGCCGCCATGGGCGACCTGCAACGGAATTACTACGGTTTCCAATTTCACCCGGAAGTGGTTCACACCAAGTTCGGCTCGGAGATCTTGAAGAATTTCGTGGTCGGAGTTTGCGGTTGCAGGCAAGACTGGCATCCAGAGGATCGTGTCGAGCAACTGATCGCGCGGATTCGCAAAGACGCTCACGGCCGACGGGTATTGTTCTTCATGAGCGGCGGCGTCGACTCGACCGTGGCCTATGCGCTGACGGTGCGCGCACTGGGGACGGAGACGGTGCACGGCATTTATGTCGATACCGGTTTCATGCGCGAGGGCGAGACGGAGCAAATTGAGGCGGCTTTCCAGAAGCTCGGCCTGGGGCATCTCCAGACGTTCAAAGCCGCGGGACAGTTCTTCAAAGGCTTGCAGGGCGTGACAGATCCCGAGCAGAAGCGCGCGATTATCGGCCAGGCCTTCGTCGATATACAGGATGAAATCGTGGAGCGCGAAGAGCACACCGGGCACGACTGGCTGCTGGGTCAAGGCACGATCTACCCGGACACGATTGAGTCTGGGGGCAAGGGTCAAGCCGCGGTCATCAAGACGCATCACAACCGGGTCCAGCGCATCCAAGAATTGATCGCCGAGGGGCGCATTTTGGAGCCGTTGGCGGAGTTCTACAAGGACGAGGTGCGAGTCCTGGGTCGAGCGCTCGGTTTGCCGAAGGCGCTGGTGGACCGGCACCCCTTCCCGGGGCCGGCGCTGGCCATTCGCTGTATTTGTTCTGCGTTAGCGGAAAAGCCGGAGGCTGACGAGGAGATCGACGCGTTGGCCCGACGCAGCGGATATCGGGCCTTCTTGTTGCCGTTGCGCAGCGTCGGCGTGCAGGGAGACAGCCGCAGCTACGCCAAGCTGACCGTTCTATGGGGCGGCGAGCTGGACTACAAGAAGTTGCTGCCGCTAGCGACCGAGATCACCAACCGTTACCGGCGCACGAATCGCATCGTCGCCTTAATCGGCCGCAAGCGAATTCAGCCCGGGGAGTGGAAGATTCGCCGCGCGACGCTGACCAGACCACGCGTCAAGCTGTTGCAGGCGGCGGATCACATCGTGACCGACTTCCTACGGTCTGAGGGCCTCTACGGCAAGATTTGGCAGGCTCCGGTGGTCCTGTTGCCTTTTTCCCGGGGCGGCGGAGAGACGGTCGCATTGCGTCCGATTACTTCGGTGGACGGGATGACGGCCGAAGTGGCCCGCTTGAACCCGCAGAGAGTGCTCGAACTCGCTGCGCGCATCTCGAAGTTGGAAGGGGTCGACGCGGTGATGTACGATCTCTCCCACAAGCCTCCGTCGACAATTGAGTGGGAATAGCCGAAACGTAACCCATCCGAATCGTCTGCCCTCACGTAGTAACAAGTGAGGGTGAAACCATGACAGCTTCGACTCCGTGTCGGCGACCGTGTTAGCCTATCCCTGCGTCCCCAGGAGTGCCGTGCTGCTAGGTCTATCGATCGCAACAAAGCAAGGACAGCCCGACGACGTGACGCTACTTAATCTGGTCGCCGTTCGGCGGGATCAAGACGCACTTGCGGCGCTGTATGACCGCTATTCGCGAGTCGTATATGCTGTGCTGCTGCGCATTACGAGGGATCAGCCGTCGGCGGAGGAGCTCTGCCAGGAGGTGTTCTTCCGACTTTGGAAGAATGCCGACAGTTTCGACGGCTGCCAGGGCTCTTTGACGCCGTGGCTTTTGACCATTGCGCGTAACGCAGCGCTTGATCGCTTTCGCAGTAAAGGCGAGAAGCAGCGCCACTCTGAAATCGGAACCGAACAGATCCTCGAGGCGCCCACTCCTGGGAATATCGACGTTTGGGTTGACAACAAGCTTCAGGCCGATCGTGCGACGGCGTTGATGGGCGACTTACCGGAAGGTCAGCGGCAGGCATTGGAGCTGGCTTACTTCGAGGGCTTGAGTCAAACCGAGATAGCGGATAAGCTCGGAGCGCCGCTTGGGACGGTGAAGAGTTGGGTTCGAGGCGCGCTTTTACGGCTGCGTGAGCAGATGGGAGGTGTTCAATGAACGACCAAGAACGCCTCCTAGGCCTGTTCCTGGAGTACGAGCTCGGAACTCTCGAAGGCGAGGAAAGGACCGAACTGGAGTCGCTGCTGCGGCAGGGTGATGGCGCCGCGCGGGCGGCGCTGTCTGAGGCGCGCGCTACGGTCGCCCAGATTGGACTCACCGCGGATTCGGCAACTCCATCATCGCGGGTGAAAGAGGGCCTGATAGCCCAGGTCGCGGAGGAGAGCCGCTCTGCCGGACCAGCGCCAGTGATTGAGTCCAAACGCTTTGGACAGCACGCCGCACTCGCCTACGCCATTGCCGCCGGATTGTTGTTGTTCGCGTTCTTGGAATGGCAGCAGGTGCGTGAACTGCGCACGGCAGTAGCGGAACTGCAGGATCGCACCGCGGAACTCAGCGATGAGCGGGATCAGCTTGCTGAGAACAGCGAACGGTTCGAGCGCATTCTAGCGATCATCTCCGGACCCGAAACTAAGGCGGTCGCGCTGGAGGCGCCGGACAGTCCGGCGATGCATGCTTACTGGAACGAGCAGTACGGGCTGATGTTGGCGGGTGACAATTTGCCGGTTTTGGCCCCTGGGCGGACCTTGCAGTTGTGGGTCATCCCCAAGCAAGGCAACCCGGTCAGCGTGGATGTGTTCCAACCGACGCCCGCGGGCCGCGCGTTGTTGTTATCGCAGCCAGGGATAGCCCTTCAGGACGCTAATCTGCTGGCGATTACCGACGAGCCTGCCGGCGGCAGCCCGCAGCCGACTACGACGCCAATCTGGGTCGGTCCGATCACTTAATTTCACGCCGTGAGTTCTTTTTTGGAACTCTCCTCATCCGATTCGAGCCGGTTGCCGTAATGCCTGATTGAACAGGCGCTGCGGGTGCCGGATTAATTTCCTGATTCGCCCCCTCACGCGTCGCAAAACAGATCGCAATGAGGAGATCAGAAGTGAACAGACAACCTTTTTGGAGGACCGCAGCGGTCATAGCCGCCTGTGCGGCGCTAGTCGCGCCGACGCCGTCCCTGTCATCGAATCATCGAGAGGCACCCATTACGGCGCTCGATCACAAAGCGGACATCACGGAACTTTACGCTTTCGTGAGCCCGAATCCTTCGGGAGATCCGACGCACGTGACATTGATCCTATGCGTGGATCCGCTTTTGGAGCCGTCGAACGGGCCAACCTGGTTCCCCTTCGATCCGGAGATCAAGTATCAGATTCACATCGACAATGACCACGACGCGGTGGCTGACCTCACCTTCGAGTTCAACTTCTATACGAACTTCCGCTTGCCGGGCGTGTACACCGCGATGGCCGGCATCGGCGACAACGGAGCGAATGCCCCGGGCACGTCCAACCTCGTGGTGCCTCCCCAGATCCGTTCTTTCGACAACCCTGGTCTCAACCAGATTCAGAACTACACGGTTAAAGTGACCCGTCAGACGGGCAATGGCAACGGCAAGGGCATCGTTACCCAATGGCATAACTCCATCGGCGGCTCGTTCTACGCGTTGCCGGCGAACCCCGGTCCGCGCACCATGGACTACGCGGCGCTTTATGAGCAGGCGACCTACACGACGACGAACGGCGTCAAAGTGTTTGCCGGCACAGTTGACGATCCGTTTTGGATCGATCTGGGCGGCGCTTTCGACACGGCTAACTTCCGCACGCTGGCCAGCGGCATTCCCGGTGTCTTGACGGCGGAAGAAGATGCTTCCACGACGAATCTCGCGAGCGACATGGTTTCCGGCTTCGCCGTGAACGCGATCACGATTGAGGTTCCCATCGAGATGTTGACGTCCACTGAAACGCTTGAGCCGGCCAACTCTTCCGATGCCACGATCGGCGTTTGGGGCACGACCTCGCGAGCACGCGTTCGGCTGCTGCCTTTCGGCGAATCACGCGGACCCTACAGACAGGTGCAACGCGTCGGTCATCCGCTGATCAACGAGTTGTTGATCGGAATCGGTTCCAAGGATCGCTTCAGCATGGACGAGCCCAAGAACGACGCTCAATTTGCCGACTTCTTCCTCGACCCGCCGATCGTCAGGATCGTCGAAGCACTCTACGGCGGCGCTCTCACCGTGCCGCAGGCGCCTCGCTTCGATTTGCTTCCGTTGGTAACCTATGCGCCGCCGATCGCGGCCGCTGGTACCCCGAGCGGACCGATTTCCGACATGCTGCGTCTCAACACGGGCGTGCCGCAGACTCCTCCCGAGTCGGCCAACCGATTAGGACTAATCGCAGGCGATGCAGCGGGCTATCCCAATGGCCGCCGCCTGGCCGACGACGTGGTGGACATCGTGCTGCGCGTCGCAGTCGGCGGCGTGCTCACCAGGGATTCGATGGGCGCAAGCCTGAACAAGTTCCCCAACAACTCCTTGGGCGACGGCGTCAATGTCAATGACGCCGCCTACCAGGAATCGTTCCCCTACTTAGGGCTGGCTCCAAGCGGCCGCGATCGCCGGCATATCGATCCGGGCGAAGACGGCTTGCCGGTCGAATAGGCCCTTCACGGATGTGGCGTGCGTACCTGGGGCGGGTCGCGCAAGCGGTCGTCGGCGAAGGTCGCCTCTGAGGGGAGAGCGACTGAGCCGGCGTCGCGTACGCCACTTTTACTTAGAAGCCTGGAAGTCGGAGGAGTGAACGCAATGTGGAAGAAGATCATCATCACAGGATTGACGGCCGTCGGCGCGCTTCTCGCCCAAGCGACGCCTGCCCAGCAAGAAATTGAGAGCATGTCGGCGGTCGTGCAAAGAAACCCGGAAGATGCAGGCGCTCGGGGCCGGCTGGCAATGGCCTACTCGCGCCGCGCCCGGGAAACCGGCGATCCCCAGCACTACGCCAAGGCTATGGAGACCATCGCCACGGCGCTGGAGATCTCGCCCGACAACTATGAAGCGCTGCGTGCCAAGACCTGGACGCTGCTCGGTCAACACGAGTTCGCCCAGGCGGCCGAGTTGGCCGAGAAACTCAACCAGCGGGCCCCAGACGACGTCTTGATCTACGGATTTCTGACGGATGCCTACGTTGAGTTGGGGCACTACGACAAGGCGCTGGAATCGGCGCAGTGGATGCTCGACATCCGTCCCGGTACGGTTCCGGGGTTGACGCGAGCCGCTTACATTCGGGAACTCTACGGATTTCTCGACGGCGCGATCGAACTGATGGAACAGGCCTACGATAGATCGCCCTACAACGAAACCGAAGACCTGGCCTGGATACAGGTTCACCTCGCCCACTTAAAGCGTCTCAAGGGCGACTTCGACTCGTCGGAAGCGCATATTAATCGGGCCTTGACGCTATTCCCCGACTATCACTACGCTTTGGCGCAGCGAGGCGCGTTGCGCATGGCCCAGACGCGCTACGAAGATGCAGCGGAGGCATTCGAAGCGCGGTACAAGCTTGCCGCTCACCCCGAAAATCTCTTTGAATGGGCCGAGGCGTTGAAGATGGCAGGGAAGGATGCGCAGGCTGAAGAGATGTTTGTGCGTTTCGAGAAAGCGGCGGTTGGCGAATCGCAATCGTGGGACAACGCCAATCGCGAACTTGTTGCCTATTACGTGGACTACGCCAACCGTCCGCTGGACGCATTGAAGATCGCCACGCGCGATTTCGGCCGACGACAGGACGTTTTCACTCGCGCGGCCTATGCCTGGGCGCTATTCCACGCCGGACAAGAGCAAGAGGCCAGAAATCAGATGAAGCAGGCCCTCAAGATAGGTGTCGTCGACCCGCGTATCACCCGCTACGCGGCAGCGATGCAGGTGGAGCGCCCAGCGCGAGAAATGGCCCACGCCAAGTAGTCCGATAAGCGGCGCCGCTCGCTTTCGCCGCGCCAGTTAGGCGACACTCGACTTCGTGACTGACGTGATTGTGCGCCCTGCAGTTCAGGGCGAGATGCCCGTGATCAGGCGACTGATTCGCGAATACCCGAATTTGCTGATGCAGTCAGACCTGCCTCGCATACAGTCCTATTTCGTGGCCGAGCACCAGGGCCGAATCGTTGGCTGTTGTGCGTTGCAGATCTATTCGCTGCGGCTAGCGGAAATTCGCAGTCTAGCGGTCGCTACGGACTTCGTCCGCCACGGTGTTGGCCGGAGCCTTGTCGATGCCTGCCAAAGGCGTGCGGAAGAGCGTGGCATCAAACAGGTGATGGCGGTGACGAGCTCGCCGGAATTTTTCGAAAAGAACGGCTTCTCCACCTTTAAACGCGAACGAATTGCGCTCTTCTTCGACGTTCCGCAAGGCTGACGAAACAAACGTAGCCGCAGTCCCGTACCATTCTTCTTAGGCTCCTAATTACTCCGCGGACGCGGGGCGAGACGGGGCTATGTCTTATTGCCGGGAGACTTCCTAATGAATCGCCTCTTTCTTCCAGCCCTAGCAGCCTTCTGCGTCCTTGCGCCGCTGTCGGCGCAAACGACGGATCCCGCCCTGGACTACTCATTGAACAATGGTTCGTTTTGGAACATGGGCATCTACCAGCAGCGTTCCGTTGCCGAAGCGAACCTGGCCGACTCAGCGCGCCTGGATCAGCTGATTCGCGGCGGCTCCTTGTACTTGTCTCTGGCAGATGCGCTGGCCTTGGCGCTGGAGAATAATCTCGACATCGCCGTAGCCCGGTTCTCGCCCAAGGAAGCCGAGACAGACTTGCTGCGAGCCAAAGCGGGCGCTAACTTGAGCGGCGTACAAACGCAGATCTCGACCCTTTCTACGGCATCCTCAGCCAGCGGTGGGGGAGGGGGAGGCGGTTTTACGTCGGCGCCGAACGGACAGGCCACAGGAGTCAACCAGGGCGCGAGCGCGCAGATCGATTCGGGAGGACAAGCAGGCAGCGCGGCGTCGTTCTTTGGCACTCAAACGATCAATCTCGACCCGCAACTCAGCGCGACCTTTGGCCTGTTTCACACCAGCATCCCGCAGATCACGAGTTCTGTAACGGGTACGAACACGTTGGTTTCGAACTCGGCGACATCGTCAGTGAACTTCCAACAGGGTTTCATTACGGGTACGACTCTTGGCGCACGGTACTCGACCTTTCGGCAAAAGAACAACAACATTCGCAACAACTTCAACCCAACGTTGTCATCGGACTTGACCGTTTCGCTGACGCAGCGCCTGACGCAGGGATTCGGACGCGCCATCAACAACCGCAACATTCGGATTGCCAAAAATAACCAAACCGTCGAGGATCTGAACTTTCGCGATCAGGTCATCACGACGGTCTCTCGCGTCGAGCAGTTGTACTGGGATCTGGTGACTTTCCGCCGCATCGCGGAGGCCAGACGCTTGGACGTCGAGCTGGCGGGACGATTGCTGACACAGACTCGCAAGCAGGCCGAGTTGGGACTGCAGGCGCGCATCGAAGTTACGCGCAGCGAGGCGGAATCCACGACCTATCGACAGCAGATGGTCGAGGCGGAACGGGCGGTGCACGAACAAGAAGAAATCCTCAAGAATGCGCTGTCCAAGCACGGTCCGACGAGCAGCACACTGGCCGGCGTCTCCGTCGTTCCGGTCGACTCGATCGTCGTGCCCGCCCAAGAGGCGCTGGCGCCGGTGCAGGATCTCGTCGTGGAGGCCTTGCGCGAAAGGGTTTCCTTGGAGCGGTCGCGCATCAACCTCGAGAACTCCGACATCAATCTGCGGGGCATCAAGAATGCGCTCAAACCATCACTGGACCTAACCGCATTTGCCACGAACAACGCTCTGGCCGGCACCATCAACTCCGATGTGGTGCCGCTGCCGGGAGCCGAGACGCCGGATGAGTTTTTTATCGGCGGGCTGGGCACGGCTTGGGGTCAAATTGCGCGCCGCAATTTCCCCGACTACGGAATCCAGTTTCAGCTCAACATTCCCTTGAAGAACCGCCAAGCGCAAGCCGACATGACGCGCGAATCGTTGCGCCGCCGACGCTCCGACATCCAACTGAGGCAGCAAGAGAACGCAGTCAGGTTGGAGGTCGCTCGAGCCCTGGCGAACTTGACTCAGGCGCGAGAGACTTACGCAATTTCCGCTGAGGCGCGGGAGTTGCGGCAGCAGATGGTCGAGGCGGAAGAGAAGCGATTTGGGCTGGGCCAATCGACGATCTTCCAGATCATCCAAACTCAGCGCGATCTATCGGGCGCGCGCACGACGGAGATTAACTCGCTGAGTTCTTATGAGGCCGCGCGCAACGAGTTTGAGCGAGTGCTGGGCCGCACGCTTCAAGCGAACAACGTATCGATTGACGAGGCCTATACGGGGCAAGTGTCGAAAGCTCCCGATCCGATCCCTCCCGCCGCGGTTGTCCAGTGAATTTTCTAGCGCACCTTTACTTGGCTGGCGAAAACGAAGACTACATCGTCGGCCAGGTGTTGGCGGACTTCCTGGAGCGCGGCTGGCAGCAACGCGTTTCGGACGGCGTCTTGCGGGGCATTCGGCTGCACCAACAGGCGGATCTATTCACCGACCAGCACGAGTGTTTTCGCCGTAGTCGAGCCCGCTTGCCTCAGCACCTGCGGCGTTATGCGGGGATCGTCGTCGATATTTTCTACGACCATCTGCTGGCGACGCATTGGGGGCGATTTCACGACGCTCCACTCGACCGGTTCGCCCAGAGCCGTTACCGGATACTGCAAGGGCGAACCGAGGAGATGACCGACCGCATGCGACTCGTTTTGCCGTCCATGGTCGAGCACGACTGGCTGACTTCGTACAGAAAAGTCGAGGGGATGGAGCGGGCCTTGGCTGGCGTCAGCAGACGGCTGAAACGCGCCAATCCCATCGCCGAGGCGGGAGCCGCCCTCAGCAACGACCAGGAAGGGTTTGAGCGAGACTTTCTGGAATTCTTCCCAGATTTAGCCGCCCACATATCTCGTCTGGCTAAGTCTACGCCCGCGGCCTGACCTACCGAAAGCCCGACCAGTTCGTCTAATCCGCTAGGCGGTCTTCGAGACATGGTTTTGACGAAACGTCATCGCCGGTCGATACATCCTATGTTCTAGATGGGTTGAGATTTAGGTCGATTGAGAGGCAAGAAAAATGATGTCCGAAGTGAAGAAAACCGTTTTTGGCCGAGTGTTCTTGTCGGTGCTGCTGATCCTAACGGTGATGATCGGCGTTGGCGCGTTTGTGTCTGTGGAGAATAGTCACGCGTCAGCGATTCCCGACCTGCCGCCGGCTGAACGGGACGCCGGCGCAAGCGCTCTGCCGGCTAGCGGTACGTTCGCTCCACTGGTGAAGCAAGCGGCTCCGGCCGTTGTGAGCGTACAGGTCGAGAAGGAAGTGCCCGCTCCCGAGGGAGTGCGGGGATTTCCTGGTTTCCCGGGGTTTCCTGGGTTTCCTGATTCGCGTGACGAGGACAGCCAGCCCGAGAAGCGGCGTGGCGCCGGCTCCGGCGTCATCGTCAGCTCTGATGGTTATATCGTGACCAATCATCACGTGATCGACGGCGCCGACAAAGTCAAAGTGCTGATGTCCGACGACCGGACTTTTGAAGCTAAGGTGGTCGGCACCGATGAGAAGACCGACATCGCCGTCATCAAGGTCGACGCGACGAACCTTCCGGTGATGAAATTCGGCAACTCTAGTTCCGTGGAAGTCGGCGACATCGTGTTGGCCATCGGCAACCCATTCGGTCTGGGCCAGACCGTCACTATGGGCATCGTGGGCGCTACCAGCCGGGAGTTCGGCATCATGGCCCAGCAGCGCGGCTATGAAGACTTCATTCAGACCGATGCAGCGATCAATCCGGGCAACTCCGGCGGCGCTCTGGTTAACACCCGCGGCGAACTAATCGGCTTTAACAGCGCGATCATCTCTCGCAGCGGCGGCAACGACGGCGTCGGCTTCGCCATACCCGTCAATTTGGCCCACAACATCATGAAGCAGTTGGTGGATGACGGCCGTGTGTCGCGCGGCTACATGGGCGTCGGTATCCAAGACGTTACCCCTGAGATCAGCAAGACGCTGAAGGTTCCCGATGCGCACGGCGCAGTGATTGCCAGCGTCGAGAAAGGCTCTCCTGCCGACAACGCGGGTCTCAAGCCCTATGACGTGGTTCGCTCCCTCAACGGCAAGGCGATTCGCGATCGACGTCAGCTTAGCCTTGAGGTGGCTTCGACGCCGCCAGGCCAAGAGATGCAGGTGGCCATCCTGCGCGATGGTCAGCCCAAGACGTTGAGCCTTACCCTCACGGAGTTCCCTGAGGAAGACGGCCAGCCGGCTCACGACGCCCCCGGAGCCGACGCCGGAGCCCTGAGCGGAGTCACGGTGGATAACTTGACCCCCGAAGTGGCCAGGCAGCTCAACTTCCAAGGTTCGGGCGTCGTCGTTACCCAGGTCGCGCCGAATAGCGCGGCGGCGGAAGCCGGCTTACGGCGCGGCGACGTGATCCAAGAAGTCAATCGTCAAGAGGTGACCAACCTCACTGGGTTCCGCGAAGCGCTTAAGGCCGCCGACGACGGCTCCGTACTGCTGCTTGTGACCAGCCAGGGCGGTTCGCGCTTCGTCGTCATCGAAGGCTAAACAACTAGTCAATCCCCTGACCGGACACGCCGGGAGCCGCAACGCTCCCGGCGTTCTTTGGCGTTCTCGAAAACAATTCTTGCGATTACCGTTGCAAACCACCGGTCCTATTCCCCTAAACTATGAGTCCCGGCGGCTATCCGCGGGTGTAGACCGTGAGCGACCCAGCCGATCAGAGAAAAACTCCCCGGTCCAAGCAACATGGACCTCAAAAGCTAGAGATCACCTACGTGGATCCCACCGCCGGTGCGAAGACCTGCGGTGCATCGCTGTGGGATTTCAGTGAAGGCGGACTCGGTATGGACGCCCCGCGCCATTTCGAACCGGGTCAGGAGATTCGCATCCAAGCCCGATTGAGCGGTTCCGTCTTCTCCATGCACTTGGATGCACGCGCCCGTGTTGCCTACTGCCGTCGTTCCGAATCCCGTACCTATCGAGTCGGCGTGGCGTTCCTCGAACACTCCTTGCGGCGGGTCGATTCTTAGGCCTTCTACGCTGCATGGGCGGCATTCGAACGCTGTGCTAGAGTCGTGAGCAGTTCCTGATGCGCAACTATGTTCGGGTTGATTTAGGCCGCATCGCCGCCAACTATCGCGCAATCCAGGCAGCCTGTCCCGAACGCTCCGAAGTTCTCGCCGTCGTCAAGGACGACGCCTATGGCCATGGCGCCATCCCCGTAGCCCATGCATTAGCGGCCCAAGGTTGTCGGCGCTTCGCCGTCGCCTCACTGGAGGAGGCTGCTGCCCTTCGGGAAGCTGGGATCTGCGGGGAGATTGTTGCGTTGGGCGGATTCTTCGCTGGCCAAGAGCGAGAAGCGGCGGAGCTGGAAATTACGCCCGCCATCCATACGGCCGAGGCCCTTGAGCGCTGGTCGAAGCAGGGCGTCGAACTCGGGCGTAAGCTTCCTTGCCACCTCAAGTTCGATACCGGGATGACTCGCTTGGGGTTACCCGCGGACGCTGCCGCAACGCTGGAGTTGCTGGCCCAGAATACGGGCCTTGAAGTGCGCGGCATTGCGACCCATTTGGCTTCCTCCGAGGATTTCCATGGAGCCCACTCCAGCGAGCAACTCCAGCGTTTTTTCGATCTACGCGATAGCCTGGCGGCCAGCGGGCTGCAGCCGCCCTTCGTGCACTATGGAAACAGCGCGGCGGTAGCTTACGGAGACCTTTCGCAGGGCAACTTGGTGCGCTGCGGGCTAGCGCTATACGGCTACGTGAACCCGGCGCCGGGGGGTGAGCCTTCGCGGCTCGACCTGCAGCCAGCCTTGGAGTGGAGGTGCAACATCCTCGCGGTCCGGGAAGTTCCTGCCGGGGCCAGGCTGGGCTACGGCGGAGGGTTTGTGGCGCCAACCACGATGCGCATCGCCGCCCTCTCGGTCGGCTACGGCGACGGGTATTCCAGGGCCCTCTCCGACAAGGGAATGGTCGTCGTCCAAGGACGCAAACGACCCGTCGTCGGCAAGGTCAGCATGGATATCACCCTCATTGACGCCACCTCCAACCCAGCTGTTTCGTCGGCGGACGAGGCCATTCTGATAGGCGACGGCGTAACCGCGGCGGAGCTGGCGCTGCTCTGTGACACGATTCCTTACGAGATCCTTTCGAGGATTTCGCCGCGAGCCGAAAGACGCTACGCTTGATCTGCCGAGCAACCAGCGCTCCCTTTCTGTTAGGCTCAACCCTTCACCCATGCCACAACGTGAGCGCCCGCGCCGGCGTCGAACCCGAAACTCAAGCGTCCGCGCCCATCGTCCTGGACCAACTGAAATCATCGTTGACGCGGCTCGCATCGCGGAGATCGCCGGGCATCTCGCGCAGCAGCCCTTGCTCGCCTTCGATACCGAATTTCTGCGGGAGAAAACCTATTTTCCGCAACTCGGTTTACTCCAAATAGCCGACGCTGAGGATACCTGGCTGGTCGACCCGCTCGCGGTTTCTAAGGAAGACCTTCAGCCTCTGCTGGATGTTTTAACCAGCCCAGATGTTCTCAAGGTCGCCCACTCCGCCGAACAGGACCAAGAGTGCTTGGCGAATCTTTATGGAATTGTCGCGGCTCCCTTGTTCGATACCTCGATCGGGGCGGCATTAACCGGTCGAGGCGAACAAATCGGCCTGGCGCCGCTGTTGCGCAAGACCCTCAAAGTGGATTTGCCCAAGGGGCACACGCGCACAAACTGGCTGCAACGTCCTCTGCCGGAAGCGATGGCAGAATACGCAGCTGCCGACGTCATTTACCTTGTCGAGTTGGCGGAGCTGCTGATCGAGGACCTCGACAGTCGGGGGCGCACGAAATGGGCGCTTGAGTTGGCGGCGGAGCTGGGTGATTCAGCGCGCTTCAACGGAAACGGAGCTTCTCCGGCGGCGAAGATTGCCAGCTCGACGCGGCTGTCGCCCAGGGAATACGCCATCCTTGTGGAACTGGCGGAATGGCGTGAGCAACGCGTACGCAAGGCCGACATCCCGCGACGCTGGCTGGCTGAAGACGCGGCGCTCGTCCAGCTGGCTAGGGCCCGCCCGGCCACGCCGGAGGACTTGGCCCAGTTCCGCGGACTGGGACAAAGAGTCCGGGACTACGGTGCTGAGAAGATCATCGCCGCGATTCAGCGCGGACTCGAAAAACCCGAAGAAGAGTTGGTCGATCCGCCACGCAAGGCCGAGCCGACCCAGGCGGAAGGGGCCGCGGCGGCAGTGCTCAAATGTCTGCTCAACCTGCTGGCGCAAGAGAATGATGTTCCGTTGCGCTATCTGATGCCAGGCGACACGCCGCTGCTGTTGTTGCGCGGCGACTTCCAATCAGCGGAAGAACTCAGAGACTCGGGCTTACTGGGAGCAGGAGCTTGGGAGATGTTCGGGCCCCAGGTCTTAGGGATACTACAGGGCAGCCGCGCGGTCCGCATCCAGGGCGGCCAGGCGATACTGTTTACCCCCTGAGTGACTTCGTCTCGACGACCTCGCGCGGGGCCTGGGACGACTTCGCCTTCTTCGTCTCTTTGGGCATGACCGCCCAGCAAACACCGTAGGCGAATAGCCCGGGGAAGGGAGGCAGCACAGACGCGCCGGCCCACAGAGCCCTGACGACCTTGGGATCCTGGCGCAGGTACCGAGCGACTCCGCCGCAGACTCCGGCCACTCTTTGATCGCCCCGAGAGCGGCGCAGCTTCTGCTTTACCAAGACCTTGGCGTCTTTGCCCGCGGGTGTTTCCACGCCGCAACGGCGGCAGAAAAGGTCCTCGGCCTCGATCGGGAATCTGCACTTCTTACAGAACATGGCAGCCGTTCTGAGACTATCGCAGAGCTAGGCGGGACGCAAGGGGACATCTAGCCGGCGGCAACCGTTTTCCACGGAATCAGACGCTTCTCCAGCCAGCGCAATGAGACATGGAAGAAAGCGCCCAGCAGTCCGGCGATTGCCACCCCAACAAATAGCTTCTCGACGGCGAAGCTTTGCCACGACAGCCAGATCAGTCCGCTGAGCCCCTGATTCGAACTGACCATCTCCACCGATATCGCGACAACCATAGCGCGCCCCACGGCCAGCCGTAAACCAGTGAAGAGCGTCGGCAGCGCCGCAGGGATATAAACCTTCCTGACGAGCATGGACGGGGTGGCCCCATAGACCGCGGCAACCTCGGGATACGTCCGGCCGACCGCGTCGACCGCGTCCTGGCCATGGAACGCCAGCACGATGAAACAAGCGATTGCCGTGATGAGGATGCGCGGCACGTCGTTGACGCCGAACAGCAGCAGCAGCAGCGGAAACAGGCTGAGCTTCGGCGTGGAATACAGCGCGGCAATGACGGTCTCCAGCGATCGGCGGACCGCGGCGTAGCGTCCCATCGCTACGCCGCACGCCAGCCCCGCCGAGCATCCCAGCACGTAGCCGATCAGGATATTCTGCAGCGTCGACTGGAGCGCGACATAGAGCTCTCCGTTTACTGCCATCTCGGCCCCTATCCTCACGATTTCCGTTGGACGAGGGAAGAACAGAGAGTTGAGCACGCCGTATGTTGCCAAAACCTGCCAAACAGCCAACGCGGTCAGCGGAACCCAAAGAGCCCAGGCGACTTGGCGAAGACTGTTCATCTTCTAGGCGACCGCTTCCAACCGCCGAGCGGCTTCGTCGATGAACCTCGTCTCAAAGGGCTCAATGTCGCTCGTGTCCGAGTCGCAGTAGCCCTTCTTGATGCCCCAGGCGACGAATCGTTCAAAGCTGTCCCGATTCAAGCGCCCCGTCGGCTCTAGCGTCTGGCGGCATCCCTGGCGTATCGATTGCGGGTCCAGGTTGTGCTTCGCGGCGAACGCCTCGACGAACTGAGCAGTTGCGCCCTGTAGGTAGTCTCGCGCGCCCTTCAAGTAGGCCAGTAAGAACGAGACGCCCATCTCCTGATCGCCTTCCAGCATCTTCTGGCCGAAAACAGCGAACGAGAACTGGAAGCCGGGTAGTACGTCCGCCAGCGACGGCCCCCGGACTACTAGGGTTCCGAAGGCGCCGCCCAGGTCATATTGCGACTGCGACGCCACCATGGCATGTATATGGCCTTCCACTAACGCGGCTGCGGCGTCGGCCTCCCGCAGGTAGCTGACCTGCATGTCGGCGGTCGTGAGTCCGACACTATCGAGCATCGTGTCAACCGCAAATTCCCCGATATTGCCTTGGCGCGCCACCGAAAATCGTTTACCGGCCAACTGGCGCAGGTCCCGCAGCCCGTCGGGGAAGGTGTCCGCTCGGCCGTAAAGCACCATGCGGCTATTGCACTCTTGGGTAGCGATCTCGCGGCCCGCAGCGTAGCGCATCTGGGCTCCGCGACTAATCAAGTTGATCATCGAGGGATGGAATGCTCAGAACGAAACGTCCACTTCGCCCCCGGCCAGCAGCGCTGTCGTCGTCGTCGAGCTGGGGTGCTCTTGGAATTCCACATCAAGCCCAGCCGACTCAAAGTAGCCCGCCTCTTGTGCGACGTAAATTGGGAAGGTGGTCACGTAGGGTGGGGTCGCCGCGATGATATGCGGCCTCCCGGACTGCGAAACAGTACTCCCGCATCCTGCCAGCACGCCGAGGCCGCCCAGGAAGAAAAATCTACGATTCATGCGCTCCCCTATTCTCCGCCGAACCGCGTACCAAGTGCAGCGGCAACACCTTGCCGGCTGGTGTCGCCGAAGGCTCGCGCTCGACGACTTTCAGGCCATCGGAGTGCTCCCAAACTCGCGTCGCCAACGAACCGCCGTAAACGCCTCGCAAAGCGCTCGTAAACTCGCGCTTCACATCCGCGAGATTGCCTACCCCGACCCGCGGACTGACGCGCAACTCCAACTCCGTCTGCCCTTCTGCTTGGAACTGAACCAACTGATAGTCCGCCGGACCACCCCCAAATCTGTTGGGTAGGCGTTCTTCCAACACGGCGACGATGTCGGTGCCTAGGAGCGTCATTCCCTGGCCCGTCAGTTTGGAGTAGCTGGCGATGTCACGAATCTCCCAGTTGAGACCGGCACGACCCAGCGTGCAGTCGCAGTCTGTTCTCTCCAACACCGCCGCGTCGCCCATCTCCGCGTTGATCAGAACGGACGCGCAGAGCGGCGACACCGAAGTGAAGTGCAGCCCCTGGACGCGTGTTTGCGTGATCGGCTCCAGCCGCGGCCGCGAAATCACCGCCACCGCATGGCGCATGAGATGCGTGCGGCCCTCGTTCAGCATGTTGCTGCAACCGATCCCGATGGGGCCAATCTCCGAAATCCAGTAACGAGCCGAAAGGCGCATGCCAGCGTGCTTCAGCACCGTCAACTTGGCGTCCGTCACGGTTTCGCCGCCAGCGACTACAATCGTCCCTTGAACATCCAAGCCTCGCTCCATCGCGAGCGCGGCCATCCGTACAGCGGGACTCACGAAGGCGGAAAGCATAGTTTGTCTGCCATTCGCTTTTTCTCGTGCGATCCACTCAATGGGAGCGGCAAAATCGCCCTGGGCCAAATACTCCGGCGCGGGAACCGTAGCACCGTGGAGCCGCCCGACATGCACCAGATAGCGCGTGAGCGCTCGATAGTGGAATGAGTCCGCCGCCGAGCCGCCCGTGGCGAACCAGCGGTCGATCGGACATCCCATGCGGCTCATCGAGAGACCCATCATCACGCCGATCGCTGACGGCAAGACGGGACGGACCATCAACCGTGCGTAGTCGTGCAAGTTGAACTCACCGATCGTTAACGCGCTGATGATGTCGCGGGTGAGCAGACTGCCCGTGCCGTAATCGAGCGGCCTCGGCTTGCCGCTGCTGCCCCCGGTCGCGACCTCAATCCACGCTTCCTCAGCGCGATTGTGGAAGTCGCCGGGCGCGGATGGAATCTCTTGGCCGCCTCGCACGATCGACGTCTTGCCTTTGAACTCGGACTCCGTGAGGTACACGCCGCCGTCGTAGAGTTTTTCCAACGCTGGTTCCAAGCCGATCGAGCGCACTGACTGTTCGAGATCACCGAACTCGCAACCGGCTAGATCGAATAGGCGTTTGTAGGGATGTTGGGTGTTTGCGAATATCGCCCGCTGCACCAGCGCCAGCCAAGTTTCCTCCCGTTCGTCGACTTGACGTCGAACGACCTCAGCCAGGTTCTCAGGAATTGGCTGCCGCGAGTAGGCCCGCACGCCCGCCGTGATGCCCCAGTAGTTACGAAGGTTCGACCCGATGCCCAAGGTCTATCCCGCAGCCCTCAAGGCCTTTCCTACCGGCAGTTGAAGGGCGGTCAGAATCTTCCGCTTCAAGTCAATTGTCTCCGTGGGAGGTGCGCTGCCGGCGTTTCGCGGCCTGGGCGTCCTGACCTCGAACTCTTCGATCACGGTTGATGGCCGATTGCTCAACACCAGAATGCGGTCGCTCAAGAAGATCCCTTCATCCACGTCATGCGTCACGAAAACGATTGAGCGGTTGCTCTCGTCCCAAAGCTCCAGTAGATCATGCTGCATCCGGAGTCTTGTCTGGTAGTCTAACGCGGCAAATGGTTCGTCCAGTAACAACACGGCCGGATCGCTGAGGAACGCTCGAATCAACGCGACGCGCTGTTTCATTCCCGTCGAAAGCTCGTGCGGATAGGCCTTCTCGCGGCCGGCCAGCCCCACCCGCTCCATCCAGATCCGGCATCTACGCTCTCGATCTTCCCGCGACACGCCCTGCATCTCTAAACCAAAGCAGGCGTTGTCGATCAGATTCAGCCAAGGGAACAAGTTGTCCTCTTGGAAGACCATCAGCACCCGGTCCGACTGGTCGCCAGCGGCGGGAAGCCGTTCCACTAGACCGTCCGTAGGCTTAGCCAGCCCGGCGAGCAGCCTCAGAATCGTCGTCTTGCCGCAGCCGCTCGGACCAACGATGGTCAGAAACTCGCGCTCCCGCGTTTCCAGATTCAAGTCGCGCAAAACCTCAACGCGGTCGTTTGCTCCCGAGAAGGACTGATTCAAATTCGTACAGCGAAGTTTCACGGATACTGGCGTAAACAGGAGATCTCGCCACTGTATCCCGTTGTGCCTTCCCGGCGCCGGGCGGCCTCTCACCGAACTCTGGATATCGTCACGTCGCCCAGTGTTGAGTTGTCCGCTGGTATTCGGCGTTCCGTTCCCGGCGTCTGGACCCAGACATCGAGTTCGGCCGGTCCCGCAGGGAGGTCTACTACGACACTGCGACTGCCAGCGAGAAGTGGGAGCTCTTGGCGCTTGCCGCTGATATCGATGTGAATCGTCGTCGCCGAAGTATCTCCAGCCGTCTCAACCTGTAGCTCATACTGTCCCGCCTCGACGACCGCGATACTCCAACTCGTCGGGACGCCATCGATAAAGGTCGAGTCTTGGTAGCGAGACAGCACGACGGGGTCTTCAGCGCCACTGTCAATTTGGATTACGCCGGGCACAAAGTCACGAGTAGCTCGCACGTCAGAGAACCAGTCCTCGTAACGCCCCCGCAGCTCCTCAGCCAACGCCGGTAAGTCGTCGGCAATGTCGTGTGATTCGCCCGGGTCAGCCTCCAGGTCATACAACTCTATTGGAGGCTCGTCATTGTAAGACCAGTCTTCGTCGTTGAAAGTGTCTGGCCCCAGTAGCAGTTTGTATTGACCTGCGACAACGGCTGCATTCTGATAGAGCTTGGGCGTTAGGCCGCGATGTACCTGGGAGAAGTGTGTTCGCTCAGCAATCGGGTCGCCGCGGAAGAGTGCGGCAAGGCTTGCACCGTCGAATAGTCGATCCGAGGGCGCAGCGATGCCCGCCCATTCGAGTAAAGTCGGTGCGACGTCGATGTGGCCGGCGACAGCGTCGATTTTACGACCTCCCTCAATACCATCTGGCCATTGCCAGAAGCTGAGGGCCCGTATGCCTCCTTCGTAGGCCGTGCCCTTGAGTCCTCGCAGGTCAGCCGTGTAACGGCTCTGTTGTGGTCCGTTGTCGCTGATGACGGCAATCACCGTGTTGTCGCGCAGCCCCAACTCGTCGAGGCGGTCCAGCAATCGCTCAAGGTTCTGATCGATGTTTTCGACCATGCCATAAACCCGCGCGGTCGTTTCGTCCAGGCCGGCGTCGGCGTACGGTTTCCAGTAGGAATCAGCCACTTCGAGGGGCGTGTGTGGGGCATTTGTCGGTAGGTAGATAAAAAACGGCTCCTCCCGATGGCGTTCGGCGAAGTCCATTGCGCCGTCAAAGAAAATGTCGGTGCAGTAGCCCTCCGACGAGACCTTCGCGTTGTCGCGCCAGAGCCATGGGTCGAAATAACTATTAGGCTTGTCTGGCGCTTGTCCTATGCCCCCGGACTTGTGCCAGAGAGCCTCTTCAAACCCCTGGTCCGTGGGACGCATCGGGTAGTTGTCCCCCAAGTGCCACTTGCCAAACAACCCAGTGCGATAGCCGGCGCTCTGTAGCATCTCCGCTACAGTGTTTTCTTCGCCGTGCATCTTTGCACCGCCCCTGGATGTGTGAATGACCCCGGAGCGGTAGTGGTAGCGGCCGGTCATCAGTGCCGCGCGCGTGGGGGCGCAGACTGGCTCTACATAAAATCGAAATAACTCGATGCCCTCGGTCGCGAACCGATCCAACGTAGGTGTTCGGATTTCAGCGTTGCCGTGGATCCCGACGTCCCCAAAACCCTGGTCGTCCGTGAGAATCACGATGAAATTCGGTGGTCGGCCGCGCTGGGGAGAGTCGGAGGAAGCACAGCCGTGCAACACGCTACAAAGGGCGACGACAATCCAACCAAGAATCGAAATTCGCATCGGTACCTCCATCCTCAGCCGCAATATCGAGCCCCCGCTAGTAAGGGCGCCCCACGCGGTGGGTCGGGTGGGGCCAAGTATAGCCGACCGCGCCTACCTCTACGACGCGACGGGCAGTTCCAATGATCAGGACGTCGCATTTGTACCTTCTCGGACTCACGAAAGTGTTGCAGTCGGTAGGCGGTCTTGATAGGTCGGCGCCCAATTAGAGAGTTCAGTCGAGACAGCGCTACCCAGATAGTGTTATCACTAAACCCGCAATTAGCCGGATGACTACGATTGCCAAAGTGATGGCTGGGTTCGCGCTGCTCCTCTCGCCGGTCGCGCACCCTGTTTCGGCCCAGGCTCCTGAAGAGAAGAACGCACCGGTGACGGTGCGCGACGGCATCTTCACAATCGCTCAGGCCGAACGCGGCGCGACGGTATTTGCCGGGGCCTGCAAGGGATGCCACCAACCGGAACAGTTCATCGGCGCAGGATTCATCGATGCCTGGTCCGGTCAGACGGCGGATGCCCCTTTTGAGGTCATCCGAACGAAGATGCCAGAGGACAACCCCAGCAGCCTTAAGCGATCGGAATACGCGGCTGTGCTGGCGTACTTGTTCCGCTTGAATGGACTTCCGGCGGGAGATACAGACCTGCCGAACCTCCTTCGAAAGCTCAAGCTGATCCGAATTGAAGTTGTTCCTGAAACTGAGGAAAGACCATGACGACGACTGCCAAGAAAAGGGAGCTAATCCTCCTGTGGATGGGCTTGCTGATGGCGTTCACGACGACGTGGACCATTCCTGCTGTCGCTCAAGTCGGAACCGAGAATGGCGAGTGGCGTTACTGGGGCGGCGACGAGCGCAGCACTCGCTATTCCCCCGTCGATCAGGTCGGCGCCGACAACGTTATCGATCTGGAGGTGGCTTGGCGTTGGAGGGCCGCCAACTACGGGCCGACGCCGGACTTCATCTACCGGGCCACGCCGCTCTACGTCAACGGCACTCTGTATACCTTGGCAGGTCAGCGCCGCGCCGTCGTGGCCATCAACCCCGCGACCGGCGAGACGCTCTGGATGTGGCGGATGAAGGACAACCCGAGGTGGGAGGCATCCACGCGCAAGAACTACGGCAAAAGCGTCGCATATGCAGAAGTCCAGGGCAGGGGCGTTATCTACGTGGTAACGCCGGGCTATTACATGGCGGCGTTAGACGCTGAGACCGGGCAGCCCATTCCGTACTTCGGAATCAACGGCATCGTTGATCTGCACCTGGGCCTGGGCGATTATCCCGTCGATCCGGACCGCGGCGTGCTCGATAGCGGCGACATCACGGCTTCTGCTCCTCCGATCGTAGTCAATGGCGTCGTCATCGTGGGAAACTCGCACGACCGCGGCTACTATCCCGACAAGAAGGAGAATATTCCGGGGCACATCCGCGGTTACGACGCGAAGACTGGCGTGATGAAGTGGATCTTCCACGTCCTGCCTCAGCCCGGGGAATTCGGCTTCGAGACCTGGGAAGGCGATTCCTCCACCTACATCGGCAACATCTCTGCCTGGGCGCCGCTCTCGGCCGATTCCGAACGTGGACTCGTCTTCATCCCCACTGATACGCCATCCAATGACTATTACGGCGGCGACCGACGCGGAGACAACCTGTACGGCACTAGCTTGATCGCGCTCGACGTGGAGACCGGCAAGCGGGCTTGGCACTTCCAGCTGGTACACCACGACGTCTGGAACTACGACAACCCGAACGCCCCCAAAGCGGTTGACATTACAGTGGACGGTCGGCGGATTCCTGCCATCGTGCAGACGACCAAGCAGGGCTGGGCCTACGTGTTCAATCGTGAGACCGGAGAGCCCGTGTGGCCCATAGAAGAGCGCCCGGTTCCCGCCTCCGATATTCTGGGTGAGCGGACATCGCCGACTCAGCCGTTCGTTACCCTGCCGGCTGCTTTCGAGAAGCAGGGCCTCACTGAAGACGACCTCATCGATTTCACGCCCGAACTGCGCCAGCAGGCCCTGCAGATCGCTCGGCAGTACCGCATGGGCGGCATTTTTACACCTCCGTCGCTCGCCGAGGCGCCGGACGGAACCAAAGGCACGTTCGTCGTTCCCGGCGCAAACGGCGGCGCGAACATTCCGGGCGGTTCTTCTATTGACCCCGAAACAGGCATGCTCTACGTGGCTACCGAGCGCGGTCACAGCGTGATCTCGATGGTGCCGGGACCATCAAAGGGTTCCAACGCGGGCTACATCTCGCTGGGCCCTGGCGGTATCCGCGGTCCGCAGGGTCTTGAGCTATTGAAGCCGCCCTACGGCAGCATCGTCGCCATCGACCTCAATACGGGCAAACACGTTTGGAGCATACCCAATGGCGACACTCCGGAGTCGCTCAAAAACCACCCGGCAGTGCGAGGCGTGGATCTTCCGAAGACCGGCAAGCGCTCGCATGCCACGATTCTCACGACCAAGACCCTACTCTTCTACGGCGAAGGGCGGTTCGGCGACCCCTGGCTGCACGCCGTAAGCAAGCGTACCGGCGAGGAGGTCGCCCGAGTCGAGTTGCCTGCCACCACGAATACGGCGCCGATGACCTACATGCACGAGGGCAGGCAGTACATCATCTGCGCCGTCGCACAGGCCGGCTACGAGGCAGAATTGGTGGCCTTAGCGCTGCCGGAGTAGCGGGACTGTTCGTCACGTCTCCCGCTAGCCCGATTCAGGCGTAACTTCAGGTGCGAATTCTGGCGGCTTCCACTGCTTTGGATCCGCGCACTCGTCGGTGGGGTTGGCGTAGGAGTCTGACTTTTAAGTTGAGGCGGTTTAACCTTCCGTGGTTGTCGGGTTGATTCGGCAGCTACAGACATGGAACCCTAACGCGTAAGGAAAAAGATATGAAACGCCTAGCCCTCGCATCTGCTGTCTTTGTGCTGCTTGCCGCATCCGCCCAGGCTGCCGACAAGCCCAACATCGTATTCATCCTTGGCGATGACATGGGCTATGGGGACGTTCAAGCGCTCAATAAAGATTCGACCATCCCGACGCCGAATCTTAATCGCCTTGCCTTGGAAGGGATGACCTTCCTTGACGCTCATACGCCCTCGGCGGTGTGCACGCCCACCCGTTACGGCCTTATGACTGGGCGCTACTCCTGGCGGGGGCGATTGAAGTCCGGCGTTCTAACCGGCTACGGTAAACCACTCATCGAAGACGGACGTGAAACGATTGGCTCCTGCCTTCAACGGCAGGGCTATTACACGGGCATTGTCGGTAAGTGGCACCTGGGGCTAGGCTTTGTCCGCAAGACGAACGACCAAGATATCGATTTCACGCAAGGTGTTAACGACGGCCCGCATACACGTGGATTCGACTTTTCGTTCGTCATCCCGGCTTCGCTCGATTTTCCGCCTTACGTCTACATTCGCAACGGCCAGATTACACGCAACGTTGTTCTGCAGTCGGCGCAGCAGTTCCCTGGATTCCTTCGCCACGGACCAATCGGCCGCGACTTGATCCCCGAGAATGCTCTCGACGACCTGACAGCGGAAGCGACCGCCTTCATTCACGAACGCGCTAGCCGAGAGCAGCCTTTCTTTCTCTACTTCCCGTTGACAGCTCCGCACAAACCGACCCTGCCGCACAAGCGGTTCGTCGGTTCGTCGAAGCTTGGTCCATATGGAGACTTCGTGGTGCAAGTCGATTGGACCGTTGGACAGATCTTGAATGCTCTTGAAGCTGCTGGTGTGACTGAAGACACGCTCGTCATCTATACGTCAGACAACGGCTCCTACATGTATCGGCTTCAACCGGGAGAAACCGACCACGTCACGGATCCCACGATTCAGTCCTACGATGAGACTCACCATAGGTCTAACGGCGTTTTTCGAGGCACCAAGGCTGACGTTTGGGAGGCCGGTCATCATGTGCCCTTCTTTGCTCGCTGGCCTGGCAAGGTCCGTGCTGGCTCTCAGTCTGATCAGACGATCAGCCTCACCGACTTCTTCGCTACGCTTGCCGACATCGCGGAAGTATCGCTACCCGATAACGCCGCTGAAGACAGCTTTAGTCTGCTTCCCTTACTCACTGACAAGGGGTAATTCGACCGTGCACCGGTCATTCATCACTCCGCGGCGGGGATGTTTGCCATCCGCTAAGGACGATGGAAGCTCATTGCCGGGAACGGCTCCGGCGGTCGCCAAGAGCCTAAGGGCAAACCCTTTGAGGGCCCCTTCATGCTCTTCGATCTGTCCGAGGACATAACCGAAGAAACCAACCTCATCGACCAGGTCCCGGACGTTGCCAAACGTCTCGAATCGCAACTCAACGAAATTCGCGCGAACGGTCGCAGTCGCTAGCCGACGACAACCACGCCTGAATGCAGATTCCAGTAAGGCTTGGTTTGCAGAATATTTGCCAAACGAGTCTTTGAGGCGCGAACGCCTCTCCGACTCCCAACATCTGATTAGCTGTAACTGACTGAAATGGCGGAGAGGGAGGGATTCGAACCCTCGGTAGAGGTTTAAGCCCCTACGACGGTTTAGCAAACCGCTGCTTTCGACCTCTCAGCCACCTCTCCGCGGGCAGGTCGAAGACGAAGCATCTTCAACCCCAATCTAGCACAAGATCTTCGGCTTAGACGCCTCTGCAAATGGGGCTGTCAGAGCTAGCCCGATCGTCGAACCGGCCAGTAGTCTGGCCTCGGCTGGCCAAGGCCCCAGGCCCGCCTCCAGGAGCCACGCCGAAGCTCCCGCTGCAAGCAACATGAGCACCCAGTTCTTCGACAGCCGGGTCGCCATGAGGACCGCGAAAGATCCGCCCGCGAAGGCCCCCAAACAGCGCGCGCAGAGCAGACTCGGCAGGCCCTCAACAAGCAACGCACGGCTGGGCTCTTGATGGCAGATCTGGCCAAAAGCCGCCGACAGCCCCGCCAAGAACAGCGGGAATTGCGAGAGCCCCCACGGCGCGGCAACCGCCAGGCCCAGCAGAGACAGGATTCCAATCGCCAGGATGCCGCGCGGAAGACTCACCGCCGTTATCTCTGTTGACTGGGCAGAGATTCTCCTTTCTTGAGCAGGCTCGGCCGCTTCTTCTCCCGTTCCTTCTCTTCCTTCTGCTGTACTTGCTCGGCCTCTTGCACTTCCTCCCGCCGCGCCTGGCTCATCGTCTTTTCCCTGGCTGCCTTTTCAGCGCCGTCCGCTTCGATGAGCCCGCTCTTGCGGGCGGCGAGATCCTCGGAAGTAATTTCGATCGAATCTTCCAACACGTAGATAGCGTCTTCCAAGACGAATTCGTAACGCCACAAATCGTCCAGGTCTTTTTCTTGAATGGCCATTAGCCGGCTGAGCAGTTCGCGCTCGGTGTTGAGCAGCACCGGTATCGTCTTCGAGATATCAGCATCGCGCAACAACGCATCATCGATGACCATGTCCACTGCTTCTACGATTCGTCCGACTTCTGCGAGATTGTCGTGGACCTTGGCGCCCCGGCCCAACTCCTCCTTGGCCAGCAGCTGGTCGATGAGCGCCATACGCAACTTCGCGAACTGCAAATAGAACGGAACCCTCTCGTTCGGATCTTGCGCCAAGCGTATCTGGTCGGCCTCGAACTCCGTCAGGAAGTCTTTGGTCAACGAGATTTCTTGCCCGAAGGCCAGCGTAGCAACCAGCATCGCGACGCTGAAAACGTGGAGTGGAGCGCGTTTCATTCACTTACCTCCTGGTCTGCATGATCTCGGAAAGGATCTCGCCGTTGATCGCTTCAATGCGCTTGATCACCGGCTCCAAGTCCTCTCGCTCATCATAAATTAGCTGACGTTGCGCGCTTCGTAGACTACGTGCCAGCTTGTGGGTTGCGATTTCCGCCCGCTTGAAATGCTTCGGACGACTGCGTGCGTTTTTTCCCGTCGCTTCGAGCGCCGTCACCGACAGCTCGACGGCTTCCACGATGCGGGCCAACATCGCTCGGGCTTGTTCCGGCAGTCCCTGGCGGTAGGCCTCGACCACACCGTCCACGCCGGCCTGGGCCAGCTCTAGCGCTATTTGAGATTGCTTCTCCGGTTCGGGCTCGGACTTGACGGCGTCCCAAGTAATTTCTTGAGCCAACGCCGATCCCGCGAGCGCGACGAATAGACAGATGATTGCCGGACGGAAAGATCTCATCGCTTGCTCAGTACCAATTCGATCACGCGCAATCTTTGGCGCGACTTGAATTCCTCATCTTCCATGCCTGGCGCAGCGGCCAGAAATGCCTTGTAGCTCACCTGAGCTTCCTTATACAGTTGGAGCCGGTCCTCGGTGATAGCCCGCAAATAGATACTAGCGGGTCTTAGCGGTTCCAATTTCTCCGCATTAGCCAGCGCCTTCAGAGAACCGCTGTAGTTCTCCACCTGGTAAAGGGTAAAGGCTAAGCCCGTCCACGCCTCCGGGTTATCTGGCGCCTGTTGCACAGCTGCGAGGTATTGGGTATGGGCGCCTTCATAGTCCAGGACTTGTATCAGGCTGGCTCCGTACCGCAGGCGGAGCTCCGCTTCATTCGGGTTGGCAGCCACGGCTTCGGCCAGCCTCTGCCGAGCCGTATCGGCATCGTCCGCCAATACATAGGCCTGTGCCAGGGCCGCCCGTGCAGCGTCCGTCGGACTTTGATCGACAACGGCCTCCAACTGCTTCGCTGCTTCCGCGTAGCGCTCCAATTCCAGCAGCAGCATCCCGATGCGCTCGCGAACGGCGACGTTCGTCGGCTCGACCTCGAGATAGCCCCGATACATCTCCAACGCCTGCTCTCGTCCGCCGGAGTTTTCTACCTGCTCCGCGAGTTGCACTTGGTAGGAGCGCAACTGCGGATCCAACTCGCCGGCTTTTTGGTAGCTCGCCGCCGCGGATTCGATCTGATTCAGGGACGCCTGCGCCTGACCCAGCTCGATCCAGATCGAGGGCTCTCCCGGATCCAGCTCGGCCGCTCGCTCGTAAATAGGTATCGCCTCGCTCGCCTGGCCTGCTTCCGCAAGCGCATGGGCGTGGAAGTACTGAACCTGCGGGTCATCGGGACGATTCGCCGCCGCGCGGCCCAACAAAGGAGCCGCCTCCGATGCCTTCCCGTTTCTCAGCAGCACAACTCCCAAGTTCAGAAATACCGGCTGAAACTCCGGCTCAATCTCCAGGGCTCGACGATAGGCCGCGATCGCTTCATCGTCACGTTGCAACTGCGCTAGGGCGTAGCCGAGATTGAATGGGATCGAGGCATTCTCGGGCTCCGCCTCGGCCGCGGTTTCAAGCAAGGGGACCGCCGCGGCAAAGTCATTTTGGCGCAGCGCCTCAATCGCCTGCTCGACCAGGCTCTCCTGGGCGAATGACGACGCGGCGAGCAGCGCAACCAGCAACCAGCGCATAGCCTACTCATTGTACGGGCGAGGGGCCTCCGGCGCCGCTGGCCGCCCCGTCTCTGATACAATCGCCGCTCGATGCGACATGCCCTCGTCTTGTTTTCCGCCCTTCTCGTTACCGCTCCGCTCTTGGCGCAGCGCGGCGGGGCGCCGCCCGAGAGAGTCAGACTGTGGGCGGGCGATGCGCCGGGGGCGATGGGTCAGCAGGACGAGGATATCCCGACTCTCGATCTCTACCTTGTGCCGCCCGAGCGGGCCGTCGGAACGGCGGTGGTGGTGTGTCCCGGCGGCGGCTATCGTGCCCTCGCAATTGACCACGAGGGAGAGCAGATCGCCCGCTGGTGGAATTCGCTCGGCGTCTCGGCCTTCGTGCTTAAGTACCGCCTCGGCCCGAAATACCATCACCCCGTCGAACTCGGCGACGCCCAACGCGCCCTTCGCTGGGTGCGCAGCCGCGCCGGGCAGTATGGCTTCCAATCCGACCGCATCGGGATTATGGGCTTTTCCGCTGGAGGCCACCTCGCCTCAAGCGCCGCCACCCTATTCGATAAGGGCCAAGCTGCGGCTGAAGATCCGCTCGACCGCCTGAGTTCGAGGCCCGACTTCGCCGTACTGGCCTACCCCGTCATTTCCATGACCACCGAATATGTTCACCAAGGCTCCAAGCGCAAACTGCTTGGCGATAACCCCGATCCGGCTTTGGCGGCGCACTTGTCCACGGAACTGCAGGTGACCCCCGAGACTCCCCCGGTTTTCCTCTTCCACACCAACGAAGACACGGCCGTACCGGCTGAGAACAGCATTCTTTTTTATCTCGCCCTGCGACGGGCCAAGATTCCTGCCGAGCTTCACATTTACGAACGAGGCCCGCATGGCGTCGGTCTGGCTTGGAGCGATGCGGTACTGAGTTCATGGCCATCCCGCCTGGCCGACTGGATGCGCATTAGCGGACTTCTTGCTAGTCGCTGAGTAACTGAGTTTGGCGGCATTCGCTGCGTTACAATCGGGGAGTTCCGATCGTCCCCACACAGTCGGCCGACTAGCTGTATTTTCCTCATGTTCGATCGTCCGCGGCGCCGTCGACGTAGCAAAAGTAGACGCGACCCCTTGTCCCGGCACGAGCAGGATCCGAACGCTTCAACCTCCCAACCATGGATCGCCATCGCCGTCGCCGAGTTGGTCGAAGGAGCCATCGGCCCTCAGGAAGCCGTCGAACCTCCCCGGCCCAAACCGGACGCTCCGCCCTCTCCGACCTACTCGCGGTACGCTGTGCTGCCTGCAGTCGTGTTGGTCGCAGCGGCCAGCGTTTTCGTCGTGCAAAGCTCGCTGCGCTCCGCCTTGACGGAAGCATGGATTGGAGAGTCCTCGCTCGTTTCCCTGGAGCGGGCTGTCGCCACAGTCCCCGACCGGTCTCTCGCTTGGCTCCGCCTGGGACTGAGGCAGTCCAGGGACGGCTAATCCGACAGCGCCGTTCCCAGCTTGCAGAAGGCGGTCGAGCGAGCCCCAGGCGCTAGTTCGCCGCGAATCGCCTTGGCGCTGGAACTGGAACGCGTAGGGCGCTTCGATGAGGCGGAAAGCGCCCTACTGAGCGCCGCCGCTTCGGAGGCAGGATTTAGGCCTCGCTGGAGCTTGGCCAACTATTACGCGCGACGCGGGAATTGGGACCAGGTCTGGCGCTGGACCAATGAGTCGATCCTTGCCGATCCGGGGCAACTCGCTGCGGCGGCGTCTCTTGGTTGGCGAGCCGAAGCGGATCCGGCGACCATTCTCAACTTGGCAATCCCCGACGAACCAGAGATCAATCGTCGTTACTTCGCCTACTTGTACGATCTGGGCCAACTCGACGCGATGCGCCAGGCCTGGCCGAGATTCTCCGCAGTGGTGACCGAAGCCGAAACCCATTTGGCGACCCAATACGTGGACCGGCTCCTCGCCGCGGGATTCGTCGATGATGCCGTCGGCGCGTGGAACCTTCTTTGTGACCGCGCCCTGCTCCCGTATGGGCATTTGCTTGGCCCTGATCAGCGCATCTTGACCAATCCGTTCTTCTTGACCGATCCTTCCGGTCGCGGTTTCGATTGGACCGCCCACGACCACCGAGGTGTGTTGTGGACCCGTCCGCCGGTCCAAGGCGATCGCGGCATGATTGACTTTCGGCTCTCCGGCGTTCAGCAAAGCGGCATCGCGCTGCTCACGCAGATCATCCCCGTTGTCCCTGGCGTCTACGCCCTCAGCTTCGACTTCGCCACGCAGGGCATGCCGATTCAAACTTGCCTCGGATGGGTTGTCCGGGATCTTTATTCCGGCGCCGATATTCATCCACTCGAAACCTTGATCAATGCGGAAGGATTCTGGGATGACGAAGACCTGACGTTCGTTGTGCCTCAGGGGACGCGAGCTGCCGTCCTGGAACTGCACTATGTTGAGATCGAATCCAAAGCGCGCCGTCTTGGCGGATTCGCGCTGCGCGACGTGCGGCTCTCGCTAGCTGAGGCGTCGGAGGCGTCCGCTCCGTGATTCTCTACTATCGTTTTCGCCAACTTTCCAGCCTGGGCCTGATCGCATTGACCGGCTTTGCCGTCTTTCTCTTCGGTGCTGTCGATTCGCCTACCGTCACGATCATTCAAGTTGCGCTCGCCGCCCTGGCCCTTGCCTGGGCGATCAGAAAGTTGCGAAACCCTTATCGCTTCGTGGCTAGCGGCTTCTATCTGCCGCTCCTTGTCATCGTTGGGGCCGCGGGCGTGCAGACTTTGTTCTCGCTTTCGGCGTCCACTCATGCCACCGAGTCGGGGTTGGCGCTTTGGCTAGCCTACCTGGCGTTCTTTGTTATTGCGGTCAACGTACAAGCGGATCCCATGATCCGCGGGACCTGGCCGACCGCCGCGTGTTGGCTGGGTCTCGGGGTCGGCTTGATGGCCATGCTGCAGGCCTTGGTTGCTGGCGGCGGCGTTCTTTGGAGGTCCGCTCCCGGCCTTCAGCCTTTCGGTCCATTCGCTGGCTTCGAGTACTTCGCCGTGTTCGCGGAACTGCTCTTTCCCATCTTGCTCATCACCGCGCTCGATAACAGCCGGCGGCGCGCTCTAGGAATCGCTGCCGCAGAGGTTCTCGCCGCCTCAGCTGCAGCAGCTGTCTCCCCGACCGGCTTTTTGCTGCTCACGGCCGAACTCGTGGTCATTCTCATCGTTGAAGTCGTGACGCTGGCCCTCGGACGAGGTAAGAATGCGCGGCGCATCGTTTCCTCCGCCGGGGCGCTCGGCGTTGCGGCCGGCGCGCTAGTTGCCGGCGGCATCATCGGTCAGCTGGCCCAGGCCGGGACGGATCCTCCCGTCAGCGACGATTCCGCTTCGACGGCCGCGTGGCAGTTGTTTCAGCAGAAGAAGGCGATCGGCCACGGTCTCGGCGCCTTCCCTGTCGCCTATCGGGCGGAGTTCCCGACGACGCCAGGAACGGCTTTCTCCGGCGCTGAGCCGGTCCGTTTGATGGCCGAAATTGGTATCGCCGGCATCGTCGCCCAGGTCCTGCTCATCGGACTGCTGCCGATCATGGCGCGTACCCACCGTGCCTGGCTCGGCGGCGTCTTGGCGCTTGCCGCCGCTTGGGCCCACAGCTGGAACTATTCTTGGCTCGGATCCCCAGCGTTGGTGCTGGTCGCCTTGGGGCTCTTGGCGCTGGTCGCTACCGACGGGTCCCGACTGCCCTTGCGGGCCATTTTCCGTCGAAGAAGCGGCACAAATATGGCTACGCACAGCCACCAGAACCAATCGCCCCAGCGCGCGTACCAGCTGAGTTCGGTCGAGTAGCTAAAGCCGGCGTTCACCGCCCCAGCTTCGAACGACGCCAGCGGCTGCGTGATCTGCCCCGCGCGGTTAATCGAAGTCGTAATGCCGTCCGCGGTCGCGCGCAAAATCCAGCGCTGATTCTCAATCGCCCGCATACGGGCCAGCAACAAGTGTTGATAACGTGCCGCCGTAGTGCCGTACCAGCCGTCGTTCGAAATGTTGATCAACACCTCGGCGCCGTTTGCCGTGAACTGTCTCACTCCGCTGGCGAATGCATTCTCGTAGCAGATGTACACACCCACCTGGCGCCCGTTGATCCTCGATACCGCGGATTCGTCGCCCGGCGTGAAATCTCCAGATTGAAGCGTGATCTTGTCGACGAAAGCCGAGAAGGGCCAGGGGACGAATTCACCGAAGGGGACCAGGTGCATCTTGGCGTAGCGGCCAACCAATTTTCCGGAAGCGTCCAAGGTCAGCGCGCTGTTGAGCGGTCGCCTCACGCCGTCGATCTCCTTGAAGGCGATCGCGTTAAAGATGAACGGCGCGTCAACGGCTCGAGCGATTCGTGCCATGAAGTCCGGCCAGCCGGCCACGTCGAAGTAGTAGAGGGGCACGCTGTATTCGGGCCAAACCAGCAGGTCCGGCTTGACGTCTCCCCCAGTTGAGAGTTCCTCCATCATTCGCAAATGCGCTTGACTCTCCGTCGGCGTCCATCCGTCAATAATCGAGTTCGGATTGACCGCCGGCTGCACCAGCCTGGCGTAGCGGTCGCCGGTCTCCCCGTCAGGAAGTTTCGGCAAAAGGAAAAGCGCAGGCAGCAACGCCAATGCAGCCCAGTGCAGCCGAGGACGGCGCATGATGAGCAACGCCACGCCGACATTGATTGCCGCCAACACGAACGAGGGCCCGTAGACTCCGGCGAACGGCGCCAAGCGGGCGACAACCTCCATGCTCGCCGCGGCATTGCCGAGCTGCAGCCACGTAAAGCCCAGGTACTGGTGCGTTCCCTCGATCGCCACCCACAGAGCGGCCACCGCCGGAAGCGCCCAGGGCCGCCGCATCAGCGGTCCGGCCAGCGTCGCGAACACGCCCAGGTGTAAACCCTTCGCGAGAAAGAACCCAACGAAAATAGCCGCCGCCGCCGGCCCGCTCAGATCCGCGTAATCGTGCATCACGCCGTAGATCCAGTAACAGGAGCCGCCCCAAAAAACGCAACCGGCCAACCAGCCCGCCAAGAAGCGGCGCGAAGCGCGCGGCTCTTCGGTGGCTGCCAACAACAGTGGCGCGATCGCGAACGCTGCCAAGTACGGGAACGAAAAGCGCGGGAAAATCAGTACCTGAAGGACCCCGCTCAGCAGCGCCAGTCCTATCGCGACGGCCCGCGCACCCACTACGGAAGCTGAGCCCCTTCCGCGACCAAGTCCGCCATGTAGCTGCTGCGGACGAACGGCCCGCTGAACACGCTGCGGAAGCCGATCGCTTCGCCGTATTCGCGGTATTCGTCAAACTGCGCGGGAGTCACGAACTCCTCGACAGGCAGCCGATTTCGGCGCGGCTGCAGATACTGCCCTATCGTCGCCACGTCCACGCTCGCCCGTCTGAGATCTCGCAACAGCTGCCGCACCTCTTCGCGCCCTTCGCCCAAGCCCAGCATCAAGCCGGACTTGGTCAATACGTCCGGTCGGCGCTGTTTCGCGTAGGCCAGCACGTCCAGCGAACGCTGATAAACCGCCTGTGGCCGGACCCGCGAATAAAGCCGCGACACGGTTTCCATGTTGTGATTGAACACGTCGGGCCCGGCGTCCAATACCCTGGCCACCGCTTGCCGGTCGCCCAGAAAGTCCGGGGTGAGGACTTCGACTTTGGCGTCCGGAAGCGCGCGGCGAGTCTCCCGCACCGTTTCCGCGAAATGCGCGGAGCCGCCGTCAGCCAACTCATCACGGTTCACGCTGGTGATCACCACGTAGCGCAGGCCCATGCGCGCCGCCATCTCGGCGACATGGCGGGGCTCACCCGCATCGAGGGGGGAGCCCTCGCCCTGCGGCACCGCGCAAAAGCCGCAGCGGCGCGTACAAATATTGCCCAGGATCATGAACGTGGCCGTCTTGCGCGAAAAGCAGTCGTGCATGTTCGGGCAACGCGCCGATTCGCAAACCGTGTGCAGCCGCCGCTCGCGCAATTCGACCTTCAGGTCATGCACGGCCACAGCGGCTGTTTCGGGCTTTCGCAACCATTCTGGAAGCCGCTCCGCGGGCCGCCGAACGCCCGGCGCGATTTGGATGAGAGACACCCTGGGAATCCTATGGCGCTCGGAGGAGGGTGTTGAAGCCCTCGGTGGTCAGCCGCTTCCGGCTTTCCTCGGCGGCTTCGCGGCTAGCGAAAGGTCCTACCAGGACACGATGCCATCCATCGCCGCGGTCGGCTTCGATGTGCGCCGGGTACCCTTTCCCTCTCAGATTGCTTGCGACGCTGTTCGCATCCGCCGCCACGCGAACTGCCGATACTTGGACGTTGTAGCCCGCCGCACTTGCCGTGCTCTGTCCAGACGCGGCCTGCCCGGCGGGTCGCGGCGTGGGCGGAGTCGCAGGGCGCGGCGTGGGAGCAGCCGCGGTGGCAGCCGCCTTCTGCTGCGCTGGCGGAGGGGCGGGCGTCGGAGCCGGTTTGGGCGGAGGCGGCGTTTCGACAACGCGAGGAGACTCTTTGGTTTCCACGCGACGCGGAGCTGCCGCCGGTTCAGGCGCTCCTTCTTCGGCGGGCATCAGCAGGCTATCGGGCAGCCGAACTTCCTCTTGGGTGGGCGCGGGCGGCGGAGCTTCCGCCAATTCCGGCGCTGGCCGCGCGCCTTCGCCGTGGCCAAATCCCACAACATAGCCCACCGAAAAGAATGCCGCGAAAAACACCACAACCACAAAGAACAGGCTCAGTAGTTGCCGGTTGCTCAGCACAAGTTCAAACCCGCTGTCTCGCTGCTCAGCCATTCCGCTTCCCATTCTAGTCACTACAGGGCGAGAACCCTAGCGCATCCGGTTCAACCTTTGTCAGTTTTGTCCTGTATGCCTTTTGCCGCAGATTGGGCCCACGCCGAGAGGCCTTGAATCAGGTCGATCGGAAGCGGGAACACCACGGTCGTATTTTTCTCGACGCCGATTTCGGTCAGCGTTTGCAGGTAGCGCAAAGTGATCGAGGTGGGCTCGGTGGCCAGCATCTTGGCCGCTTCAGCCAGCTTGTAGGAGGCTTGTAACTCGCCGTCCGCGTGGATGACCTTGGCGCGCCGTTCGCGCTCAGCCTCGGCTTGCCGCGCGATCGCCCGGATCATCGACTCCGGCAGGTCGACATGTTTCACTTCGACGGCCTGTACCTTGATGCCCCACTGCTCGGTTTGTTCATCGAGGGTGCCCTGTAGTCGTCCATTGAGCTTCTCGCGCTGGCCTAATAGTTCGTCCAACTCCGCCTCGCCTAGGATGGCTCGCAGCCGCGTCTGCGCTAACTGCGACGTGGCATAAACGAATTGCTCCACCTCGACGACCGCTTTCAACGGCTCGACGACCCGGAAGAAGACCACCGCACTGACCTTGACCGTGACATTGTCCTTCGTCACGACGTCCTGCGGCGGGACGTCCATCGTCTCCACTCGCAGCGAGATGCGCTCCATGCGGTCAATCGGCGCGAAGACGAAGACCATGCCCGGGCCCTTGGCGGCGGGCAGCAAGCGGCCCAGCCGAAAGACGACCCCGCGTTCGTACTCCATCAGGATCTTGACGCTATTGAAAAGATAAAGCGCGACGATGGCGAAGACGATCCAAGTAAAGCCCATGTGATTCCCCTTTGCGGCGCTAGCTTAGCAGAGCGGCGCTATTCCTCTACCGGTTCCACCGTCAGCCGTAGGCCATCCACCGCTGATATACGCACTTTCGAGCCGGCGGCGATCGGCGTCGAGGCGCTGGCGTTCCACAATTCTCCGTGAATGAAGACGCGGCCGTCTTCGGCGATATCCGTTCTGGCGGAGCCGATCGCGTCAATCAGCGCTTCGCTGCCCGTTAGCACCTTGGAGCGAAACGCCCGCACGGCCAGCTGCAATAGAAAGACCGTGATCAGCGCAAAGGGGACGACAATCGTCAGCGCCATTCCCCAGCCGATCGACAGCTCCGGGATCTCCGTGTCAATCAGCATGACTATGCCCAACGCCATCGCTACAATGCCGCCGATCGCCAGTACCCCATGCGAAACGACGAACGCCTCCATCACCAGACAGCTAGCCCCAAAAACGATCAGCGCCGCTCCCGCCCAGTTGATCGGCAACAACGAGAGAGCCATCAGCCCGACTAAAACCAGCACGCCCCCGGCCACCCCCGGCAAAATCAGTCCCGGGTGAGTGAACTCCACGTACACACCAAGCACTCCCAACACCAGCACGATCAGTGCCAGGCCAGGATTGATCAGCGGCAATAACACCCGCTGCCGATAACTGAGCGCCGTGGGCTCAACGACGGCTCCTTGCAGATGCAGCACTGTTTCGGTTCCGTCGAAACGCTTGACGGTTCTGCGGTCCAGCTGCAACAGCAGGTCGGCCGTATTTGGTGAAATCAACTCGATAAGGTTTTGTTCGAGAGCCTCTTCTTCGGTGAACGCGCGGCTTGAGATCACCGCTTCTTCGGCGAGTTCCGAATTGCGGCCGCGCTTTTCGGTGATGGCTCGGACCTTGGCGGCCGCGTCGTTCTCGACTTTCAGCTTCATCACCTCGTCCATTTCGCCGCCCATCGCCAATACCGGATGCGCCGCTCCCGTGTTCGTCCCCGGAGCCATCGCCGCCACATCGCCGGCTACCAGGATCAGAAATCCTGCCGATGCCGCCTTGCCTCCGCTGGGCCCAACGTAGGTAACCACCGGAACCTTCGAAGCAATCAGTTGCCGGATGATGTCCTCGGTGGCGCTCAACAGGCCGCCGGGCGTATCGAGGCGGACCAAAACTAGGGCTGCGTTGCGCTTCTCGGCTTGTTCGATCGCGCTCGCCACGATTTCCGCCGTCAAAGGGTGCACAACCCTGTCGATGTCCACCTGGATGACTAGCGGAGAGGTTGTTTGGCCTGCTAAACGAACCCCCAGTCCGGCCGTCAGCGCGAGGCAACAGCCGACCGCGAGCAGAACCCAACTTTTCGAGGCGGTCAAAACGTATTCAGTATAGGGCGCGAGCCCTGCCCCAAATCCGTCGGTAAGGATTAGGGCGAGGGCGCGGTAGGGGTGAGCGAAGGTGTCGGGAGGG
>JAQCLD010000134.1 GCA_027592785.1 Acidobacteriota bacterium
CCCCGCGGGGGCCACTGACTGCCGCCTATACTGTTACCCATCCGTCCGGTTTAGAGTGTTACCTATCGGACCGGTCGTTCAGCTTTGGGCTCCGTCCCCTCTGGCTTCCCTCGATCTCCCGTAGTCGGCGCAGAGTGAACCCTCTTCTTTCTCGTGAATAGTCCTGCTCCTCAGGTACTCCCCCCCATTGGACCTTGTGTATCCCTCAGTCGCTGGCTACAGTCTTTTGAGTACCCCAGTTCTCAAGGACACAAGTTTCAAGACCAGGAACAAGAAATTGCTGTTGGTAAGACAGGAAGTAGCGGTATGGATTTGACAGGAGGGTTCGTCGTGAGAAGGTGGTTCAATATTTCGGCAATGCTAGCGGCGCTCGTTGTTTCGGTCGCGCCGAGCTATGCAGGCATCATATTCACGTTTACCGAGTCCGGCGGCAACGTCTTCATGAATTCTTCTGGAGTCATCGATACCAACGGCCTAATCCTCCAGGCGGGCGTTTCCGAGTGGGGCGGCACGGGTATCGAGTACAACGGAAACCATGACGTTATGGGCGGGACATCGTTTGGCCAAGTCGATATGTCGTTCGGCTTCAACCCAGGGACGGACTTCTCGCCTTGGGCTCCGCTTGGCGCCCCCGCCCATCCTTGGGCGACCAGCGTGTTCGGTTGGACCGTTGACGGCGGAACGAAAAGCTTTACGACCCATATTGTCGACGGCGGCATACAGGTCCCTGGCCTAGGCGTTAGGGGAGTCGATCTTGTCGGCGGACTGTGGTCTCCGGATCAAAGCTGGTCGATTGCCGGTCAGACCTTTGCTTCCCTATTTATGATCCCCGGTACGTCTTATACCGTTACCGATGCGCTTACGGATGAGTTCATCACATTCCAAATTGGTGGAGCTTCACCCGTCCCCGAACCAACCACCATGCTGTTGTTCGGAGGCGGCCTAGCTGCCCTGTTCTTGCGGCGGCGGAAGACGCAAGCCAACTAGTTCCGATTCTTGTCCTCCCGATCAGAATCGAAGGCCCTGCACGGGGCCTTTTCTGTCCCTCGGGCCCCCTCGGGCCCCTTTGACGGATCGATACAGTAGATACAGCGATGGCGATATACGCATACCTAGCTTGTCCGCAGACGCGGGACTACCTTTTCCTCGGTAAGGCTCTCAGGACTGTCGACCAAACCGACGCGAAGGAGATTTTTGGGTTTTGGATGGGATCACGAGAAGATTTCAAGAATTTTGAGAACCCCGTCCTGAATCGTGCGTTATGGAGGTTCATCGCCGACCACGCGGGCAAGAAAATGGTTGTATTGACGGACGATCCTCTCGAGCCGTTTCAGGTCGTTGAGGAATACACTGACGTGACTGATCCAGCAGGCCTAGAGTCCTACGCCGACAGGATCCGCGTCAGTCCGGACGGAAGGCCGCTGACCGAGAGTGACGACCGAGAGTGACAGGCCCAAGAATCAATAAGGCGCCTCAGGCTCTCAGGTCGAGCTGAATTCTAGCATTTGACCCCTCTCTGGCGTTCGGGGCTCGGATGGGTACGACCCGACGAGATAGGTAACAGTTTGACCCAAGCACATGGGTAACAGATCCGAGAGAATCGCTCTTTGTGAAGGAAGGAGGGACTGTCTTGGGCTGGAAGGAGACTCGTGTGCAAGACGAAAGACTGTCGTTAGTGGAGTAGTTCGGGGCGTACCTGCCGCTCTCCTAGTTGAGATACAGGGCCATCGGCGCACCCTGCTCATGAGCCACATAGCTAACTGCCTCCGCGATCTGCCTCTCGTTCCAGAGGTATCTCGTACTGCCATGACGCGCCCACCAACGCCCATTCTTGCCGACAGACTGATTCAGCGCCCGGGACGCGTAGCGCTTCAACTGCGCCATGGCGTCCTCCGGCTGGACATCCACCCACAAGACTACGTGAACGTGATTGGTTCTCACGTGAGCGGCGTAGAGTCGCCACTCGCGCACTTCGCAGTGCCGACGAATCGCGCTCAGCACAAGACCGCGTTGGCACGCGTTTAGGGCGATCGGACGGTGCTTTAGCAGGTACTGTTCGAAGCACTCGCGACGACCGCTCGTAGCCAGCACCGTCGTACCAGGCGCATTGGCGAATCGGTCGACGGTCCCACGAGCGTCGCCGTGCAAGCGTGTTCCGTAGCAGGAAAAGGTAAGAAAGTACGCGGTCGGCGTTTCAACGAGCCTACTCGGCGTATCGGGTTGGGCCAAAGTTAGAGCTGAATTCTAGCATTTGACCCCTCTCTGGCGTTCGGGGCTCGGATGCGCATGGAGCCCAAAGAGGAGTAGCTAGTCCAGCCTGTCGACGGATTGTAGTTCGAAGAGGCGTTGGTAGACGGGGGAGGAGGCTAGCAGGCGGTCGTGCTTGCCGATGTCGACGATCTTGCCGTCTTCGACGACGACGATTTTGTCGGCGCTGCGGATGGTAGAGAGCCGATGGGCGACGACGATTACTGTGCGGCCCTTCATCAAGTTGCCGAGGGCCTTCTGGACGAGCATTTCGGACTCGGTGTCGAGGTGCGAGGTGGCCTCGTCGAGCAGCAGGATGGGGGCGTCTTTGAGCAGGGCGCGGGCGATGGAGATGCGCTGGCGCTGGCCTCCGCTGAGGCGATAGCCGCGTTCGCCGAGATTCGTTTGGTAGCCGTCGGGCATGGCCTCGATGAATTCGTCGGCGATGGCGGCTTGGGCGGCGCGCACGACTTGTTCGCGGGGCGTGTTGGGTTGTCCGTAGGCGATGTTGTTGAAGACTGTCTCGTCGAAGAGGAAGGTCTCTTGGGTGACGACGGCGATCTGCGATCGCAGGGAGCTGAGCTTGAGGGATTTGAGATCGTTGCCGTCGATGAGGATGCGCCCCGCGATGGGATCGAAGAAGCGCGGCAGGAGATTGAGCAGTGTGGATTTTCCTGCGCCGCTGGGACCGACGATGGCGACGACTTCACCAGCGTTGACGGTGAGATCGATTTCGCGGAGGGTTGGCTCGGAGTCGTGTTCGGGGTAGTGGAAGCTGACGCTCTCGAAAACGATGTCGTGAGCAAAGGGCGGCATGTCGGCCGCGCTCGAAGATTCGGCGACGTCGTGGGGATGCGCGAGGTATTCGAAAACGCGTTGGGACGAGCCGAGCGCCTGCTGGAAGATGTTGTAGATGCCGTTGAGCCGCTTAATCGGTTGATAGAGCATCAGTAGGGCGACGACGAAAGTGGTGAACTGGCCGGCGGTCATCTGCTCGAGCATGACCTGTTGGCGGACGTAGCTCAGCAGGCCGACGATGGTGAGAGCGCCGAAGACCTCGATAAGCGGCGAGGAGATAGCCTGTTGGCGGACGTAGCGCAGGTTGTTCCAGAAGAGACGGTCGGCGGCACTGCGGAAGCGGCCTTCTTCAAACTCCTCCATGCCGAAGGCTTTTACGACGCGATTGCCTTCGATGGTCTCGTGCAGGATCTGGGTTAGGTCGCCGAGGTCGTCTTGGGCGCGCCGCGTGGTGGAGCGGATGCGGCGGCCGATGCGCGACGTGGGGATCAGCACGGCGGGCAAAACAGTGAGACTGACGAGCGCGAGACGCCAGTCAGTTTGGAGCAACACCCAAAGCAGGGCAATGACGATGAAGCCTTGGCGCAGCAGGTCGGCGAGGATGTGGGAGAGCGCGACCTGTATGCGTTCGATGTCGTTGACGAGTGAGGAGATCAGTTTGCCGGTGTGGCGCTTTTGGAAGAACGCGGGAGATTGATTGAGGACGACTTGGTAGACGTGGTTGCGCAGGTCGCGCACGCCTGCCAGGCCGGCGTAGTTGACGAGATAGTTGCCGAAGAAATCGCAGATGCCCTTGATGATGAAGACGCCCAGAATGGCGACGGCGATCATGGTCCAGACGTCGTCGAGGGAATCAGGCAGAATATCGCCGAGTTCGACGGTCTTGCCGAAGAACGGAATATCGAGCAGGCGGATCGGGCCGTGCTCGGCCTCGGGATTGAGGACACGGTCGAAGACGGGCTCGATGAGTACGGCCACCAAGCCGTGGCTGGCGCCGACGATGGCCATCAGGAACACCGACAAGCCCACCTTGGAGGCGTGAGGGCGGACGTAGCGCAGGAGTTGTGCGAGTTCGCTCAAGACGTTTGCAGTAGGGCGTCCACGGCGCGGGCCACGGACGCTTCTTCTATCGAAAGGATACAGCGCGGCTGGTCAAACGCGTAACAGCGGTCGCCGGGGCAGGGCTTGCAGTCCCATTGAGTTTCGATGACTTGGGAGGGCGTTCTCCACGGTCCCCAAACTTTGGAGTTGGAGGAGCCGAAGATGACGGCGCAGGGTTTGCCGAAGGCTGCGGCGATGTGGGCGGGGCCGGAATCGTTGCCGATGAATAGATGGGCGCCAGCCATGAGACTCATCAACTGCGGAATTCCGAGGTTGGGCATGGTCGAGAGCCCGGCGAATTGGGTGAGCAGGTGATCTTGACCGGGGCCGGCGATGATGACCGGTTCGAGCCGATGGACTTGTTCGACATGCGCCGCGATGGCGCGGAAGCGTTCGGCGGCCCACTGCTTCGTTTCATAGGCGGCGACGACGTGCAGGACCGCGTAGGGGCGGTCTCGCTGGAGCGGCGCGGCGAAGAGGCGCGCGGCGGGGATGTCGCCTTGCGGTACTCCGAGATGGAACATGGCGGAGGCGATGTGCTGGGCGGTGTGTACGGCGGCGTCTTCGTCTAAGCCGAGCACGTGTTGAGCGCGCGGGATGCGGATGTTGTAGACGGAATCCATGCGGAAGTGCCCGAAGCCGGCGCGATGCTTTGCGCCGGATAGAGCTGTCATCCAGGTGCTGGACGTGCCGCCGTGAAGATTGAGGCAGAGCGCGGGGAGGCGTTTGCGAATTTCGCGGATGGCCTGTGTGCGACGTTTACGATCGGCTCGGATGACCTCGTCGATGTCGCTAGAGCTTTCGAGCAACGGCGCGAAGACGTCGTCGAGCACAACGGAGACGCGCAGGTCGGGGCGCACCGCCTTGAGCAGTCGCAAGGCGGGCGTTGTGAGAACGGCATCACCCAGCGAACGCAGCCGAATGACGACGACGGAGGCGTTTTGGGGAAGCTCGTCGAGAACGCTCAATGATGTGCAGCCCGTCCTGGGCTAGAAGTCTAAGCCCGCGCCTTGGCGACGGCTTTGACGAAGGCAGCCGTGGCTTTCTCGATTTCATCGAAGCGGCCTTCGCGCAGGGCCACGGTTCCGACGAGGGAAGAGCCCACGGCTACAGCGTCGGAGCCGGCAGCGAAGAACTCGCCGACGTTGTTGATGTCGACGCCGCCAGTCGGAGCCAGGAGCACCTGGGGCAGGGGAGCTTTGACGGCCTTGATGTAGCTCGCTCCGCCCAAGGCGCTGCAGGGGAATACCTTGATCATGTCGGCTCCGGCCTGCCAGGCAGTGAGGATCTCGGTCGGGGTCAAGGCGCCGGGAAGGATCGCAACCGAATAACGTTTGGCCATCTCGATAGTGCGGACATCGAGACCGGGAGTGACTAGGAATTCGGCGCCGGCGAGCATGCAGGCGCGGGCGGTTTCGGGATCGAGCACGGTACCGGCGCCGAGCAGCAGCGTGTCGCCGAACTCGGCTTTCAGCTTCTCAAGCAGGCCCAGGGCGCCGGGCACGGTCATGGTGACTTCGAGGACGGAGAGTCCGCCGCGGTGGATGGCGTGGGCCGCGCCTAGAGCCTGCTCGGCGGAGTCGCAACGAATAATCGGGACGACGCCAGCGTCCAGGATCCTATTAATGATGCTGATCTTAGCCATGAATACCTTGCAGGCAATTCTACCTAGTTGGATCGCCTGACCGCTCGCCTAGTCTCAAATGGAGAACCAGGCCAGCATCAGCGAGAGAGCGATCATGACGACCACGGTGACCCCGGCGATGGCGTTGTAGAGACGCGAGTTGGTCCACTCGTGCATGAGATCTTTGCGATTGACCAGCAGCAACGTGAAGACCAGGATCACCGGCAGCAGGATGCCGTTGAGCACCTGCGAGAAGAGGATCATGCGCACGAGCGGGAGTCCGGGGATGAGCACCAAGCCGCCGCCGATGACGATGAGCAGCGTGTACATCCAATAGAACGTCGGCGCTTCGTCGAAACGACGGTTGACCCCGGATTCGAAGCCGAGTCCTTCACAGACGGTGTAGGCGGTCGAAAGCGGGAGGATGCTAGCGGCGAATAGGGAGGCCGACATGAGGCCGCCGGCAAACAGAATATAGGCGAACTCGCCTAGCGGCCGCAGGGCTTCAGCGGCTTCGGCGGCATCGGTGATGCTGCGGGGGCCCTTATCGTAGATGGCTCCGGCGCTGGCGACGATGATGAAAAAGGCGATAACGGACATGACGACGCAACCGAGAATGACCTCGATGCGTGTGTCGCGATAGTTTTTGGCGTCGATGCCTTTCTCGACCACCGCGGCTTGGAGATAGAACTGCATCCAAGGCGCGACGGACGTTCCGACGAGCCCTACCAGGAGCGCGAAGAAAGCGGCATCGGGGATGATGACAGGTTCAACGGTGGCTCGGAGAGCGCGCGTCCAGTCCGGTCTTACGGCGAGTGCGGAGACCACGTAGGCGAGGTAGAAGGTGGACGCCACCAGGAAGACTTTTTCGACGCTGTTGTAGGTGCCGTTGACGACGAGCAACCAGACGAGTGCGGCGCCGATCGGTACGCTGATGTAGCGGCTGACGTGAAAGAGTTCGAGCGAGCCCGCGATGCCGGCGAAGTTGGCAGTGATGTTGGCCAAGTTCACGAACAGGAGAACGACCATGATGATGAACGTCGTTCTGAGGCCGAACTCTTCACGGATGAGATCGGAGAGGCCTTTGCCTGTGACGGCGCCCATGCGCGAGCACATTTCTTGGCTGACGATGAGAGCAAGCGTGATGGGGATGAGCGTCCAGAGCAGGTTATAGCCCCACAGGGCTCCGGCTTCGGAGTAGGTGAAGATGCCGCCGGCGTCGTTGTCGACCATGGCGGTGATAAATCCAGGACCGAGCAGGGCAAAGAAGAAGACGATGTGCCGGCGTGTGCCTTTGAGAAGAGCGTTCATCGGAGTCGTCTTCGTTTTTCTAGCGATCTTTGAGGACCGCGATCACGTCGTCCGCGGTGATGACTCCGAGCAGGACGCCGAGTTCATCGACGACGGGCAGGGAGTAGCAATTGTACTTGTCGAATATCTCGATCACCCGGCTGCCGTCGGAGGCGACGTCGACGCGGGCGGTCTCGCGGAAGGCAAGAGGTTTGAGCGGCTGATTGGGGTCGGCGATCAGTAGGCGGCCTACAGGGACGGAGGCGGTGAGTCGTTCGTCATCGTCGACGAGGAAGACATGGGTGAGCGTCTTGACGAGGTAGTCTTCGCGGCGCATCCCGTCGATGGCATCGAGGACGGTGGCGTCCTGCGGGAGCGACAAGAAATAGTTGGTCATCATCCCGCCGGCGGTGTCTTCGTCGTACTCGAGGAGTTCTCCGACGTCTGCGGCGGGCTCGTCTTCCATCTCTTCGAGGATGTCTTCGGAGCGTTGGTCGTCGAGGGCATTGAGCAGGTCGGCGGCCGAGTCTGGGGCCATCTCCTCCAGGATGTCGGCGGCGCGGTCGCGATCGAGAGAATTGAGGATGCTGACTTGGATTTTCTGATCGACTTCTTCGAGAGCCTGGGCGGCGAACTCGGTGCCGAAAGTTTCGAAGAGCGCCTCGCGCTCGGCGGGGCCGAGTTCTTCGACGATGTCGGCCAAGTCGGCCGGGTGGAGCAAGCTGAGGCGATCGTGCGAGATCAGCAGTTTAAGACGGCGCTGCGGATCGGGTTCGACGATGTTGCAGTATTCCCAGGGAATGCGATTTTCGGGGATCCGCTCCTGCAGCGCACGAATCGCTCCGCGAGGTAGGAGGCCTTCGGTGAGGCGACGGAAAGCTCCTCGTAGGCCGACGCCGACTTCTTGGAGCCAGAGTTCATCGCGGTTGTTAGCGTGCTCTACGCGCAGGGAGACGTCGTTGACGCGAACGACTTTGCGACCGTTGACGTCGACGATTTGCTGGTCGAGCAGATCGTGGGCCAGTAGCAGGTGGAAGTCGTCGGAGTGATAGGGCGCGAAGTTATCGTCGGAAAGGACGATGCAATCGGAGGTGATGGAGGCGACCTGATCGAAGCGAACTTGGAAGCGAGTTCGACTGTCGCCGAACAGGAAGCGAGAGACGCGGCGCGGATGTTCGCGGGGCGCTAAGGCAGCGTCACGGACGCGCCCGATCCGGTCGCCATTGGGACCTTCGAGGCGCAGACCGGTTAGCTCGGTCAAGTAGACCAAGCGCTCTTGAGCTGTCGAGACGCTCGCCATTTCTATCGAAACCCATCACCGAACGCTCAGCCAAAGAGAGCGCCCGGATGGACATTCGCCCCTTTTCGCAACTACTACTGGGTTCGTCTAACATCTTGCCGATGCCGATGAGCGGAAAAGCTCCACTCCTGACAGTTATCTTACGACGGTTGATCGATTGGCGGCACAGTGCCCGCCCGGTTTGGTGGGCTTGGCCGGGGCCCCGATCCGTGGGTAAGCGAGGAGCAGCAGCGGCGTGGGAAGCGGAGAGTCTAGTAAGCAGGG
>JAQCLD010000001.1 GCA_027592785.1 Acidobacteriota bacterium
CTGGTTGCCTTCTGGCGGCTTGGTATCCTGGACTCTTTGTCTGAGGAGGATGTTGTCTTGAGTCAAGCTCTCGAAGGTCATATCGCCGTTGTTACTGGAGCCAGCAAGGGATTGGGCCGGCAGATGGCGGAATCGCTTGCGGCAGGCGGCGCAGCCGTGGCTCTGCTGGCGCGAAATTCCGAGTTGCTGGATAAGGTCGCGGCTGGAATTCACGAGAAGGGCGGGACGGCGGAAGTCATCGTGGCCGACGTGCACGACGAAGGGTCCGTACTCGAAGCGGCTCAGCAGGTGAAGGACCGTCTCGGTGTGTGCGACATCCTCATCAACAACGCAGGCATCAATAATCGCAAGTCGATCGAGGATTTTACGCTCGCCGAGTGGAACGAGATTCTGGGCGTCAACTTGACCGGACCGTTCCTTTGTTCGCGGGCTTTCGTACCCGGAATGAAGACCAAGAAGTGGGGGCGGATCATCAATATGACCTCGATCATGACCCATATCTCGCTGCCGAATCGAACGGGTTACTCGACGACGAAGGCGGGATTGTTGGGCTTCACCAAAGCGCTGGCGCTGGAGTTGGCGCCACATGGAGTGACGGTGAACGGCATCAGTCCGGGACCTTTCGCCACCGAGATGAACAAGCCGTTGATTGAGGATCCGGAGAAGAACAAGATGTTCTTGGAGCGGATTCCGCTGGGGCGTTGGGGCAAGGTCAAAGAGATTGGGGCGTTAGCCGCGTACTTGTGCTCCGAGGACGCCGCGTTTATCACCGGCACCGACATCGTCATCGACGGCGGTTGGATCGCGCAGTAAGCCCGTCAGCCGCCTTGGACGGTGAGCTTGCGGGCCATGTGGTTCCAGAACCAGGAACCGAAGGCGAGCAGGAAGCCGGCCCAAAGCCACTGGGCGGCCAGGGCTTGGGCCAGCGGCACACCGTCTAGTTTGCCCAGGTAGATGCGCAACGGCGTGTAGGCGATGTGCTCAAACGGTAGCCAGGCCATTGTGGCTGCGACGGCAGGCGGGAACATGGTGATCGGCACGAGCAAGCCTGAGAGCAACTCCTGCACGTAAAACTTGGCGCGCAGCAGGCCAAGGATCGACTTCATGCGGATGGCCAGGGCGCCGACGATGAAGTTGAGGGCTCCAACGAGGACGATGCTCCCTAGCAAGGAGAGGACAAATGTGGCGGCATGCAGCGAACTGGCCGGCCCTTGAACCGGGAAGATCAACACGACCGCGACGGCGGTGGGCGCGGTAAGCAGCAGGACGCGGAAGGCGGCCTCGCCGAAAGCCTGTCCGAGGTAGATGGTTTGGGCGCTAGCAGGCCGCAGCATGGCCATCACGATGGAGCCGTTCTGTACGTCGGTGGCTACGTTTTGGTCGATGTTGTTGAAGTAGATCGAACGAATCATCCAACCGACCGCGACGTAGGTGATCATTTCGCCCAGGCTGAAGCCGGCGGCTGGTTCGCCGCCCGAGGCGTAGAGCGCCTTCCAAATGAAGTAGTAGACAGAGACGTTGATGAGATACGTCGCAACCCCGGTGTAGTAGCGCAGCCGAAAGGCGAGGATGTTGACGAAACCGATACGAGCGTACTCGCGGTAACAACGCAACAGCCGGGCTAGATCTCGGATCATGGATGGAAGCGGTTTGCTAGCCTGAGCGGGAGCTTCTAGCGATGCGTGTCGTTTCGAAAACTCTGCTCTTGGCGCTGGCGTTAGTCGCCTGCTCCCCAGTCTACGGAACTTTGGTGCCGCGGCTGAGTTTCGAGGAGTTGGTCGGCCAATCGCAAGTCGTGGTGCATGGGCGCGTGGCGTCGATCCGGGTTGCCTGGGACACGGAGCGCGAGAACATTTGGACGCACTACGAAATCGTTCTGGACGAGGTGCTGAAGGGATCTGCGGGGAGGACGGTGGAGATCCAGGAGCCTGGCGGGGAACTGGACGGGGTGCGCATGGAGATCGTTGGAACTCCCCACTATGTGGTTGGCGAAGAGGTTGTCGTCTTCGCAGCGCCAACGCCGGCCGGTTTGCGGACTTGCGGTTGGGGGCAGGGGCGCTTTGTGGTCGAGGGCGAGGCGGGACAGAGGCGAGTTCGCAATGACTTGGGCGACGTCCAGCTGACCTCCGCCGGCAGGGTGGGGCGCTATCGGGCGGCCGCTGCGTCGGATGAGGCGCTGACTGTCTTCAAGCAGAGAATCCGCGAAGAGGTGCGCAGGCAGTCGGCTTCAGCAAGCCGCTAAAAGGGCGCGGTTCGATTTCGGACCGACAATTGTGGGCGGTGTGCTAACCTAAAGCTGCTTCCCCTCTTTTTGTAGCGCAAGACTCGTGTGTATTGACCAAGGGATTTTGCGTTCCGCGGGTTGAAGCAAATCTACTAAGTAGTTAAGGACGAGCTCTTCTCTTCGAATGGGCTACAACATTTACTTCGGCAATTTACCCGAGTGGGCCACGGCGGACGATATCCGCTCTTGGCTGGACTCGAGCGATCTTGTTGCGGACGCCATCCGGGTGATCCGTGACTTCGAAACACAGGAATCGAAAGGCTACGCCTTTATCGAAGCTCCTAACGAGGAGGAGATGGAATCGATTATTCGTCGGTTCAATCGCGCTCCTATTGATGGCAAGCTGTTGCGGGCTAAGGCTGCGCATCCCAAGGGCGAGAAGACCCGCGCGACGACTCCAAATCGTCGCCCGAGACGTCGCCGCGACGAAGCAGCTGGACAGCCAGCCGGAAACGGCAAACCGGAAACAGTGGGCACGCTAGGCGAAGCCCTGCAGAAAGCACTTTAGCGAACCGTTCGGTCCGCTTTTCAGTACCGCAACAGCCGCGCTTTTGGGCGCGGCTTTTTGTGGTTCCCGATGATTAAGGGCGCTCGCTCTGCATCTTGCCCAGACGCGCGTCGATTTCGACGAAGTCCCTCTCGCTCGAACCCAAGTAGAGCTGCCGCGGGCGGGCGATGCGCCGTTCGGGGTCTTCCATGAACTCTTCCCAGTGAGCTAACCAGCCGACAGTGCGGCCGATGGCGAACAGGACGGTGAACATCTCGGGGCTGAAGCCCATGGCTTCGTAGATGATGCCCGAGTAGAAGTCGACGTTCGGATATAGCCGACGCTTGATGAAGTAGTCGTCTTCGAGGGCGATGCGTTCGAGTTCGCGGGCCAACTCGATTTTGGGGTTCTTGCCGGTGACTTCAAAGACCTGATCAGCGATGCCCTTGATGATTTGGGCGCGCGGGTCGTAGTTCTTGTAGACGCGGTGGCCAAAGCCCATCAGGCGGCGTTCGCCTTCCTTCACTTCCTTAATGAAGTTCGGGATCTTTTCCATCGAACCGATCTCATCGAGCATGGTGAGAACCGCTTCATTCGCTCCGCCGTGCAGCGGGCCGTACAATGCGCCGGCCGCGCCGGAAACGCCGATGTACGGATCGGCATTGGCACTGGTGATCGTGCGCATCGTTGACGTGGAGCAGTTCTGCTCGTGATCGGCGTGCAGGATGAATAACACGTCCAGCGCCTTCGCCAGCACCGCATTCGGTTGGAACTTCGGCTCGGCCCGACGCCAGAGCATGTTCATGAAGTTCTCGGTGTAGGAGAGATCCGGATCGGGGTAGACGTAAGGCAGGCCCAAGCTGTGGCGGTAGGCGTAGGCCGCGATGGTAGGCATCTTGCTGATCAGCCGAAGCTGTTGCAAGCGGCGGTTGGTGCGGCTTTGGATGTTCTTGGCGTCGCGGTAGAGAGTCGAGAGCGCGGCGACGGTCGAGACGATCATACCCATGGGGTGGGCGTCGTAGAGAAACCCGTCCATGAACTTCTTGACGTTCTCGTGCACCATCGTGTGGCGCTTGATTTCTAGGTCCCAGTTGTTCAGCTCCGACTGCGTCGGCAACTCGCCGTAGAGCAGCAAGTAGCAGACTTCGGTGTGGGTGCAGGTCTCGGCGAGCTTCTCGATCGGATAGCCGCGGTAGCGCAGAATGCCCTTGTCGCCATCGATGTAGGTGATGCGGCTGGTGCAGGAAGCGGTGTTGGTATAGCCCGGGTCGTAGGTCATCATCCCGAATTCTTCGGGATCTTCTTTGATCTGACGCAGGTCCATCGCCCGCACGGTACTGTTGCTTATCGGAATATCGAACGACTTTCCGGTGCGGGAATCACTGAGCTTGAGAGTCGGGTCGTCCAAAAGAACCTCCGGGCGTTGCTTACAACCTACACAGGCTAGCAGGATAGCAAACCTGTTCCTGGAGGCAGGGCGCTCACTCACCTATCGGCGCTTTGCGCCTAACTAAGCAGGTCGCGGACCACTTTCCCATGAACATCGGTGAGACGGAAATTCCGTCCCATGAAGGGGTAGGTGAGTCGCTCATGGTCGAAACCCAGGCAGTGCAACATGGTCGCCTGCAGATCGTGTACATGGACCGGGTCCTTGGCGACCGTGAGGCAAAGCTCGTCTGTCTCGCCGTGTACGTAACCGCCCTTGACGCCGCCGCCGGCCATCCACATGGAAAAGGCGCTGGGATGGTGGTCGCGGCCGGCATTGGCGGCCTCCTCGGGCTTGCGGATCTCGACCATCGGCGTACGGCCAAACTCGCCGCCCCAGACGACTAAAGTCTCATCCAAAAGGCCCAGTCGTTTGAGGTCTTTGAGCAACGCAGCAGTGGGCTGGTCGGTCTCTTCCATGCGCTTGGGCAGGCGGTCGTTGAGGTAGGTGTGATCGTCCCAGGAGGCGTCCATCATCAGCACGAATCTGACGCCGCGCTGCACCATCCGCCGGGCCAGCAGGCAGTTAGTCGCGTACTGGCGGCGATGCTCGTTCTCGCTCTCGATGCCGTACATCTCTAGAGTTTCGGGCGACTCGTCGGAGAAGTCCATCAAGTCGGGCGCTTCCATCTGCATGCGGAAAGCCAGCTCGTAGGCGGCGATGCGCGAGTCGATCTCGCTGTCGCCGACTTGCTCTTCGTGCAAGCGATTCATGGCGCCGACGAAATCGATGGTCTGCCGTTGGGCGGCTCGATCGATACCGTCTGGGTTCGTTAGATAGAGGATCGGATCGCCTTTGCTGCGGAAGGGCGTGCCCTGGTAGAGCGAGGGCATGAACCCGGAGGAGAAGTTGCTCGTGCCGCCGGAGGTGCCTTTGCCCGAAGTCAAAACGACGAAGCCGGGCAGGTTCTCTGATTCCGAGCCCAGGCCGTAGAGCGCCCAGGAGCCCATCGTTGGCCGGCCGGGGACGATGCTGCCGGTGAACAGCAGTAATTGGCCCGGATGGTGGTTGAAGGCGTCGGTCTGCATGGACCGAATCAGGCAAATGTCGTCGGCCACTTCGCCCAGATAGGGGGCCAGCTCGGACAGCTCCATTCCCGACTGGCCTTGCGGCGAAAACTTGAACTGGCTGGCCATGACCTTGGCGCTGGGCTTGATGAAGGCCAACTTCATGTCCCGGGTCATCTCTGGCGGCAAGGACATGCCGTCGTACTTCTGCAGTGCGGGCTTAGGGTCGAACAGTTCGTACTGGCTGGGGCCGCCTTCCATGAACAGGTAGATGACGTTCTTCGCCGTCGGCGCAAAGTGCGGCGCAAGCACCTGGCCGCCGGCGGCGAAACCGTCGGACGTGAGCAGGTCGCTCAGCGCCCAGGCCCCGACGCCATTCGCTGCCGTGCGCAGAAACTCGCGCCGATTCGCCTGCGGCGAGCGCCGCATGATGTCTGTGAAGTTCATCGCTCGCCTGCTCCCTCAATAATCGCTATTCTCGCGTCACGAACTCGTCCAGATTTAGCATCCCTCTGGCAACGCTGGTCCAGGCGGCCAAATCGGCCCTGGTCATGCCGGGCGGAACGAAGGGGGCGGTTTTCGCCGCTGCTTCGGCGGCTTCGGCGAGACGCGAGCGCTCGGCGGCTTGAAAGCGACTGACGCGCTCCGACTCTGTTGCGGTCGGCAGGCGACCCAGGGTGAGTTCAAACATCTTGCCGACGCGTTCGTCAGTATCCGCGCTGTCTTGGCAAGCACGCAGCGCCAGCGCTTGGGCGGCCTCGATGAACACCGGATCGTTCAGCAAATTCAGCGCCTGGAGCGGCGTGTCGGTGCGCTCGCGCTGCACGTTGGTGGTCAGCGTGTCGGGCGCATCGAAGTTGACCAGCATGGGGTACGGCGATGTGCGACGGAAGAAGATGTACAGGCCCCGCCGATAGCGTTCCGGGCCTTTGTCTTCGGGCCAGTCCTTACGCGAATAGCTCAGATCGCCGACGCCTTCAGGCTGCGGCGGATGGATGCTCGGTCCGCCAATGCGGCCGAATAGCAGACCGCTGACGGCGAGGGCGTTATCGCGAACCAATTCCGCCGGAAGCCGTAGCCGGTTCTGGCGCGCCAACCAAGCGTTGCCTGGATCCCGCTCTTCCAATTCTGGCCTTGCCTCCGACGATTGGCGGTAGGTCGCCGAAGTCACGATGCGCCGCAGTAGCTTCTTTTGGCTCCAGCCGTCTTCAACGAAGGTCGCCGCCAGCCAGTCGAGCAGTTCGGGGTGCGAAGGCTCTTTGCCCTGCGTACCGAAGTCGTTGGCGGTTCCGACCAGGCCGCGGCCAAACAGTTCCTGCCAGACGCGATTGACGGCAACGCGCGCCGTTAGCGGATTCTTGGGATCGACGATCCATTCGGCCAGGGCCAGCCGCGCCGGCTTCGCCTGAGCTTCTAGCGGATTCAATACCGCGGGCGTGCCGGGCTGCACTTCAACGCCGGGGGCTTTCCAGTCGCCGCGCAAAGCGATGAATGTCGGTTTGGCCTCAGGCTGCTCCTCGATCGTGTAGGCCATCGTCCGTTCGGCAAGGACATCTGCTTGGAGAGCCGCCAACTCTTCTTGGACTTTCTTGAGAAGCGCCGCGGTCGGTTCATCCTTCTTGAATATGGGCCCGATCGCCCGCAGAAACCAGTCGGCGCGCCGGTCAATATCGATATCGGTGAGGGCCGATTCGGCCGAGAGCATGAGCCAGTCAGCACGGTCGTTGGCAGCGCGCCACTCGGTCAATTCTTCGTCCCAATCGGTGTTGATGCCGGGCTCGTCCATGGTCTTCAGAATCATGGCGCGCCACTCGTCGAATAGTTGGCCCGTACCGTAACGCTGCCAGATCGCAGCCCGACGCTGCCGGTAGACGGGATAAGCCTCGGCGAACGAGTCTGCCTGAATGGGCAGTGGGGCGTTGATGTCAGTCTCGACCGCGTTATTGAAGTTGGCGAAGAATTCGTAGAACTCCTTCTGCGAGATGGGGTCGTATTTGTGATCGTGGCACTGGGCGCAGCCGACGGTCAGCCCCAGCCAGACGGTGCCGACTGTGCTGGCGCGGTCGATGGTCTCTTCGAAACGCTTCTCATCGTTCTGTGTACCGGCTTCGCGGTTCTTGATTCCGTTGCGCAAGAAGCCGGTGGCGACCTTTTGCTCGAGCGTTGGGTTGGGCAGCAGGTCGCCCGCTAGTTGCTCGATGGTGAAGCGGTCGAAGGGCTTGTCGTCGTTGAGGGCGTTGATGACCCAATCGCGCCAACGCCAGGCATGCGGGCGTAGCGGGTCACGCTCGTAGCCGTCGGAGTCGGCATAACGCGCCGCGTCGAGCCAGGGGATCGCTTGGCGTTCGCCGTAATGCCGGGAACTCATCAAGCGGTCAACTAGGCGTTCGTAGGCGTCAGGACTCTTGTCGTTGATGAACTCGGCGATCTGTTCCGGCGTCAGCGGCAAGCCGGTGAGATCGAAGGCGGCGCGGCGGACGAGCGTCCGGCGATCGGCTTCCGCGGCCGGCGTTACGCCTTCGGCCTCGAGTTTGGCCAGCACAAAGCGGTCGACGGGGTTGCGTACCCAGGCCTGTTGTTTGACGGAGGGAGGCGCGGCTTTGGCGATGGGCTGGAAGGACCAGTGATCGGTCGAACGAGTGTTGGCGGCTGACGACTGTTGGCGATCGGGCCAAACGGCCCCGGCGGCGATCCACTCAGCGATGGCGTCGGTCTGGGCAGTAGTCAGGCGGGCCCCGACGGGAGGCATACGGAAGCCGTCTTTGTCGCTGCGGACACGGTCCAGCAGTCTGCTCGCCTCAGCGTCCCCAGGGACCAGCACGGCGCCGGAATAGCCTCCCTTGAGGGCATCCTCGCGGCGGTCCAGGCGCAGACCGCTCATTTGTTGCGCAGGGCCGTGGCAGGTGTAGCAACGTGCGTGGAGGATGGGCTCGATCTGGGATGTGAAATCCGCCGCCGTAAGGCAGGCAGACAGGAAGAGTCCAAGAGTCGCAAGGAGGCGTAGCCGCACGACTGAGAGTATAACGGGGCCGAGCGCCGCCTGACGAGCCTACTTGCCGCTGAAGCGAGTCACGATGACGATGCCGATCGTCACTAGACTTGCGCCCAGAAGCAAACTGGGATCGATTGTCTCGTCGAACATGTAGGCGCTCAAGAAGACGCCAAAGAAAGGCACGAGAAAGGCAAACATGGACAAGATCCCGGCGGCGTGCTTTTGCAGCAGCTGGGTCCAGGTGACGAAGCAGAACCCGCCGATGATCGCGCCTTGGTAGAAAATTGCGGCCATTGGGGGCCAGGTGATGGGTTGCAGCAGAGGCGGTTCAAGGACTAACGCGAAACCTAGAAAAATCGGCAGGGCGAAGGCCATCTGCCAAACGACCGGCTTAAAGGTATTGACCCGCTGAACGAGACGCCGCGTGTAAAGAGCGCGGATAGCCAGCAGGGCGGCTGACACGATGAGTATCAAGTTGCCGGCGATCGGGTTTGGGGCTAGTGCCGCGTCCGGCTTGCCCACGGCGACATAGCTCATGCCCATGACCGCCAGGGCGAGGCCGGCCAGTCGACGAAAGTTCAGCTTGTCTTCGCTGTCGATGAAATGACCGAACAGGTTGGTGAACACGGGATGGGCATTGAGCAGAACGACCCCATAGGCGGGCGACGTGAGACTGACGCCCAGGTTGAGGCAGCTGATCTGGGCGGCGAAAAGACTGCCAAGCAGGGCGGCGGAACCCCAGTCCCCTCGTTTGGGGAACAGTTCCGCACGTTTGATCCAGGCCCAGACGAGAACCGTTGCCGCGCCCACCACAAAACGCCAGAAGGCGCTCCAGAATGGCGGCAGCGTGCCCAGGCCGAGCTTAATCGCAACCACATTTCCGCCCCAGAGGATCGAGACCCACAAAGCCAGCATGCTGCTGGAGAAGCTAAGAGGTTGCGGTTTTATACACCGGTAGTTCAAGGCCGCTCGGATCGGCCTCCGAACGTTCGTCCTTATCGTGCTGCGTCGCGCAGGATCTCGATCACGTGCCGCGGTCGGCGCTCGGTGAAGTGGGAGATCTGCTGACGGCAAGAGACGCCCGTCACGGCGATCTCCGTCTCGCTGTCTGCCGCCTCGACAGCGGGGAACAGGCGCTCCCTGCCGATCTTCTCGGAGACGTCGTAGTGTTCCTTCTCAAAGCCAAATGATCCCGCCATGCCGCAGCAGCCGGAATTAATTTCGTCAACCTGACAATCGGGAATCAGGCGTAAAGCCTCGAGTGTTGGGGCCGTGCCGATGTGCGCCTTTTGGTGGCAATGGCCGTGGAGCAGTACGCCCTTCAGCGGCTTAAGCTTCAGATCGAGATTGCCTTGGCGGTTCTGCTCAACAAGGAACTCGTCGACCATCCAGGCGTTGCCGGCCACACGCGCGACGGCATCTCCCTTCACCAGATCGAGGTATTCATCGCGCAGGGTCAACAGGCAGCTGGGCTCGACGCCGAGCACGGGGATGTTGTCTTTGGCGTAGCGCGAAAGCAGCTGGACGTTTTGCTCGGCTTGTCCGCGGGCGTCCTCAAGCAGGCCTTTGGAGATCATCGGACGTCCGCAGCAAACCTTTTCGGCTAGCACGACCTCGTAGCCGGCTGTTTCGAGCAGTTCGACGGCGGCGCGTCCTACCTCGGGGTAGTTGTAGTTGGTGAAGCAGTCGTTGAATAGCGCGACTTGTCCCTTGGCGCCGGCCTGGCTGGTGCGCTTGGCGAACCAACTGGCGAGCGACTGCGGCGCGAACGGCGGCAAATCCCGACGAGCGTCGATTCCTAGCAAGGCTTGGTTGAGCGCTTTCACGGGGCCGAGTTTGAGCGACCAGTTGGCCAGGCCGGCGAAGCGCGAGCCCCACTTGTTGATGGTTTCCGCGGCCCCGAAGAACTTAGCTCGTATGGGCGTGCCGTGCTTTTCGTAGTAGTGCGCCAGGAACTCGTACTTGATCTTGGCCAGGTCGACGTTTGAGGGACACTCGCGCTTGCAGCCTTTGCATTCGAGGCACAGATCGAGCGCATCGTACATGCGCTTGGAGGTGAGCTCTTCGTGGGGGAGTTTGCCCGACAGGGCCGCGCGGAGCAGGTTGGCGCGTCCGCGGGTGGAGTGCTCTTCTTCCTTGGTCGCTTGGAAAGACGGACACATGGTGCCGACCATGGTCTTGCGGCAAACACCGGCGCCGTTGCACATCTCCACCGCTTGAGCGAAGCCGCCTTCACGGGAGAAGTCGAGGTGCGTTTTGATCTCGACGGTCTGATAGGAGCCGCCGTAGCGTAGGTCCTCGGTCAGCTCGGGCGCGTTGACGACTTTGCCGGGATTGAGGATGTTGTCCGGATCCCAGAGTTTCTTGAGTTCCAGGAAGCCCTTGTAGATGTCGTCGCCGAACAGCCAGCGGTTGTACCTGGAGCGGGCGATGCCGTCGCCGTGTTCGCCGCTCATCGAACCGCCGTGCTGCATGACCAGCTGGAAGACTTCATCGGCGATCGTCGCCATCTTGGCCACTTCCGCCGGGTCTTTCAGGTTGATCATCGGGCGGATATGCAGGCAGCCCACCGAGGCGTGGCCGTAGTAGCCGCCTTGGGCGTTGTGCTTATCGAGTACGCCGGAGAACGCGCGTAGGAATGCGGGCAGTTCTTTGAGCGGCACGGCAGGGTCTTCGACGAAGGCCACCGGCTTGTGATCGCCGCGAACGCCCATCATGATGCCCAGCGATTCTTTACGCGTCTGCCAGATGCCTAGCTGAGTCTTGGCGTCGGTGACCTCGAGGTGGCCGTAACCGTTTCCTTTGCTTTCGAGCAGCAGGCGCAGTTTGTGGACCTTGTCGGCGACTTCGGCGTCGTTTTCGCCGTAATACTCGGTCACCATCAGCGCTTGGGCTTCGGGGTCAACGAAGCTGATGCGGTCTTTGAACTCGTCGAGCTTCCGGGCCCTCGAGAGGATGAAGCCGTCGATCAGCTCGCAGGCGGCCGGGCCGGTGGCTACGATCTCGTCGGTGGCGTCGACCGCATCGAAGAGCGTCTTGAAGTGGGTGACGAGAATCGCTTTGTGGCGCGGCGCGGGAACGATGCGCAGCTTGGCCTCGACGATCACGCCCATGGTGCCTTCGCTGCCGATCACCACGCGGGCCAAGTTCAACGGACCAGGCTTGGCGGAGTAGCCGGCGCCGTAGACGCCGTTGTTGTCGATCAGTTCGTCGAGGTTGTAGCCGCTGACGCGCCGCAGAATCTGCGGAAATTTCTCGAGCGTCAGCTCGCGATACTTCTCGCCCAAGGCTAGAGATTCGCGATAGAGCTTGGCTTCGAAGGAATCGCCGCGCGTGAGGCTTTCGAGACTGCCGTTCTCGACGGGCTTGAACCAGGCCTCGGAGCCATCGGAGAGCACGACCTTGAGTTCAATGACATGGTCGATCGTCTTGCCGTAGAGGATCGAATGCGAGCCGGCGGAGTTGTTGCCGACCATGCCGCCGAGCGTGGCACGGCTGGCGGATGAGGTTGCTGGGCCGAACTGGTATCCGAGCGGGCGCAAGTGGCGGCCGAGTTGATCCTGCACAACGCCCGGCTCGACGCGAACCCATTGCTCCTCGACGTTCGTCTCGAGGATCTGGTTCATGTACTTCGAGAAGTCGATGTGAACCGCTTCGCCGACGGTCTGACCCGAAAGGCTGGTGGCCCCGCCGCGCGGCAGGATGGGGATGCGGTGCTTGGCGGCGATGCGCACGGACTCGACTACATCGCCTGTGTGGCGCGGGATTACCGCGCCGATCGGCTCGATCTGCCAAGCGCTGGCATCGGTTGAATAAAGGACGCGGGAGTACGCGTCGAAGCGGACTTCGCCTTCGACCGCGCCGCGAAATGCGGCCTCTAACTCCTGGCGTTGCGACATGTGATTCTGGGTTGACCTGGGACGCGCCGTCGTTCACGTGCGCCCAGGCGGCTCTCTCTTCATCGTCCCAAATTTACGAAGGGCATGAACTGCGAAAGGTAGCGCGCGCTTTGGCGCAGTGACTCGTGGCGCGCGCGAAGCGTTTTCTCGTAGACGCGATCTTCGACTTCTATGCAAACCGTCCCGTTGTAGCCGGCATCGGTGAGCGCTGAGAAAAAACCGCCCCAGTCGACATCGCCAAGGCCGGGGAGTTTCGGGGTGTGGAAATCAGGCGGCAAGGCAAGGACGCCGACGTCGTTCAGCCTGTCCCAGTCGACGCGTACGTCCTTGGCGTGCACATGACGGATGCGGTCGGCGAACTCGGTGATCGGAGCGATCTCGTCCATCTGCTGCCAGATCATGTGCGAGGGGTCGTAGTTGAGGCCGAAGTATTTGCTCGGAATGTCGGCAAACATGCGCCGCCAGATTGCCGGGCTGTGGGCCAGGTTTTTGCCTGAGGGCCACTCGTCGCTGCTGAAAAGCATTGGGCAGTTCTCGATGCCGACCCACACGCCGCGGTCTTCGGCGTATTGAATCAGCGGCGTCCAAGTCTTCACGAAGCGCGCCCAGTTCCCCTCAACGGACTTGGTGAAGTCGCGCCCAACGAAGGCGGTGACTTTGTTGATCCCGAGCAGAGCAGAGGCGCGAATCACTTTTCGCAAGTGAGCGACCGCCGCCTTAGCCTCATCTCGATCAGGCGAGAGAGCGTTGGGGTAGTAGCCCAGGCTGCTGATGGAGACGCCCGCCGACTTCAATAAGTCGTTGATGTAGGTCGCATCGGATTTCTTGAGGTCGGTGACGTCGATGTGGGTCACGCCCGCGTAGCGGCGCTCTGCCTTACCTTGCGGCCAGCACATGACTTCGACGCAGTCGAAGCCTGCCCGGGCGGCAAATTCGATGACCTGCTCGAAACTCTGGTCGGCCAAGATGGCGCTCACGAATCCCAGTTGCATGGATGACAGCTTAGCGGAAGTTCCGGCCGGGGCAGAGCGAGCATGATACGCTGGCCTGCTTATGGTGGAAATCTGCACATCCGACGAATGGCGTCCCGCGGCCGAGCACGCCCTGGAGTTCGCTCAAGGGCAAGTCCGTAACTTGATCGAACACGATCCAGGGTTTTACCCGATGTACTCGGAGGGCGGGCGCTGGCGGCACGGCAAAGAGGCTTGGACTCACTGGTGCGACGGCTTTCTGCCGGGCATGATGTGGATCTTCGCCAAGCACACGAAGGATCCCTATTGGTTTGCCGCGGCGGAACGCTACAGCAGGCCGTTAGAAGAGCGGAAGTTCGATCGCGATGTCCACGATCTGGGTTTCATCTTCTTCTCCACCTACCACCGTTGGCATGAGTTGAGCGGCGATGCCGAACTGGATGCCGTCGTGATTCAGGCCGGGCAGACGCTGGCCAAGCGCTTTCAGCAGAAGGGCGAATACTTGAGCTCGTTCATGGGTCCCGAGTCGGTCTTTATCGACATCATGGCCAACGTTGGCATCATCGTTTACGCCGCTCAAAAGACGGGTGACGAGGCGTTGCTCGATGTTGCCTTCAAGCATTGCCTGACGTCGCAGAAGCGGCTTGTCCGCGGCGACGGCAGCACGGCCCATGAAGGGATTTTCGACCTGGAGACCGGCGAGTTCTTAAGGCAAACGACGCAGCAGGGCTGTCGCGGCGATTCGTGCTGGTCGCGCGGTTTGGCTTGGGCGATCTACGGCTTTACTTCGGTCTACGAGGCGACCAAGGATCCTAGGTTTTTTGAGGCGGCTCGGGCCTGCGCGAACTACTACATCGTCAATACCCCCGCTGACGGCGTGCCGCTGATGGATTATGACTTTCCGCCTGATGTAGAACAGCGGCGCGAGTCTTCAGCTGCGGCGATTACCGCGGCAGCCTTGTTTCGTTTGGCGCGAGTCGTGCCGCACCCGGCCCAGGGCGCTCTTTACGACGGAGTCGCCCGGCGGATCATCACGACTCTGGCCACTCCCCCCTATCTCGCCTCGGAGACGCCTGGCTGGGAAGGAATCCTCAAGGAAGGCATCTATCACCTCGACAAAGGTCTGGGCGTCGGGGAAAGCGTGATGTGGGGCGAGTATTTTTTCTGCGAGGCGTTGGACCGCGCGTTGACCCCTATCGCCTAGCGTGCGCTAGCACCTTGATACGATGGGTTGGTGAGAGATTCCATCTGGCGCAGGACGTTAGGCGAGGCGGATCTCGCCGTCCTTGAGACCTCCGACGAAGCTCCCGCTTCGGCTGATATCGTCGTCGTCGGCGCCGGTCCGATTGGCCTAGCGACGGCCTACTATTTGGTGGAAGCAGGCGTCGAGAACGTCTGCGTCATTGATCGCGGAGATCTGTTGGGCGAGGCCGGCGGCGCGAATGCGGGCGGCTTGTGGTTTGCCCATCAATCCGTCGCCGAGGGCGCCGCCTCAGCGGTTCCGCTGCTAGCCGAGAGCGCCGTGCTCTACGACGAGTTGGAAGATCGCTTCGCCTTTGATCGCACTTATGGCGGCTTGCTGGAACTGATCGAAGACCAGGCCGCTCACAGCATTGCCGTGGGACGAGCCGCCGCTGCGCGGAACGCTGGATTCGAAGCGGAGATCCTGAACACAACGGAAATGCGCGATCTTGAGCCCGGCCTCAACGGAGACTTCGCCGGAGGCCTGCTGTACCCCGACGACGGCCAAGTGCATCCCGCCAAGCTTGCGGCAGGCTGGATTCGCCGAATTCGCGAGGCCGGAGGTAAAGTTTGCGCTGCTACCGAAGCCCTGCGCCTAGGCCCGCCCGTGGTGACTTCAGCCGGCAACATCGAAGCGCAATGCGTCGTTGTCGCCTGCGGCGCGTGGACTCCTCTAACGACGCAAGCGCTGGGTTGGACGCCCCCGATTCGCCCTGTCCGAGGCACTCTGCTGGCGCTCCCCGAGATGCCCTCGGGCACCATCAGAAGCGCGGTGATTGGACCCAAGTACTACTGGTGGCAGCTCCCGTCCGGGGCCATCGTCGGCGGCGGTTCCGAGGAGCTCGTGGCCTTCGACCGCTCGCCGAATGAAGCGATTGTCGCGGAGATTCGAGCCGATCTCGCCGCTCGGTTCCCCACTCTTGCCGCGCAGCCGACGGTGTGTTCGTGGACCGGGTTTCGCCCGCACTGCGGTGACCTGTTGCCCGTAATTGGCGGAGTTCCTGGACGTGACGACGTCTTCGTCTCCGCCGGCCATTTTCGGATGGGCGTGATGACGGCGCCGGGAAGCGGGCTCGCGCTAGCACAGTTGATTGTTGACGGCGAAACCGAGATCGACATCGAAGCCATGAGTCCCGAACGCTTTGCGCTGTCGTCGGCTTAAGGCTTGACGTTGTAAAGAAAGACGAACTGCACGCGAATCTCGTCGCCTTTGAAGTCAGCCGGCAACGGCGGAAACGGCAGCGAGGCGCTCACGCCGGCGACCGAGGCGCGGTCCAGGGGTTGGGAGCGGGCCGACGAAGAGATGACCAGCTTGGGCACGTCTCCTTGGCGCGAGATCGAGAACTGCAGTGCGACACGGCCCTTCTCCAACCCGAGCCGTGCGCTTTCTGGGATCACCGCGAACCAGTTGCGCCGTACGGAGTTGAGAATCTGCAGCAGATAGGGGCGGAAGTCCACGCCTTCGGGGTCGCTCAGCAGTTCTAATCCGCTGCCAATATTCCCCTTGGATGGAGCCGAGTAGCCGCCGATCGCTGCGGCGCCGACGCCGTCTCCTACCGCCTGGCGGCCCCCTCCCTGGTCAGACATCTGCGAAATGGCCGCGGCGGCCATCTCGTCGCGCCCGCGAGTGAGCTTCATCTCGCCCAGTTGCAAGGGACCGTCGGGAGCGGGCATCATTGCGCGCGCGTTCTCTAGTTGCAGTCGGGGCCTTTCCTGTTCGGGGGCGCGGGTCGTGGGCTCCTGCGGATCCTCAGCGAGGCGTATTCCTGGCTGGAACTCGCCCGGAGTCGGCGTCCGCGCTGCGGCCGGTTCGGGAGCGCTGACTGGCGTCGGTATCTCCACCGCGGCGCTTAGTTCGGGCGGCAGCGGCACGGGTTCCTGCAAGAGCGGCTGCATCGGAGGCGCAGGTGTCGGCTGCAGCTTCACTTCAGGCGCGATGACTGGATTGGGGGCAGCGGCAGGGCTGGGCGTCGGCGCCTCGCCCTCATCACCGCGAGCCTGCGGGCGCATTTGGGCCAGTTGCTCGGGGCTGGGCGCCGTCAGCGTGATCTTGGTGTATTGTCTGCCGGGGTCGGGCTCGGTCGGCTCCGGCGACCGGCTTGTTCGGGGCTGGAACAACGCGACGAGAATCAGCGCCAAATGCAGTGCGATGGAGGCCGAGCGAGAGGTCAACAGCCGCTTCTTTTCCGAAGAATCGGCATCCCAGGCAACAACGAAATTCGGTTCCGGCCCCGGCTCTAGTTCGGGAACTGTTTGCTCGGTGGGATGCCGTTCGCGAAATCGTTGAGCCGGTTGAAAATCTTCGATCAACAGCCGCAAAGGGGTCTCGTCCGGCGCGGCGTCAGGGTCTCCCTCGTGTTCGACGAGCCAGCGGTCAAGCCGGGAACCGGAGTCTTCGGGCAAGAAATGCGGCTCGGGACTCTCGAAGCTGGTCCCGGACTCGGCCTGAGTAGAACCTCCGCGCGCCGCCGGATAGTCCTCCAGCAGCAGGCGCAGTTCCGGTTCTGGCGCAGGTCGCTTCACTGCTTGGCGTGCGCCGCAATCGTCTTTTCGATGATGCCGGCGTGAGTCTCCATTTCCGCCCTTATTCTAAGCGCGGTTTCGAGCGTCCCTCGTACTTGGGCGCCGGAAACGCGGGGCTGCTCGCGAGTAGCGACCGACCGCAAGAAGGCTTGGCTCTGGCGCACCAAGGGCTCGGCCTTCTCCGGGGCGATCTTGCGGAATTGCGGGACGTTGTTGTCGTCCAAGCCGATAACGACCCCGTCTTGTGCCGTGTAATCCACTGAAACGTATTGACGCGGCTGGAAGAAGCGTAGTTTCCGAACCTTTTCGGTCGAGACGCGGCTGGCGGTCAGATTGGCGACGCAACCGTTCTCGAAAACGATACGCACGCTGGCGATATCGGGCTGGCGGGATAGGATCGGCACGCCTGCAGCCTCGATGCGGTTGATCGGCGAGTCGACCATGGCGAGAACGATGTCGAGGTCATGGATCATCAGATCGAGCACGACATCGATGTCCAGGCTGCGTGGCGCGAACGTGCTCAAGCGATGAACTTCGAAGAACAGCGGCAGCACGGCTGCCTTGATGGCTTCTTCAACGGCCGGGTTGTAGCGCTCGAGGTGGCCGACCTGCAGAATACGGCTATGCTGTGCGGCCGCGTTGATGAGTTGGTCGGCGGCACCGAGGTTCGCGGCTAAAGGCTTCTCAACCAAGACGTCAATGCCTGCCTCGAGCAGCGCGACGCCCACCTCGGCGTGGTTCGCGGTTGGGGCGGCGACGCAGACGGCGTCGGCCTTGCCGATGAGCTGGCGGTAGTCAGTGAGCGCCTCACAGCCGTACTTGGCGGCGATCTCGCTGGCCCGTGTTTCGTTCGCGTCGACGACTGCAACCAACTCCGCTTCGGCCAGGCCTGCCAGCACTCGGGCATGGTTTTGGCCAAAGGCGCCGACGCCGACGACCGCGGTGCGAATCTTATCCATTAGTTTCTCTCTCAAAGCCCCAAACAGCGATCTTGGCCTGGTCGGCTGCCGCCAGGAGCTCCTCTTTGTCGAGGAGCAGGGTTCTGCCTGCTTCGACGGCTAGGACGGTAGCATTGGAGCGCTGCATCTTGCCGATAGTCGTCGGCCCGATCACCGGCACATCGAAGCGCATGTCTTGGTTCGGCTTGGCGCACTTCACCACGGTTAGCTTGCGCTCTCGTGCCAGGCCCGCGGCGCGCTCGATGATGGCGTCGGTGCCTTCCATGGCCTCGACGGCCACGCAGGCCTGCTCGCAGACCACGACGCTCTGGCCGATATCGAAGCCGGAGAGCGAGGCGGCGACTTCACGGCCGTAGGCGATGTCCTTGGCCTCGGAGGAGTCCGGTTTGCGGCGGGTCATTGGCCCGAGCGTTGCCAGGTAGGGCTTCAAGAACAGCGTCGAATCGAGCAGCCGGATGCCTTCGCTCTCTAAGACTTCGGCGACGGCCCCAATGAGCGAGTCGGTGTTCTTGCGGCGCAGGGCGTTCAGCACTTTGAGCAGCCGCCAGTCGGGTCGTATCGTCGAAAAGATCTGCTTGTGTTGAACGCGGCCGGCCATGACCGCCTCGCTGACGCCCGCCTCACGGAAGATCTTGATGAGCTTCGAGAGATCGCCAAGCGAGATCCAGTGGCAACTCGCCACGGCCTGTTCGATCTCTGGGGGGGCCTCTTCGCGGATCGCAACCGCAACCAACTCGTGGCCCTCGGCGCGCGCCGACTCGGCGACCATCAGGGGGAAGCGGCCGCCGCCTGCGATAAGACCGTATTTCACGTGAGGGATCGAAACGCTAGACGCCAGCCTTCGGTTTGTCGATGATCTGGCACATCATGGTTCCTTCGGCCACTAGTTTGTCATCGACGTAGGCCTGGCCGTTCATCTTGGCGACGCGAGGCTTGTCGACGATGAACTGCACCTCCAAGCGCAACTGGTCTCCGGGCACGACCGGGCGGCGGAACTTGCAGTTGTCGATGGCCGCGAATAGAACCAGCTTCTCTTTGGGGTTCTCCAGGCGGCTCATGATCAAGATGGCGCCCATCTGGGCCAGCGCCTCGGCGATCAGCACGCCGGGCATGATCGGATATTCGGGGAAGTGTCCGGCAAAGAAGGGTTCGTTGGCGGAAACGTTCTTGTAGCCCACGGCCCGATCCGCGCCGAGTTCCAAGACTCGATCGACGAGAAGAAACGGGTAGCGGTGCGGCAACAGTTCCCGTATCTGGTTGATGTCCAACATGATAGGAGGCCTTTAGAGGCAAGGGCGAAAGGACAGAATAGTATATCAACCAACCGTGGTCGGGATTACGGCGTCAGCAGGTCTTTCCAACGGCCTTTGCCGCGAATGAAGCGTTTGGCGATGCCGTCGGGGGCCCGTTGCAGCGCGTCGTCGAGCGTCGCCGCCTCTTCAAAAAACTTCAGCATTTTCGACAGCCGCGCACGAGTCTCATCGCTGTCGATGGGTGTTTCTGCTTCTTGGACGGCAATCCTCAGCATGTTCAGCGTCGGATCGAACTCCCGCCTACGCCGTTCGCGCACAACGGCCATGGCGATGTCCAAAGGATCCTTGAGGGATTCGAAGTGGTCTTTGCGGTCGCCCAATACACTGGACAACTTCACCAGTCCCCAGACCTGTAGCTCTCTCAGGCTGATGCTGACGTTGGAACGGGCGACCGATAGAACCGCCGCGATGTCGGCGGCATGCATCGGCGCGGGAGACAGATAGAGCAGTGCCTGAATCTGCGCGGCGGTACGTCCAATGCCCCAGCGGCTTCCCATCTCGCCCCAGTGCAAGATGAATATCCGTTGTGCGGCCGTTAAATCAGACATTTCAGAATATACTGAAATATCCGATAGGTCTGTGTCAACCGATCGAAGCAGGCACCCCTTGACGATACGAGGGATATTGCAGCGTCACGCCCAGCAGTTTGCGAATCGCCCGGCCGCCCACCCGTCGGTCGCTGCGGCGCGTCTCGCTTAACTCGTCTGAAGTAACTGATTCCACGGGACCTAGCTGCAGCAGCTCGGCGCAAAACTCGGCGATCTCGCGGGAGGAACAGGGCTCCTCATCGGCGACGGGATAAGCACCCGTGAGATCCGAGAGAAGAGCTGCCGCCAAGATTGAGGCCAGGTCGTCCACGTGTATGCGGGAGACGAAGTTGGAGCCATCACCGGCCAGCTTGTATTTCCCCTGCGGTAGCGCCGCCTGCACGCCCCGACCGGGTCCGTAGATCGCGGCGGGCCGCAGAATCAACGACTTCCAGGGACCGGAGAGGACCGCCTGCTCCGCCTGAACCCGCAATTCTTGGCGTTCCGTCTCCGGCTTGGGCGGAGTATTCTCGTTGACGGCGGCTGCCGAGCCGTAAACCCCAGTCGTCGAGAGATAGACGACGCGAGATAGCTTGGGTCCAAGCTCTTCCAGGATCTGACGAGCCGGTTCCCAGCGCCCTTCGGCGCCCGTCAAGCTGGGAATGGAGTAGAGCAGCCGCGTTCTGGGCTCGAGACTCGCTTCCAGCCGCGAAAGATCTCTAGGATCAGTGGCATCGAAGGCTACAGGGCGCAGTCCGCGCTCCTTCAGCGGGGCCAGGGACTTGAGCGTACGGGCAGAACCGCCAACGTCAATTCCTTGATCGAGGAGTAAACGGGCGACGCGGCTGCCGGTGTAACCGCAACCCAAGATGAAAACGGGATCCAACGTTTAGGCGTGTGAGTCGTGGGTGCAAGCGTAAGTGCTTGGCACGCCGTCTTTATTGAGTTCGGAGATGCCGATCCGTGATGTGTAATAGCCCTGGACGGTCAACCGCTTGATTTCGTTGAAGAAGGCCTTGCCCGGCAGCAGCTCATCCGCCGTGGCTCCGTCGAGTTCTTCCAAGATGGCAACTTGTTGCGGTTCGCTCAAACCCACGAAGGGCTTGCTGTGCTTCTGGTTCGAATAACCGTCGAGCCAACCGAGGCCCATGATGAACGAGTGTCCTTTATCCTCGGCGAGATCTTTGAGGTAGAGGTCGACCCACTCGTTGACCTTGGCATCCTTGGCGCCCGGCGTGTCGGTCGTCGGAATGATCAGTTCGCTGAGCTGGATCACGGTGGCGTTCTGGTGCTCGTCTAGGATGGCGGGCGTCCAGGGCTCCGTAGCGGTCGCCGCGGCCTGGGCCGGAGCGATCGTGGTGAGCTGCGTGTGCTGATGCTGTTGGGCTCCAGCGACGGAAGCGGCTCCGGCGCCCAAGACGGCTGAGCGGATGAGATCTCGACGGTTCATGACAGGAAGTATTGTAACCGGTGTCTGACTATCGTGCAGCGGTTTTCTCACCGGCCTCATCGGCGTGATACGAACTGCGCACCAACGGACCGGCCTCGACGTGTCCGAAACCGAGCTCGTCGCCGACTTGCTTGAAGCGCGCGAACTCGACCGGCGAATAGTATTTCGAGATTGGCAGGTGGTCGCGGGACGGCCGCAGATATTGCCCGATGGTGCAGATATCCACCCGGTGAGCGTGCAAATCAGTCATCACCTGGATGACTTCTTCGTCGGTCTCGCCGAGCCCCAGCATCATGCCTGACTTGGTCGGGATATCGCCGCCGGCCGTCTTGGCGTAGAGCAGCATGTCTAGGGAACGTTCGTAGCGGGAACCAATGCGTGCCTGGCGATAGAGCCTGGGAACAGTCTCGATGTTGTGGTTCAGCACGTCGGGCCGCGCCTGGAGCACGATGTCCATTGCCGCGTGCGAGCCTTGGAAGTCAGGCACCAGCACTTCCACTCGACATCCCGGAGCTTGTTCCCGTATCGCCTGGATCGTCAAGGCAAACAGTTCCGCTCCGCCGTCCTTGCGGTCGTCGCGGTTGACGCTGGTGATCACGGCATAGCGCAGACCCATGGCCTGTACCGCCTGGGCCACGCGGCGCGGCTCGTCATAGTCTGCCGGACCAGGGGCGCCCTTTTGGACCGCGCAGAACCCGCAACGCCTGGTGCAGACGTTGCCCAGGATCATGAATGTCGCCGTGCCGCGATTCCAGCAATCGCCCAAATTGGGGCAGGCGGCGCTCTCGCAGACGGTATGGAGCTTTAGGTCGGTGACAAGCTTCTTCAACGAGCGGTAATTGTCGCCGACCGCCGCGGGCGCAGTGAGCCACTGCGGACGCTTGCCGGCCGGGCCGGGGTGCGGCCCGTCGTAGGCGGGCACCATGGGCTTCACCCGCAGACTGCGGATATCGACAAAATCGGACGGCATCGGAGTTCTCAGCTTAGCAACGACGCGTCCACGGCCACGGCCGTCAGCCGCGGCGGGAAAGATTGATCGTCGACAGCCGATCCAGCCAGGTGGGCAGCCACTCGGACAGCGCGTCCAGCGCTTGCCGGCGAGAGTCTGTCGGGGGGAAGGGGTAGGCTGGAGCGCCTAAGCCGCGAATTGCGGCGATTTTTGAGACGACCCACGGGTAGGGCAGAGCCGCCACCCGCTCCAACAACTCGTCCAGCAGTGCGCCCAGACTCTCTAGGCGGCCGTCATCGCCCGTTTGGGACGCGTCGAACGCCGCGACAATCGCCTCGGGCACGGCACAAGCCAGGCCGGAGATCGCCGCATCCGCCAGCTTGCGCCGCAGCGCATCGACCAGGACGCCATCGTGCCCCACGACGCGCACGGCTTCGAGCTCAGGCCGGTCCGTAATCGCTTCCACCGCATGCAACTCCCCGCTGGAGTCCTTCACTCCGACAAACTGCGGCGTCGCTCTCAATAGACGAACGATCGTTGCCGGCTGCATGGGAGTGACGAAGGCAGCGAGGTTGTACAGCAGGATGGGCCCATCGATTCGCTTGGCAGCCTCGACGTAGAAACCTTCGAGGTCCTCTTGCGAGTAGCGGAAAAAATGCGGCGGCGGCAACAGGATCGCCGCGGCGCCCGCGGCGAAAGCCCGCCGGGCCAGCTCGACGCTTTCATCCAGTCGCGCTGACCCGCATCCGCAGAGGACAGGATGATTCTGTTTCGCCGAGGATGCGGCGACCGCAACCTCCACCTGGCGTATGCGGTCAGCCACCGATAGCGAGGCATAATCGCCGGTCGCACCGCCCGCGACTAACCCCGATACGCCCCGGTCGAGGTTGAACTGGCACAGCATTTCCAACGCCGGCCAGTCCAGCGCTCCTGCTGCATCGCGCGGCGTAATGAGCGCTGCTAGCGCTCCCTTGAATTCCATCCTCATGTCCCTAGTCGAATCGGTATTGTGAGCCCAGCGGCACAAACTTCGCAAGGAGGGCTTTGGCCGACAGAGGGCTGGTATTCTTGTAGATCTATGGGCGTACGCCGTATCTCCGCTGCCGAGGATCCGTTGAACTTGGTCTATCCGCAGTGTGAGTCCGGCATCGGTCACGTGATCACTGCGGCCAATTCGGCCAACCTGATCGATGGGGTCCAAGTGGAACCCTTTGCGGTATGGCCTGATGACCGCGGCTACTTTCTAGAGATCGCGCGTATGGGTGAGGGCCTGGCTTCGGCGATGCCCCTAGCGGATACCCAAGTTTCATCGGCTCTGAGCTATCCGGGGACGATCAAGGCCTTCCACTATCACCAGCGGCAGACCGACTACTGGGTTGTCGCCGCCGGTATGTTTCAGGTGGCATTGGTCGATTTGCGCGCCGACTCCGCAACTTTTGGGGCGCGCAACACGCTGTATGTGGGCTCGCTGCGCCCCTGGCGTCTGCTCATTCCTCCCGGCGTGGGACACGGCTATAAAGTTCTGGGCGGCGAACCGGGCATCCTGGTTTATCTCACCAGCCAGAAGTATGACCCTGCCGATGAGGGGCGCATCGCTTACAACGATCCCGGCCTGGCTTACGACTGGGAACTGCAGCACAAATAGGATTCGCTGGATTCGCCTATGCGCTGAGTTCGTCGCGGATTCTCGTCGCCAAGGGCTCAAGCTCGCTCACCGGCACGCTAGGGATGGCACTGAGTTCCAACAGTTCGAGAGCCTCGTCAACCAGGCCCTCTTCATAGACCGCCGTGAGTGATCTCTTAGGTTCGCGATCGCGCAGCCGGTCCATCACAAAACCCAGCCGCGTCGCTTCCTGGACCGCGCCGCGCCCGCCTAACGCGTGCAAGAGCTTCTGCTCTCCTCGCGGCTCATAGCCAAAGTCGAAGCGGAACACGAGACGAGTACCGGCGTAGGGCACGTCAATCCCTTCGCGGACTAAATCGGGGCTGAGAATTCCGTGCCGCTCGAAAGTATTGGCCATCAACAAGCGCACGGCGCGTCGGCCGGTTGCGGCGCTCTGGCCATTGGCCGTCGTCAGTCCGCTGGGCGTAGCGAGGTAGGTGGCCACGAGACGGTCCAACTCGCCAGCCGCGTCGCCTCCCTCGAAGGGTTTCTGATCGGTGATCTCGAGCGAATCGGAAAGGTTCTTGCTCAGCACGTTGAGATAGGCGTGGAATCCTTCTCCCAGCAGACGCTGCTCTTCGAACTCGTTGCGCAGCGCTTCAAGGACGCGGAGCTCCACAGCCGGGTTGCAGCGCATGCGGTCGAATGCACTCGCGAAACGGGCGTCCACGATGCGCCCTGTTGCATCGTAGAGCACGACAGCTACGTTGTAGAACTCTCCCGACAGAGTCGGAGCGTAGCGCAGCAGCTGAAAGCGGTAGGCGGGCATCTTGAATCCTAGAGCGTCCGCCCTGCTCCCTTGGCCAGCCCGCCGCCCCAATTGGGGAAAGGATTTCCGCTAACGGACCGCGCCTTACCGACCAGCTCCGCGGTCCTGCTCCGACGACCGTGGAGCCGTTCCAGCAAGCCCTCGATCGTGTCGAACTCGCGACCATACCAGTCTGCCGGAATCAGGCGGTAGGCGTCATCGAGGACTTCGGTCGGCAGATTCTCGATGCGGCTTAGCCAAGGCTCAAAGCTTTCCACTCCGCGTACCTCCTCGTAGACTTCGCGCCTAGGATACAGCCCTTGGGCGGGCCCGTCGGAAAACGTCCAATGTTGCGCGTTGAAGGCGAAGCCGTGGTCGATGAAATTTGCGACATAGACCAGCGAGCGAGGCGAGATATCCGCCTCTTCCTCGGTGGCCTGGAGCCAGTCCTTGGCGCGCGTCCGAAAGAAGACTGCCTGGCGCCCGTTGGCGTTGCTGATCCACTTGTCGAAGGCTAGCATGCCGAGGAACGTCCGCCGATTGATCAGCTCACGCAACATCGAAACCGGCACGTAGTCGTAGACGGCTTGTCTTGTTGGCTCGACCGGGAATCGCGATCCAAAGTGCAGCCCCGCCGCGCACGGTTCCGTCTCGCGACCTTGCGTCAGGCATAACGCGGGATCTAGATCGATTAGCGTCTGGGGAACCTCAACCACCTCCCAGCCAGGCGTCGGCAGGCCCAAGTAGTCGAGCAGGACGTAACAGATCGCTTCGTTGACCAGGACGCGGCGATGCTGAGGATTGTTGGAGAACTTGACGACGTAGTATTGGTCATCGTCGGCGAGCAGCAAATGAGCATTAGCTCCGCCCCTCATGCGCCGAATATGCTGCCTCGCGCGCACTGCCATCGCGTGTCCGGATGCGCGAGAGCCTAACCGCCTCGATTCGAGCTGGACTCGGCACGAACTGTCAGGACGTCTCCGGCGTTGATGCGCGAGGAGCGCAGGGCATTCCAGGCCTTTAGCTCAGCTACTGTGCAATTAAAGCGTCGAGCGATGACTTCGAGCGTGTCGCCGCTGCGGACCTTGTACCGGTCGCCGGAGTTGGCGGCTGAGTTCGGAGCCTTGACGGTGAGCCTTTGGCCGACATTGATGCGCGAAGAGCGCAAGCCGTTCCATGCTCTCAGGTCCGAGGCGGTAGTGCCGAATCGCTCGGCGATGCCGCCCAGCGTATCTCCTGAGCGAACCACATAGGTCGACGCCCCGCTGCCGGATGAAGACGGCGCCGGCGCCGAAGCCGCGGTTGCAGCCGCGGGGGAAGCAGAGGAGCCGTAGCCCACGATCAAAGTCTTACCTGCCTGGATCGTCGAGCCGCGCAGCCCATTCCATTTCCTGAGGTCATCGATAGAGACGCCGTGACGCTTGGCGATTACCGCCAGGTTGTCCCCTGATCGAATTCTGTAACGAATCGCCGAGCCGCTCGCTGGTGCGGCAGCCGTTGTCGTTGCAGAACTCGTGCTGCTCGACCCACCGGATCCGACCACCAAGGTGTCGCCGGCGATAATCCGATTGCCGCGAATATTGTTCCAATTGCGCAGATCCGTAATCGATACGCCGAAACGGTCGGCAATGGCGCCGAGCGTATCTCCGGAGCGGATCTGATAGCGTCCCGAAGAGGGCGTGGCTTGGCGGTCGGCGCCGGCGCGCGTGCTCCTGGACGCCGCCGAGCCGCCCACGCTGGGAACGCGCAGCGACTGGCCTACGTTGATCCGCGTGCTCGAGAGGCTATTCCAAGCTCGCAGCCGTGAAACCGTGGTCCCAAACCTCTGTGCGATCTTGCCCAGCGTGTCACCCGAGCGCACGTGGTAGCTTCCGTCCGGCGCTGCTCCGGCGCTCGCCGACGTGCCGCCGTTGGCATTGACGATCAGATAGCGTCCGGCGCGGATGCGATTATTAGGCAGGCCGTTCCACGACCGCAGCTGGGTCACGCTCACCCCAAATCTTCTGGCAATGCCGCCCAACGTGTCGCCGTTGGCAATGCGGTAGCGGCCCGAGCCGTCCTGCAGCAACCCGCCGGCGGATCCAGCCGAGCGATAGCTAGTGAGTTTGGTGTTGGTGGCCGGTATGGTCAGCCGCATGCCGGGCTCAAGTTCCGCGCCGGCTTCGAGGCCGTTGACGGCCAACAATTCGGCCTCGTCCGCGCCGAATTGCTTAGCAAGGCTTGCCCCGGTCTCGCCCTCTCCGATCTCGTGCCGACGCCATTTCAACCGCTCGTCGGCGGGAATCAGCGCTAGCTCCGTGCCGAAACGCTCTGCTGAGCCCTCGGGCAGACGCAGTTGGTAGGCGTAAGGCGGCGTGGCCGAGCGCAACAGCGCCGGGTTTAGCTCGCGAAGTTCAGTGACCGAGGAGCCGGCCAGATCGGCGGCTAGGTCCAAGCTAATCTCAGAACTCGTCGTGACGCTGTCGTAGCGCAATGGCGGCGCGTAATCGATTTCCCCGACGTCATACACGTCGAGATTCTTCGAGGCGTAGGTGAACGCCAAAATAATCGGAATGTAGTCGCGGGTCTGGCGCGGCAACAGTCGCTTCCGGCTCAGTTCCCAGTAGTCACGAGTCCCGCCGCTCTCAATCGCCCGTGAAACCCTGCCGGGGCCCGAGTTATACGCCGCCAGCGCCAGGTACCAATCGCCGAACTCGATGTACAAGTCCTTGAGATGCTGGGCCGCGGCACGCGTGGCTTTCTCAGGATCGTCGCGTTCGTCCAGGTAACGGTCTTGGCGCAGATCGTATTGCTTGCCGCGAAAGGCCATGAATTGCCACATGCCTTTGGCGCTTGCGTAAGACCGTACCGTGGGCCGGAAGCCCGACTCCGCCTGCGCCAGGTGGAACAGTTCTGCCGGAACGTCCTCTTCTTCGAGGACCCGCTGGATCATGTCCCGGTAGGCGCCGGACCGGCCTAATGTGGCCCGCAGTGTACGGCTGCCGCGTGTTCCGGTGAAATAGTTCACCATGCGGACCACGGCGGCGTTCAAAACCAAGGGGAGTTCGGATTCAGTGTTTCGCAGCCGCTCTTCGCGAGTTTTCGAAATATCGAAGTCGTCGGGAATCGCCTCTTCGTTGATCTCATCGATGAGGGCGGTGTCTTCGGATTCCAGTGCCGGTTCTTCGGCCTCGGCGATTTCGGCGCGAGTCAATGCCTGCTGATAGGCGACGAACTCCGCATCTCGCAGGCCTCGTGCAACATCAGCCTGTTGGGGCGACAGACCCGCAAAAGGATCCACAGCCGCCCTCTGCCTTCTCGGCTGGGGCACAGGGGGCGGATCGTAGACGGTAGTCTGCGTCTTCGGGGTAGGCGGAGCCTGGCTCTGTAGAACGGTCTCCGGCGCTGGCGCGCTCGGCGGCTGAACCAAGACCGTCGTGCTGCGGTCGGCGCTGCACGAAACACCCAGCAATGCTGCTGCGACAGCCAGCGCCCAGTCTCGGCGCAACCCGGTTAACCACTTCATAAGAAAGAGAAAACTAGCCAGGCAGGGGCTTAGCGAGCCTTTGCAATGCTAACAGAGCAATCCCTCGAAATCAATCGGACATTCAGCTGAGTTCGGCCACCCTGGCGCCTAATTGGAGCCCAGGATCAGTCGTCATCGCCAGCCTCTCCGGTCTGGTCCTTCTTCGCCGCCGCGATTATCTTCTCCGCCGACTGCGCGGGCACAAAGTCGTAGCGCGAAAACTCCATCGTGAAACTGCCGCGGCCCTGAGTCATGGACGTCAGGTCGTTGGCGTACGTTAGCATCTCTGACATCGGCGCTTCGGCCCGAATAATCTGCGACTGCCCCTTGGTTTCCATGCCCTGGATCCGTCCGCGACGAGAGTTCAGGTCGCCCATCAGATCCCCGGAAAAATCCATCGGAGCTGCGATTTCCACCGCCATCAGCGGCTCCAACAGAGCCGGGCCAGCCAGGTCCATCGCCGCCCGGAAGGCCTTGCGGCCGGCCATCTTGAAGGCCATTTCGGAGGAGTCGACATCGTGGTAAGAGCCGTCGTAGAGCACAACCTTAAAGTCCACCACTGGAAAACCGGCCAGATATCCGCGCTCCGAAGCCTCTAGGATGCCCTTCTCAACCGCTGGGATGTAAGTCTTGGGGATTGCCCCGCCAAAGATCTCATCCGAGAAAGTAAATCCCTCGCCCCGCCCGGTCGGCTCCATGCGAATTTTGCAGTCGCCGAACTGACCGTGCCCGCCCGTCTGCTTTTTGTGCCTGCCTTGGGCGTCTGCGTTGCGCCGAATGGTTTCGCGATAAGGGATGCTCGGCGCCTTTAGCTCGACTTCGACGTTGTAGCGGTTTTTCAGCCGGCTGACGATGACTTCGAGATGTTGTTGGCCATTGCCGCCTAGCAAGAACTGGTGGGTCTGAGGGTCGCGATGGAAGTCTAGCGACGGGTCTTCTTCAAGGACCTTGTGGACCGCTGGGCCGAGCCGATCTTCGTCGTGCCGGGTTTTCGGTTCAATGGCGTAGGCGATCGCAGGCGGAGGGATCTGAACTTTCTTGAAATTTACCGGTGAGCCCTTTTCGCCGAGGCTGTCGCCGGTCAGCGTCTCCTTGAGTTTGGCTACTACGCCGATGTCGCCGGCGTGAATCTCGGAGACCTGCTCCATCTCCTTGCCTTGCATCACGCTGATTCTAGAGAACTTTTCCTGAGCCTCCCGATCGAAGTTATAAACCTGGTCGTCGTTGTGCAGCACGCCTGAGACGACCTTGAAGTAGGTCAGCCGCCCCGAGAAGGCGTCGGCGGCCGTTTTGAACACGAACAGCGATAGAGGAGCGTCGTCAGTGATCTTCTGCGGACCGTCCTCGGTCTCCAACTGGCCCCTCTCGATTGGCGATGGCGGGAAGACCACCAGAAAGTCCAGAAGATGATCGGTGCCCATGTTGTGGATGCCCGCGCCGCACAGGGCCGGTACGATGTCGCTGTTGCGGACCGCGTTGTGCAGTCCTGTTCGGAACTTATCGTCCGGCAGCTCCATCTCTTCCAGATAGAGGTTCAGCAGCTCCTCGCTGGTCTCAGCGACTGCTTCCACCAGTGACTCCCTGGCAGCCGCGACCTGGTCGGCCATGTCCGCCGGGATGGGGATCTCTTTGCCCTTGCCAGAGCCGTCGCGCTCGTACTCGTAGGCCTTCATCTCGACGAGGTCGACGATCCCGCGGAAGTCCTTTTCGGCTCCGATCGGCAGCTGCACGGCGACCGCGGGTTTGCCCAGGTGCTCCTTGACGGCTTCCAGGGCGCGGTCGAAATCCGCCCGCTCGCGCGCCATCTTATTGATGAATAAGATCCGCGGGATGCCGTACTCCTCGGCGAAAGCCCACACTTTCTCGGTCTGCACTTCTGGACCGGCAACGGCATCAACGACAATCAGGGCGCAGTCCGCCGCGATCATGGCCCCCTTGGCGTCGTTAATGAAAATGTTGTAACCGGGCGTGTCGAGCAAGTTCAGCTTGCACTTGTCCCACTCGATGTGGGCCACGCCGGTCGAGACCGACACCTTGCGGGCGATCTCTTCTTCGTCGAAATCGGTGACGGTGTTGCCTTCGTCAACGCTAGTCAGCCGGTTCGTGACGCCCGCGGTTCGCAACATGGCGGCGACCAGACTTGTCTTCCCATGGTCTCCGTGGCCGGCGATGGCGATGTTACGGACATCTTTCCCGTTAAAGACCTGCATCAAGACTCCTTTGAGGACCGCATCACGATAGGTCGGCCCGTGGCAAGGGAGTGTAGTACAACCTCATCCGCATTGCCAAATGAGCCGGCGATATCAGCGAGCGCCGGGTGCTTCGCTTGTCTGGTAAGGCGCCATCCGAGGAGGCCGTTCGTCGGCTTCCAGCAGCCAAACTTGGCGGTCTCGGAAGTACTCCAGCAGGTCCTCATTCTTACCTGGACCCAGGTCCCGCGCCCAGACGATCGGTTGCTCATCGATGTCGCTCAAGTTGTATACCCACTCGGTGTGGACGAAGTGATTGGAAGCATACCGAACCAAGATGAGGTCGTCGCCAGGTTCGGCGAGCAGTCGCTCGACTATGGCTTGGAGGCGCGCCGAATAGGGATCCCATTTCTTGTCCGTAGTTCGCGCCCGAAGGGTGGCAGAGACGATCAAGGCCCCGATTGTGGCGATGACGATCGCGTTGGCCAAGTACGCCCCCGGTCGCCTACCCTGGACCTGCCAGACATGCATCACCCGCAGACCGCGCAACGCCAACAGCACTACCAGCGGAACCTGGGGAGCGAAGTAGTGCGGCCAAAAGGGGTTGATCAACGTAAGTGCGTGGCTCGCCCCGGCAGTGGCCAGCAGTGCGATTAGGAGCGGGAGCCGCCGATTCCGCCAAAAAAGCAGTCCCAGCAGGGCTGCGCCGCTCAAGGGCCTTCCCAGCAGAAACGCCGCAAGGCTGCGCACGTCCTCTAGCACCAAGCCGACTCCCCGGAGTTGGATTGCCGCAAGCCCCGTCTGAAACTTCAGGTGGTACTGGCGCATTTGTTCGTTGCCGTAGACCGGTTCCGGACGAAAGTCCTGGAAGCGAAACACGGGGACGACGTCGTATTGCTCCATGTATGCCTGATAGGGCAGCTTGATCGGCGAACCGGTCACGCGAAAGTTGTAGAAGGCTAACGCGCACAAGAAGAGGGCTGCCGTCGCTAGCGCGGGGCCCAGATGCCTACCGAGCGCCGCTAATCCGCCGCCTTTGCCCAAACGCCAGGTCAAGACCAGCAGCAGCGGCACGGCCAGCGCCAGCCCCTCCCACGGTCTGCTGGCCGCCAACACGGATAACCCCAGTCCCAACAGCAGCGATTCCTTTCTGCCGGCCTTGCCCTGGAGCATGCGTAGTGCGGCGCCCAATACCAAGCATCCGCCCAACAGGGCGACGGCCCCGCCCCAGTAGCTTGAGGCCCAGTAGGTCCAGTGGTTATCGCGGTAGTACAACCCCGTTCCGAAGCGCAAACAGGGCAGCAAGGCGCCGAAGAAAGCCCAACGGCGCGGCGTCCACGGCCTCAGGCACCAGTACAACGCCATGCAAGCCAGAGCGAACGAAACCCATACACCCGTGACCCGATGGCCTGTCAGGGCCTGCCCGGCCGCCAGAGCAAGGCCCTGTGCCGGTGGATACTTCGACTGCATGGTCGGCCGCATCAAGACATGCATCGTCTCGAAGTGCTTCCACATCGGATGAGTCGGGTTCGTGAGGCGTCCGTGGGCGAAGGTATCGGCAGCTAACACGTAGCTGAACTCGTCATGGACGCGCGGGCCTTGGGCACGAATCGCCGTGCACACAGCCGCGACGCTGAGGCTGATGAGGCCAACCGCAATCATGGCCCTGCGCTCGCTACCGTAGAGTGCTCTTGCGAGTCCCGGGACACGCCACCGAACGCCCAGCCAGCGCCCGCCGGCCAGCAAGACAGCGATCACCAGGACCGCTGCCGCTTCCCACCAAGTTGGGTCCAATATCCTAGAAAGTTCGGATGACAGGAAGTTCACAGCAACCGCTCTCGCCAGCTTACAAGCCCTGGCGATGCAATGCCCCGGATCGTGTCCTAGCCAGTGACGAAATTCGCGAGCGGCAGAGTCAATCTGGGGGCAATGGACTGCACCGAGCCCGACAATCAGCCCAGAGAGATTCCGAGACGTAGCGAGGCGTTGCGAAGAGAGGTTGGGCGCCGGATTGGCGAATTGTTTATTTGAAGGCCAACGCCCAAAGGGCCCCTCAAATGAGGAGCCCTTTGGGACGTAGGTTGCTACCCCCTACCAAGCGAGAGATCGGAAAAAGTTTCGGATCGATCCTAGGGACTTAATCCCCATCACCGCTGCGGCTCTTCTGGCTTTGACCGCGCGCCCGTGACACTGCTCCCGGTGCACCGGATCCCCTGGTCGTGTCTCGACTAGCCAGGGACCTTCTGCATTTATGTATACCACCCCGTGTCAAGTGTTTTGCCTCGAAGCAGGTGCAGGTGAAGGCAGGACCAAGGGCTCGCGCCCTTGGCTCGGGTGGGGCTATGTCGTGCGAAAGGGGGCGGGTTGGCGGTCGGCGAATGGCGCTAGGACCCGCCGCTCACGCGGCTGGGCTCGGGTCGCGGGAGATTTGTGTTGGGTTGAGGAGGCGCCGCCCTGGCGGGCGGTAGCGCAGCCTTACGGCCGCGCCTCTGTTGCGGGTGCGTCTGACGGATTGGGAGAAGCCCCCGGCTAGGGTTGGCGCAGCACCGGATAGAACTGGGTGAAGACGTTGTCCGTCGCCGCATGTTCGTTGTGGCATGCCCAACAACGGTCTTTGGCGAACGCCTTCGCGCTTGGAGCTGCCGAGCCGTCTTTCCGAATGAAGTCGAAGTAGGCCCAGCTCTCGTCGAATTGCGAGCTGTCTTTGAGCGCTACTTCAATGCCCTTCGATTTGTCCTCGAAGTTGCCGCGCTGATTGATAGACGCCCGCGAGCCGGCCGTCATCTTCTCCATCACCAGCATCGTTCCCTCGGGAAACTTGCCGCTCTTTTTGTACTCGCGATAGGCCGTCGGCGCGATGTAGAGATTGTGGAACTCCTGGGGTCCCGGCTTCGCCTGGCCTTCGTCGTAGCTCATCCCTAGCGTGGCGCCAACGAATATCCACTCGCGGTAGCCTTCAGGCAGCACCAATTCTTTGTCGCCGGTATAGCGCGGCGCGGCGTCCTGAGCCAGCGCCGCCAACGGCAACAAGAGCACCAAGCCAAGCGGACAGAAAAGCAGGAGTCTCATGCATCGAGACTACCCGAAGAACTCATAGCGGTCAAAACAAATAAGGCAATCTTCCCGCGGTAAGCCACAAGTCCCGCCCGGGTGGCGAAATCGGCAGACGCAAGGGACTTATCGTCAGAGCGAGAACATTCATGATGGCCGGTGCAACGTAGACGACAGGACTTGACGTGGCCGTGGACGCGTATCCGTTACCCTGCTCCTCCCCGGAGAGGCCGTACGGCTAGCGCAATGGGAGGCTTACCGCGGAAGGGAAGCTCCGGGAGCGGAGGTGAGTTGGACGGCAGGGTTCTCGCCGGCGGTCAATGTGAACGTGCGGACCCAGGGGCCGAGGGCTTGCCACGTTTCGGGGTTTTGAAAGTTCTGGGGACTGGCGCCGGTTTGCTCGATGGCGACAGCGCGATAGCGGCCTGGAGGAAGAGAGCCGGAGAAGCAGTGCTCGCCTCCGTTGCAAGTAGAGTCCCAGCGCTGGCCGAATGGGTTTGTCTCGTCGTCGGGCGCGATCAGCAGGCGGTAGGTTGCTTCTTCTCCCAACGCAGCGCCTTGTTCGGCAATGCCGATCTCTACGGAGGCGAGGCCGAAGCTTATGTGAAGCTCGAGGTTCGTCCAAGGGCCGGGCTGCGAGAGGTCGAGAACGGGGGACACCAAAGGGCGACCTTGGCGCGAGATTCCAGCGAGGTAGGCGGAGGCGCCTTGGACCGAGACCTGGAAACGGTAGCGGCCGGGGGGGACGGGGCCCAAACTGAACTCTGCTTCCTCAAAAGGAAGTTGCACGTGGGAGCGAGACCTACCCCGCATCGAGAAGAAGTCTGAGCCGTTCGGCTGCCCCAGATTGATCCGAATCGGGTCGCCGGCCTCGGGCGACAGCTCCGGGAGCTCGCTGGGCGGCTCATGCAAGACGATCTTGCCCGAGATCGGCATGGGCGGTTGAGTAGCTATGAGCGCCTCGGAGGGACGGCCGTCCGCTACGACCGTCTCAGCCACGCCCCACCAGCCTAGGTTGTTGACCCCTTGATCCTCAACGTAGATGCGATAGAGGCCGGGGGGAATGCCGAAGTAGTTGAACCCCGGCTCGCGGCTCGTGGCGCCGCCGACGATCTCGTAGCTGAAAGCGCCTTCGATCCGGCGCAGAGAGTAGCGGCACTGCAGGCAAGGTTTGCCGGCGGGGCCGGACACGATAGCCGAGGTGAGCGCTGTAGCGGGAGCGACGGGCAGAGTGAGGTCGAGTGTTTGCTCTGGCTGGTCGAACGCGACCTCGACGGCGGTCGCGGTGAGAAGGTCTGGTGAGTTGGGGTAGAAAGCGACACCGGTGGAGCGAGGGGCCGAGCCGAACGGGAAGGATCGCTCGGTGTGACTGACCATCAGCCAGTACCGTCCCGGCTCCCTGAGGACAATGCGAAAGATGCCGCGATCGTCAGTGGCCGCGGATTCGCCGCGCATAAGAAACTGGACACCGTCGTTGAAGGTGTGGCGAAGGGTTTGGACGCGGGCGCGCTCGAGCGGGAAGCCAGCTTCGTCGAAGATTCGCCCGGTCAAGACCGGCTTCCGCGGCAGGACGAGGTCGAAGCGACCCTCCGCTTTGGCCCCACCAAGCGTGACGGACGGTCCGCGCCACTCAAAGTGACGGCCCGCCATCTGCGCCGTGAATCGATACGCCCCGTTTGGAAGGTTCGCGAAACGCACGCTTCCGGCCGCGTCCGATGAGGCATGGCGGGCAATGCGTTCCGGTTTCTCAGACCGGGTATAGCCCTCCAGGACAACCCAAGCGCCGGCTAGCGGCTCGCTGCGGGAGTCCGTTACGGTTCCGCTGATGACGCCGTCGGAGAAGAGCTTGGGCTCCTGTGGAGACAGGCCGGGGGGCGGCTGCTGCGCACGGGCGGCGACGACGAGGGCCACGAAGAGGAAAACGGTTCTCATGGCGTGGCCGTCAGGGTAATCTCCATGTCAACGCCCTCGTCGTGGCGAAACTTGCGGACCGAGTCCCCGGCTTTGCGCCAGATCGCGGAATTGTTCGCGTCATCGACGCTGATGTCGGGCCAGGCGCAGATCTCATAATCGCCGCTGGGGATGTAGTTCACAGCGAGGAGACCGTTCTGGTCGGTGGGGAAGAGTCGGGCGACTCCATCCGTGCGAATACCGACGACATAGTGAGCGGCTTGGGCGGCCCGGGAGCCTGGTGGCGGCCTGACGAGAACGGACAGACGACCGAACTCGAAACGGACGCGGAGGTCGAGGTCGACCGTGTCGCCCCCATTCAGAGCAATCTCGCCGAGAGGCTCCCACTGGTCGTCGCCGACTTGCCGTTCTGCCTTGGCGCCGCGGGCGCTGGGGGTGAGCCGATAGCTGCCGGGCCGGAGGCCTAGGAACTCGAAGCGGTAGTCCGGCGGTTGTGCGGTGGCGCGCCGGCGCACGCCGTCCTCGCCGGTGGCCATCAGGTCGACCGGGGCCCCTTCAGCAACACCGGGTAGGTCGTCCCGCTGAGGCCACTCGACGTTGAGGGCTCCGCGGAGCACGACCGGCTCGCGGGGCGCGAGGGTCAGACCTCCGCCGGCGGGAATGATCTCGACGGGGCCGAGGTAGGTTCGCGTCATCTCGCCAGACGGGGTTTGAGTGTTGCGTAAGAGGAGGTCGACTTCGTAGCGCCCGAGCTGAGCGCCGGAGAGCTTGAAGCGGCCTTCCTCGTCAACCTCCACCTGCTTCGAGAATGTCCGCCCCGAGTTGCTGTTCGGCCTCTGAAATAGCAACGTGACCTGTCTCGTTCCTGGAGCGAGCCCCTCGATGCGGCCGCTGATCTCAACTCCCTGCGTCAGGCGGAGTTGGACCTGGGCGCCGGAAATCACATCGCCGGGGCCGAGACTGAGGTGCTGCGGGTCGCCTTTCCACTCGATGCCTTCGGCGAGCCCGGAGCCCGGTTGGGGGACGAGATCGTAGTCTCCCGGCGGCAGATGGAACAGGCGGAAATAGCCGCGGTCATCCGAGACGGCTCTGCGGAAGCGGGAACGGGAACCGGCTGCGCTCTGGCGTAGCTCGACGCCTATGTTCTCCACGGGCATGCCATTGGAATCGAGGACGTGGCCCTCAATCACGGCAAGAGGCTCGAGGGTGAGGTCCGCTTGGGCGCAGGGGCCGGGTTGGGAGCAGTCGTAGGTGGCGAGCGCTGAGCGTCGGCCATTGATGGAGATGAGGCGGTAGCCGGGGCAATCCGCCCCCACGCTGACGCGCGGGTCGGGCGGAAAGGCGAGGACGAATTGTCCCTTGTCGCCGGAGTATTCGCCGACGAGAGGGCCGTTGTTGCTGGAACGTGCGAAGACGACGCAGTTGGAGACGGGATAGAGGCTTTAGCCGCGCTGCTCCTGCAGCGCCCCCGCAATTGTGGCTTGCCCCATGAGGGCGAGAGGGGCGGCGAGGAAAGCCGCGGTAGAGATGGCTAACGCACGGGGCATGGCACGAGCGCCGAATTCCCTGTTTCGTTTGTGAGTCTAACCGATGGGGACTTAGAATTCACGCTCCAACTACCTGAGAACGCCGCTGCAAAACTAGACCACAAGGCGGCGGAGTCAAGGAGCCGGAAGGCGTCGCCGGCATCGAGGACTTTCGCTTCCACGATCTCAGGCACACTTACGGTTCGTGGCTGGCGGTGGAAGGGGTCATCGCAGAAGGGAGGATGGCGCTGATGGGGCACAAGACTCCATCGACGACTCTTCGCTACACTCACCTGGATATGGGTTTCAAGCACCAAGCGGTAGCCAAACTGCCCTCGTTGCGGGATACAGAGTCCCCTCAAATCTCCCCTTCGCGGGAAATCGGGGCGAAGGCGGTAGCTGCTAAGTAGTTTGTAATCAACACTGCCCGGGTGGCGAAATTGGCAGACGCAAGGGACTTAAAATCCCTCACCCTCACGGGTATGCGGGTTCGACCCCCGCCCCGGGCACCACTCTCATCGCAGGTTGTTAGGCCGTGGGCTCAATCGGCGCGGCGACGCTATTCGAGCGGATCGATATCGATGACCTTGTCGTCTTTGGCCGCGCCCGCCGTCACTGGCGTTTGATTTTTCAACGACAGCCAATACAACACGACCAAGATGATCACCCCGATGTCGTCGAGTTGCCCCAGCACGGGGATGAAGTCGGGAATGATATCGATCGGGCTCAGCGCATAGAGCGCTCCCGCCACCGTCGCCGCAATGCGGCCAAAGTTCTTCATTACGGGCCTCGCGCCCTTAGTCTAACCGTGCGCCGCTTGGTCCCTGACGCCCAGCTTGCGCAAGAAGCTCATCATCGGACACCAGTTCGTGAACGCCGACTGAAATAGGTTCAGCCCCACGAATGCCGTGAATAAATACCAATACGGGTGGGCCCAGTAGCCCAGGCCCAGGCTCAGCATTACAAAGAAGCCCGCCACCAGCCGCAACCAACGATCTACATTCATCGCGATTTCCTCCGTTCCGCCAAATAGTAAACAACCGGCACCGTCATACGCGACAGCAAGAGCGATGCCACTTCTCCTGCCATCAGGGCGATCGCCAGCCCCTGAAAGATCGGATCGAACAAGATGACCGACGCGCCGACGACCACCGCCGCCGCCGTCAGCATCATCGGCCTGAAGCGTATCGCTCCAGCCTCGACCACGGCTTCGTCCAGAGGCATGCCTTGGCGTCGTCTTAACTCTACGAAATCCACCAAGATGATCGAGTTGCGTACCACGATGCCCGCACCCGCGATAAAACCGATCATTGATGTCGCCGTGAAGAACGCGCCCAATAATCCATGCGCGGGCAAAATGCCCACTAGCGAAAACGGAATCGCCGACATGATTACCAGCGGCGTCACGAATGACTGGAACCAGCCCACCACCAGCACGTAGATCAAGATCATCACCACCGCGAAGGCCAGCCCCAGGTCGCGGAACACTTCGTAAGTGATGTGCCACTCCCCGTCCCACTTCAGCGAATAGCGATCGTCGTTAAACGGCAACGACGCCGTGTATTGCTCGATCTTGTAGTCCCCGCCCGTGGCGATCTCATCCACTCGCGGCTGCACCTCCAACATGGCGTATACGGGACTCTCAATCGCTCCGGCTACATCTGCCGTCACGTAGGTCACTGGCATCAAGTTCTTGTGATAGATGCTCTTGTCCTCGATCATCTGTTCGGCGAATACAAACTCCGACAAGGGCGCCAGCGCGCCGCTGCGCGTGCGAATTTTCAACTGCTCAAGACGGCGCGGATCCGAGCGTGCCGCGCGGTTCAGCCGTACTTCAATCGCCACGTCTTCCTTCTCTTGGGGGTCGTGCAGCAGTCCGGCGTTGATGCCGACCGCGGCTAGGCTGAGCGACTCGGCGATATCGGCGTCGCTAATGCCGTTCAGTGCCGCCTTCTGGCGGTCGACGGTGAAGTGCAGTTTTGGTTGATCGGCTTCGACGTACCAATCGGCGTCAACGATGCCTGGGGTCGCCTCGAAGATCTTCAACACCTCGCCGGCGATACGCTGTCGGCCGGCGGCTTCGGGCCCGTAAATCTCGGCCACCAAGGTTTGCAGCACCGGAGGCCCCGGGGGCACCTCCGCCACTTTGATGTTGGCGCCCATCTCGACAGCCAGCGGCCCGATCGCCTCGCGTACGCGTTTGGCGATGTCGTGGCTCTGCTGGTCGCGCTCGTGCTTGTTCAATAAATTGACCTGGATGTCCGCCTCGTGGGCCGCGCGCCGCAGATAGTAGTGCCGCACCAAGCCGTTGAAGTTGTAGGGCGACGCCCCGCCGACGTAGGTTTGCACGTCGACGACTTCGGGCTCTTCGAGCACGCGGCCGGCTAGCGCGCGCGTCACACGCGCTGTCTCTTCCAGCGTTGTACCCTCGGGCATGTCGACGATGCTCTGGAACTCGCTCTTGTTGTCGAAGGGCAGCATCTTGACTTCGACAAAGCGGATGTAGACCAACGACATGGAAGCGAGCAGCAAGACCACGACTCCGCCGAGAAAGCCGTAGCGCAACGCCGGCTTGTGCAGCAGCGGATTCATGATCCGCCTGTACAGCCGCGTCGACCAGGTCTCTTGCTCCTCTTCGTGACGCTCGCCCCCGCCCAACAACCGGATGGCCGCCCAGGGTGTCACGATGAACGCCACCAGCACCGAGAACACCATCGCCGCGGAGGCGCCGACCGGAATCGGCCGCATATACGGCCCCATCAACCCGCTGACGAAGGCCATCGGCAGTACCGCCGCGATCACCGCGAGCGTCGCCAAGATCGACGGATTGCCGACTTCGGCCACTGCTTCCACCGCGACCTGACTCATCGGCCGTCCGCGGTTCTGGGGCAGCCGCGCGTGGCGGGCGATGTTCTCGACCACTACGATTGCGTCGTCCACCAAGATGCCGATCGAAAAGATCAGCGCAAACAAAGTGATGCGATTGAGCGTGTAGCCCAGCAGATAGAACACCGCCAGCGTCGGCGCCAGCGTGGTCGGAATCGCCAAGAACACCACCAACGATTCCCGGAATCCCAGCGTCAGCCAAATCAGCGCCGACACCGCAACGATGGCGATGAACATATGCAACAACAGCTCGTCAGACTTCTCCCGCGCCGTTTCGCCGTAGTTGCGAGTCACCGAAATCGAGATATCCGAGGGAACCGACCGCTCGCGAAACGCCTCGACTTTTTCCAGCACACGATCCGCCACGTCGATCGCGTTCGCGCCTTGCCGCTTGGAGATCGACAAGTTCACGGCAGGTTCAAACCCGCCATCGCGCTGGGACGCGTAAGCGACGTGTTGAGTGGGCTCCTCGCCCTCATCGCGCACCTCAGCGACGTCCCGCAAGTACACCGGACGGCCGTCATGGACGCCGACGACTACGCTCTTCACGTCTTCGGTCGTCGTCAGAAACTGGCCAGCCTCAAGCAATATCCGTCGGTTGCCCGCGTCGAACGCGCCCGCGTCCAGGGACTGGTTCGCGCGAGCCAACATGCCGCCCACTTCGGTCGCCGCCAACCCGAAGCCGGCCAACCGGCTCTCGTCCAACTGAACCAACACTCGCCGGCGCTGGCCGCCGATCAATTCAACTGCCGACACTTGATCGACCTGGGTTACGGCGTCATGCAGTTGGGCTGCGACGCGACGTAGTTCGTAATCGCCGTAGCGTTTTGAGTGCAGCGTCAACGCCAAGATCGGCACATCGTCAATCGAACGCGGTTTGATCAAGGGTTGCGAGGCGCCCGGCGGGATGCGGTCGGAGTTGGACGACATCTTCTGATTCAGCCGGACGATCGCATCCTCTGCGCTTTGGCCGACGTAGAAACGCACGATCGCCAGCGATACTCCTGGGCTCGACGTCGAGTAGATGTACTCCACGCCGGGGATCTCCCAGAGCAGCTTCTCCATCGGCTTGGTGACGCGCTCCTCGACTTCCTTGGCCGAGGCGCCGGGCATCTGGACGAAGACGTCGACCATCGGCACGATGATTTGCGGCTCCTCTTCGCGCGGTAGTTGCAGCGTCGCGAAGGCCCCAATGCCGATTGCAAAAAGTATGATCAGAGGCGTTAGCTTCGAGTTGATGAACGCCTTGGCGATCGAACCCGCGATGCCCAACTCCGGCGGACGCGCTTCAGGCGTGGCCATCAGCGCCGCTCCTCAACAGGCGATCCGTCGACCACCCCAGACGGATCGAGTACAACTCGGTCGCCGACCGTCAGGCCGGACAGCACTTCGTAGCGGCCATCCAGCAACTCGCCCAAGCTCACCAGCCGCAGGTGCGCTGTGCCGTCTTGCACCGCGAACACCGACTTAATTTGCCCGCGCGAAACAACCGCCGAAGAGGGCACGCTCAGCCCACTGCGCTCACCGCCCGGCAATAGCAGCCGGCCGTAGAGGCCGGACCGTAACCCGGCATGCGACCCCAGGGCCACTTTCACCGTGAAGGTTCGCGACGCATCATCCGCGGAAGGGTCGATCTGGGCGATACGGCCGTCCGTTGGGCCGCTTTCCCCAAGCGCTTCGATAGCCACGCCCACCTGCTGCCCGACCCGAATCGTCGAGATCAGCGATTCGGGTACAGCCGCTTCCAGCCGATACTCTCCCGCCTGCTCGATCTCCAACAGCGGCATTCCCGGGTTGGCCAAGTCGCCCGGGTCAACAAACCGCTGCGTCACGATCCCCGCCATAGGGGCCGAGACATGTGTATAGCCGAGCATCGTCTCCGCCGAGGATATCTGGGCCTCCGCCTGGGCCCTCTTCGCCTGCGCCTGCGCTGTACCCGCCCGCGCCTGCTCTAGTGTCGCCGCGGCCGCCTTCAACCCTGCTTCAGCGACATCGTATTCGTGTTGCGAGGCGGACTTCTTCGACAGCAGCGCCTGGTATCGCTCGTGCGTGACCTTCGCCAGCGCCAGCTGCGCCTCCGCGGAGCTCACTCCTTGTCCGCCCGCTGCAATTGCCGCATCCGCTTCTTCGCGCATCGCCCGCGCCGCCGCCACGCCGCTGGTCAGCTGCTGGTCGTCCAGTTCGATCAAGGGCTGCCCGGCCGACACCCGTTGGCCTTCTTCCACCGTGACCTGGCGAACATAACCCATCACTCTCGCCGCAATCGTCGCCTGCCTCCGCGCCCGCACGACGCCGGTCAGCGGAACCGTTTGCGAGATCGTCTCCGCCGCGAGCTGTTCAACCTCAACCTGCACCGGCGTCAGCGCCGCACTCTCTGTCTCAGCCGGAGGCGCGCCGCCGCAAGCCGCCAGCAGCGCGGCCGCTAAGACAGTAGGAATCCAGTGATCCAGCATCATCGCAGCGCCTCCGAATCCAACGTCAAAGTTCCCGCCGCATGCTCCAGCGCAGCACGCGTGACGCGCTGTTCGTAAAGCGACCCCAGTCGCCGGTAGAGCGAATCCGTCAGCGCCGCTTCTGACCGCAGCAATGCCGTCACATCCTCCAGGCCTGCCTCGTAGCGATCCCTGATGATCCTCAAACTCTCCTCCGCTTGGTCGACCACGCTCGCCGCCACTGCCGTTCTCTGGGCCGCCGATTGCAAGTCCGCGTACGCCCGGCGAATCTCCAACGCCGCCGCCGAGTAGGCCTCGCGCGACTCGGCCGCCGCCCGCACTTCCGCTTCCCGCGAAGCCGCTATCCGCGCCCGGCTCTCTCCGCCGCGCCATAAGTCCCACCTCATCGAAACTCCGGCAAGCCAATTGCCGCCTCCGCGATCCACGAACCTTTGCCGGTCAGCCTCAAACACCCCCTGTGCCACCACCACCGGCCACAACGAGCGCTCGGAAGCCGCAGTCTGCGCCGCGCTGATCTGCTCGCCCAGCGCCGTCGCCCGCAAGCCCGGACGTTTCTCCGCCGCCGCCGCCAGGTATCGCTCCAGCAGGGCCGCCTCACCTACGACACTCGTAGTAAGAGGTGTAGCCAACTTCCACTGCGCGTCTAGATCCACGCCCAGAGCGTCGTTCAGAGCGGCCCGGGCCACCTCAGCGTAAGCCGCCGCTTGGATCCTGCGCTGCTCAGCCTGGCCCAGATGCACACGTACCGCCAGCACATCCGCCTGGGTACTCATGCCTGCCTCAAACACCGCTTGCGCCCTGTTCAGATCCGCCGCCGCGCTGCTTACCGAGTCCTCGGAAACTGCCAACCCCTCCTGCGCCAATACCACTCCAAAATACGTCCGCGCCACGTTCAACAAGACGCTGGCCTCCCGCCCGCGGCGGTTTTCGACATTCAAATCCTCAGCTAGTCGAGTTGCCCGAACCGCGTTCTTGGTCCGCTGGGCATCGAACAGCGTCTGTTCCACGCGCACCAGAGACTGGAAGTTATTCAGCGAATCGGGGTTGTTCAGCGCAGCCACGGCGAAGTTATCCGGCCCGAATTGCTTCTGATTCAACAGCGACCCGAAAACATAAACCGGGTTGTTACTACGTGTGTAGGATTCCATCCAACTAACGCGCGGCAAATAGCCCGCCTCAGCCGCCCGTGTCCCTGCCGCCGCTTCCCTCTCGCTGGCCGCCGCAGCTTCAATTGCCGGATGCGACTCCAGCGCCTTGCGCGCCGCCGCTTCCAGCGTCAACGCTTCCTGTGCAAGCCCAGTCGCCGTCAGCAGGGCCAAAAGACCAACCGCTAGCCCTGCCTCGAAAATCCGCCCAACCTGATCCGCTGCTCTCATGGAATCTCTTCCTTGCCTAGGCAGCGAATGGTAGCAACTGAGCCGCCAACCTGTTGCGCGAAAAAACCGCGCCTCAAGTCTCAGTCGAACCCGGGCAGCCTATCCCCTTGAATCCACGCTAGATGTCATCAACCAACATCCTATATCTGGGACGAAGATAGCCATGACACCCCATATATTGGGGCTAAGTCTCTTTACAACGCTCCCATCTAACAGTAGGATGATCTGATGCCTGGGTTCGCCTCAGGCGGTAGAATGTGGGAGACGACTCTTCGTTTTCCCGCCCGACAGACGTCTGAGGGAGGCTGCGCATTTGCTCAAGCTGAAGAAACTGGAGCTGTTCGGCTTCAAGTCGTTTTGTGACAAAGAGGAGTTAACCTTCTCCGGCTCGGGGATCGCCTCGATCGTCGGTCCCAACGGCTGCGGAAAGTCCAACGTCAGCGACGGCATTAGCTGGGTGCTGGGCGAACAGTCGGCCAAGACCCTGCGAGGCGCCCGCATGCAGGACGTGATCTTTAGCGGATCGCGCGACCGCAAGCCCTCCGGCATGGCCACTGTCTCCCTGACGCTCTACGATCCCGAAGCCCGCGACGGACAGCCCGCGGTCGACGGAACCATCAACGGTCTTTCCTATCCGGCTGGCAAACGGCCCGGCGAAATAAACGTCACCCGCAAACTCTTCAGCTCCGGCGATAGTCAATACATCATCAATGGCCACGTCAGCCGCCTGCGCGACGTTCACGACCTGTTCATGGGCACCGGCCTCGGCCCCAACCACTACGCCATCATCGAGCAGGGCCGCATCGGACAAGTCCTCAGCTCCAAGCCGCTCGACCGCCGCGCCATCATCGAAGAAGCCGCCGGAGTCACCAAGTTCAAGTCCCGAAAACGTCTGGCTGAACTCAAGCTCGAGAGCGCCAAGCAGAATCTCAACCGCGTCAACGACATCCTGCAAGAGGTGATCCGCCAAGTCGGCTCACTCAAACGTCAAGCCGCGAAGGCGCGCCGCTACGAAGAGCTGAAGAAGCAGTTCGACGCCGCACTCGGAGCCATGCTGGCCGCTCGCCATCGCAAGATGAGCGCCGACATCGCCACGGGCGAACAGAGCCTCGAAGCGTCCGACGCAGTGTTCCAGAAACACATGGCGCGCGCCCGCACTATCGAGCAGTCTGTCGACGCTCAACGCCAGCAGGAGCAGCAGTGGTCCCAGCAACTCGACAGCGGTCGCCAAGAGCATTCCATGCTCCTGGTCGAATCCGAGCGTTGCCGATCGCGCGTCGAGCAACAAGCTCGCACCGCTATCGAGAACGAGACCCGCGAGCGCCACGCCGAAGCTGAAATCCAGTCTCTGGTGCAGCGCATCGAACAGCTGGAGCTCGAACTGATCGCCGAGAAGGAAGCGGTCGAGACCGTACAAAAGCAGAGCGACGAGATTCGCGGACGGCTGGCCGAACGCAACCAAGTCCTCTCGGCCCGCCAACAGGAAATCTCTGAAGTCCAACGCGCCCAAGACCAGAGCCGCCAGCGCGTCATGAGCTTACTCGGCGAATTGTCTTCGCTGCGCAACCAGGTTGGCAAGATCGAGGAGTTTCAAGCCGGCAACACACGCCAAGCCACCCGCGTCGAAGAAGAAGAGGCCCAGGCTCGCAAGGAGTTCGAGCAAGTCCAAAGCGGCCGACAGGAACGCGAGACCCGCGTCGAAGCCAAGCGCCAAGAGTTAACCGCCATGCGCACTCGCGAAAGCGAGCTCGCCGCCGCTCTCGACGATCTCAAGAACGAGTCCAAATCTCGCCGCGAGTCAGCCGACACGTTGCAACACGAACTTTCTCGACTGGGCGCCCGCCGCGAATCGCTCGAAGAGATCCTTTCTCATCACGCCTACACGACCGAGACCGTCAAGGGACTCTTCGGCGCGTTGCAACGCCGTCCGCAAGAAGGTCTCAAGCCCATGGGCGTCCTCGCGGATTTCATCGACGTCGACCGCGAGTTTGAGCGTGCCGCCGAAGACTTTCTGCGTGAAGAACTCGAGTTCGTCCTGGTCTACGACTGGCCTGAAGCGCGCAAGGGCGTCGATTTCTTGCTCTCCGATCTGCAAGGGCACGCGACGTTTCTGATTCACCCCGACCAGCCCATTCCGGGCGAAGATCCGGTCCTGGGTCCGGAGACCGGAGTCACCGGCCGCCTGGCCGACCACGTCCGTCTGACCAACGGCCTCTCCGCCTCCGCCTCAACGCTGTTGCCCAAGCTGCGCAGCTGTTACCTCGTCGGGCGCGAGGACGATGCCAAGCGCCTTGCCGTGCGCTACCCCGACCTCTACTTCCTGTTGCCCACCGGCCTTTGCTATCGCGGACACACCGTCAGCGGCGGCCGCAAGAGCAGCGCGGGCCCGCTGGCGCTCAAGCGCGAACTGCGCGAGTTGATGCCAAAACTGGCCGCCGCCGAACAAGCCTTCGACGAGAACCGCCAAGCCGTCGTGCTTGCCGACGAGAGCATGACGCGCACAACGTCCGAGCGCGAAGAGCTGCGCGGAGCAATCCAGCAGGCCGAGAAGTCCGTCCTCGCCGAGGAACACGACTTGCAGCGGGTCACGCAAGAGTCGGAGCGAGCCACGCGCCGCGCCGATGTGGCCGCGCAAGAACGGCAGCGACTGCTGCGCGAGGCTGCCGAGGCTGCAGCCAAGCGCGAGGCGATCGAGCAAGAGATCTCCCAGAAAGAGCGCGACAGCGAAGCGGCTGAAATCGAATCCGAGACCTTGCAAGGCGGGATGGCCGCAGCCCGCGCAGCTCTCCAAGCTGCCAGCGACGAGCAATCGAGCCTGCGAACCGATGCCGCTACTCTCGAAGAGCGCCGCCGCTCAGCCTCTCTAGCGCTCGATCGCATTCGCCGCTTGGCCGATGAGCAGACCCAACGGCGCGAACGCGTCAAGGCGCAGACCTCCCAATGGAGCGGGGAACGCCTGCAGTTGCTCGCCGACAACGAGCAGCTCAACGTGCGCATCGTCGAGCTCGAGGCCAAGCGGAATACCGCCCAGGAGAACGTCGCTACTCTTACGACTCGTCTGGAGGAGTCCCGCCGCAACAGCACCGAGCTGGAGGAAGAGGGTCGGGCCTTGCGTATCGAGGTGGAAGAACTCCGCCAGCAGCGCAACCAGCTGGAGCTTGCCTTGGTACAGAGCCGCTCCGATCTCAAGCATCTTGAAGAGATGTGCGAGCGCGAGCTCCGGCAGCCCCTTGCCGAAGTCGTAGCCGGAGTGAAAGCCGATCTCTCCGACGAAGAGGTCGCCGAGGCCGAGCAGAATTACCTATCGCTCAAGACGCGCATTGAGTCGCTGGGTCCCGTAAACGTCCTAGCGCTTGAGGAATACAAAGAAGCCGAGCAGCGCCAGGAGTTCCTCGAAACCCAACAGTCCGATCTGCGTGACTCGATCGGCGACACGCAAAAAGCGATCCACGAGATCGACTCAGCGTCCCGTAAGCAATTCAAAGAGGCCTTCGAGGTCGTCAACGAGAACTTCCGCAAGACTTTTCAGACGCTCTTCGGCGGCGGCGTCGGCGAGATGCGTCTGACGGACGAAGAGAACATCGGTGAGTCGGGAATCGATATCGTAGCCTCGCCTCCGGGCAAGAAACTACAGAGTGTCGCGCTCTTGTCGGGCGGCGAGAAATCCTTAACGGCGCTAGCGCTGCTCGTCGCCACCTTCCAATACAAGCCGAGTCCGTTCTGCGTACTCGACGAGGTCGATGCCGCGCTCGACGAATCGAATATCCAGCGCTTCCGCCGGCTGATCGAAAGCATGAGCGACTGCACGCAATTCATCTTGATCACCCACTCCAAGACGACCATGGCAGCAGCCTCGACGCTCTACGGCGTCACCATGCAGGAACCTGGCGTCTCGAAGCTCGTCTCGGTGCGCTTGGAAGGTGAACGGCAGCGGCGGCTTGAAACTAGCGAGCCGAGCATCGAGCCGGAATTAGTCGGCGCCTAGCGCACGACTTGTTCGGGGCCATCAAAGAAACGAAAAGGCCGCGGAGTCGATCCGCGGCCTTCGTCGTTTCTGATTCTAAGGAACTAGCTCTTCGCTTGGTCGCGTTCTTCGCGAGTTCCGAATTTCTTGCGGAAGCGCTCGACGCGGCCTTCCGTATCGACCAGCTTCTGACGACCCGTGTAGAACGGGTGCGACAGTGACGAGATCGGCAGATCGCACAGCGGGTACTCCGTGCCTTCGAACGTCGTCTTTTTGTCGCATTTCACCGTTGAGCGGCCTAACCACTCTTCGCTGGTCGTAATATCGCGGAAAACGACGTCGCGATACGCTTTAGGATGAATTCCTTCCTTCATGGCAGCCCTCACACAAAAACGGGCGCACGGTAGGGCCGCGCGCCCGCCGAAAATTTCCAGTTCCCATCTTACCAAGGGATGTGCTCCAGGACAAACCCAACAGTCAGACTGCGCTGTCGACATAGGGTGAATCTCTTGCCGTCTTAGGCGTTTGGGCCTGCGGCCAGCGGCGCCCAGGGCCGCTAGATTAACTTTAGGAGACCCGGTACCGGCCTCCTAGGTTGGGTAGACACTTGGGACGTTGAAACGGCTCCAAAGCGTAAACCGTCCTTAGTGAGCACAGCCCGCCGTCAGAGTGGAGTCAGTTGATGTTTAATCCCCCCCGCCTCGTTGCGTTCCTCGCGGTTCTCGTTTTGATCGCTTCGTCTGCCTTAGCAGCTGATCGCGCCGCCGTTTACACGGTCATTCTCGACGGGCCGTCGGTCGGACAACAGCTTGCTGAAACCAAGCAGGCCAACGGATCGGATCCCGCTGTCAGGGAGCTAGGTCAAAGCCTTCAGGAGCGCCAGCTGCAGATCATGCCGGTTTTTGCCGAAACCGGAGCGACCGTTTTGGGCTCCGTCCACAACGTGCTGAACGCGATTTTCATCCGCGCGACTCCCGAACAGGCCAAACAGATCGGCTCGATTGTCGGCGTTTCCAACGTACTGCGCTCGCGCCCGATCCGACTACACCTCGATGCGGCCAGCCAAATCCTCAATCTGCCCGCTGCTCAAGCCCTGACAGGTGGCCAAGACGGCTCCGGCGCCGGCATCAAGATCGGCGTGATTGACACTGGTATCGACATCAGCCATCCGGCGTTCAATGATCCGAACGTCGCTCCCCCGGCCGGCTACCCCAGAGGCTTTCCCGAGGATCAGCAGTTCACCAACAACAAGATCATTGCTGCCCGCAGCTACGTCCACCTGCTCAACCCTCAAGACCCGCAGCTCTCCGCGCCTGACGATGAAACACCCCGCGACCGCGTAGGACATGGCACGGCCGTGGCCATGATTGCAGCCGGACGTCCGGTGAGTTCGCCGGTGGGAATGCTCGTCGGCGCGGCGCCGAAGGCCTTCCTCGGCAATTACAAGATTTTCGGCTCGCCTGATATCCGCGAGTTTTCGAGTGAGGCAGCCCTGGTTGCCGCCATCGACGACGCCGTCTCCGACGGCATGGACATCATCACCATCAGTTCAGGAGTCACCGCCCAGTACCCTTGGAACGAGACCTGCGGCACACAGCTTTGCGACCCAGCCGCTCAAGCGGCTCAAGCAGCGATCGACGGCTTCGGCGTGGTGGTCATTGCGGCCGCCGGCAATGCCGGCAATTCGGGACAACAGGCCTACCCGACGCTCAATTCGATCTCAAGCCCCGCTTCGGCGCCGGGCGTGATCGCCGTGGGAGCCACTTCGAGTTCGCGACGCTTCTTGCAGAGCATCAGCTACAACGGAACCACCTTGGACGCTCTGGCTGGTTCGGAGCCCGGGCTTGCCGGTCCGCTCACCGCACCGGCAGCGGATGCGATTTCGGCGGGTGACCAGTTCGCTTGCAGTGAGTTCGAAGCGGGCGCCTTTTCTGGACAAATTGCGGTGATCGATGACGGCCAGTGCCCTATTGAATTCAAGACGGACTTCGCTGCCCGAGCCGGTGCTGTCGGTGTCGTCCTGATCAACGGCGATGGCCGCAATTTTGCGGAGCGTATTCCTGGTCTGGAGACGCTGGATATCCCGACTTACACGATTGGTCATGACGATGGCAACGGCCTGATCAGTCTGTTGGCTGTCGGCTCCGTCAGCGTCACTCTAGATCCGACTCTGAACCCCGAGACCACCCTATCCGACGACATCGCCGTATTCAGCTCGCGCGGCCCGAATCTCGACGGCGCCGTCAAGCCGGAGGTAGTGGCCCCGGGAACATCGATTTTTTCCGCCGCTCAGACTCTCGACCGCAACGGTAGGGCCTACTCTGCCGACGGATACACCTCGCTGAGCGGCACCAGCTTCGCCGCGCCGTTTGTGGCCGGTACGGCAGCGCTCGTGCTGCAACGCCGATCCACATTGACGGTCGCGCAGGTTCGCTCGGCGATCATCAACACCGCCGACCCGCTGCTCTTCGACGGGATAGACCCGGCGAGCGTATTGGCCAAAGGCGCCGGCCTGCTCGCCGCGAAAGCCGCGCTGGACACGCAAGCCTTGGTGCAACCCGCGACGCTGGGTTTCGGAGCGCTCAACGGACTCACGCTGCCGCGCCAACAGGCTCTTACGCTCAGGAACCTGGCGAGCCAGGCTCGATCCTTCACCGCCGAGGTTGTGCCCTCCGTCGCCGCCGCGACTGCCGCGATTGAGCTCGATGGGTTGCAGGAGCTGAACTTCCAACTCGGCGGCGGCGCTCAGCGCGTCATCACCGTGCGACTCACCGGCAGCATCCCAGCCGCGGGCATTTACGAAGGCGTCGTCCGCATCACGGTCAGCGGCGGCGCTCCGCTGCTGGAGGTTCCATACTCGTTTACGGTCGGCGACGGCGTCCCCTACAACGCGATGGTGATCGCCGGTGACGACCTGATCGGAACGGCCGGAGAACCAATTCCTGAGTTGTTGATTGTCAAAGTAGTGGATCGCTACGGCCAGCCCGTGGCTAACGAGCAGGTCAATTTCTACGTACTCGACGGCGGCGGCGCCTTCGCCTTCGACAGTCAAGGGCAGATCCTAAAAGACAACGTCACCGACCCATTCGGCGTGGCTGCCGCCGACGTCGACTTCGGCCCCGAACCTGGATTCCAAGACTTTGGCGTTGACGTGGGCGCCATCTCCATCGACTTCTTGAATGATTCCCGCGCGAAGCCGGTGATTGCCGGGATCGTCAACGGCGCGAGCTTTGCCGCCAGCGCTCCGGTTGCGCCTGGTTCAATCGTTTCGATCTTTGGCGATAATCTTGCCGAGTTTCTCGGTGGCGCGTCGTCGTTGCCCTTGCCGATCGCTCTCAAGCATGTCAGCGTCAGTTTCGACTTCCCCGAAACAGGCCTGAGTGTGGCTGCTCCGTTGTATTTCGGCAGCCCCAAGCAGCTCAATGTTCAAGTTCCGTGGGAGTTCGCGGGACACAATTTCGCGATCGTTAAAGTTCGTATTAACGACACCGTGAGCGGCACGTTCGTCTTGAATCTTCGTGATTCGGCGCCGGCGATCTTTGAGTTCAATTTCGAAGGGCAGCTGCTCGGCGTCGCCACTCATGCGAATGGCGCGGTAGTCACTCCAGCCAATCCAGCGAAGAGGGGCGAGACGATTGTTGTCTACGGCACCGGTTTCGGTCCCCTGCAAACGCCCCAAGCCACCGGCCAGCCGGCGTCCGGCGAGGTCCGCTTGGCCGCAACTCCCGTATCAACGATCGGCAGCGTCGCGTTTGGGGGCCTCGCTCCAGGATTCGTCGGGCTCAACCAGATCAACATCAACGTATCGCCGTCTAGTCAGTCGGGCGCACAGGAACTGCGGCTCTCGACGGGTGGACTGACCAGCAAGACCGTAACGCTTTGGGTCGAATAGCCTTGCTACAATTGCCCGCACGATGAGCGAATTGCTCAAACGCATTCTGACCTTCGGGTTTCTCGGCGCATTGCTGGTTGCCGGGGCGATCTACTTCTACAACGAAGGGGCCACCCCGACGCTCGCCGGCGAGATCACCGAAGTGCGCACCTTGGCGATGGATGAGGCTTCATCCGTTGCCGTAGTGAACTTCAGCGGCACGAATACGTCGGATCGAATCGTCTTCATTCACAAACGTGAGTTGACCATCACCGATGAAAACGGCGCGACCCACATCGGCCTGCCGGTACAAGTCAGCGACGTTCAGAATCTGTTCCAGTACTTCCCGATTCTGGGCGGCATGAAGGATGCGCCGTTGTTGCCGCGTACCGAAATCGAACCGGGCGCGGAGCTGCGCGGACTCGTTGTCGGGCGGTTCGCTATGCCAAAGCATGAATTGGATGCTCGCAAGTCGCTGGTGGTGAAGTTCTACAGCGACCAGAACCGTTCGACGGAACTCTCCGAAGTTCGTTAGTTCTGGTTCTCGTACAGGAACAGGCCGCCTTTGCCCGCGACGATGATATCGAGGTCGCCGTCGGCATCGATGTCGACAACGGGAATTTGCATGCCGCCGCCAGCGCGGCCGCCGTAGTCGATGATGTGCCGCGCCCACTCCCAGGTCGCGCCGTTTTGAAAGCGCTCGTACCAGTAGACGCCGAGCGGTTCGCGTCCGCCTTCGTCGTGACCGTTATGGGCGTACAAGCGCTTGCCGGTGATCAACTCGGGATAGCCGTCGCCCGTGAGGTCTTTCATGGTCATGGCGTGAGCTTGGGACCAGGCATCGTCAACCAGGCGTTGTGCAAAGACGCCTGCGCTGGTCTGCTCGAGCCAGTAGATGCCGTAGTCGTGCGCGTGTGTCGTCACGATGTCCGCGCGCCCGTCTTGGTTGACGTAGAAGACGTGCAAGAAGCCGACGTGTTTGTCGAAGGAGTAGTCGGCGTGGAACTTCCAGGCAGCCGTCGCGGCGGCCGGTGATTCCAGCCAACCTTGCGGCGTGAGAATGTCGTTGCGACCGTCGCCGTTTACGTCGCCGGCGCCGATGCCGTGACCGTGGAGCTTGTCGCTGACCGTGTGGCGCACCCACTTGACCGCCGCGCCGCGACCTTCGACCTCATACCAGGCAGTGATTCCTGCGGCTCCGCCGAATTGGGGGAGCAGTTCGTCGGCGATGCCATCGTTATCGAGATCGACGAGCAAGGCGAACTCGACGGGGGAACCGCTGTCGATTTCATGCTCTTTCCAAAGGCCTGCGCCCATGCCGGGGTTCTCGACCCAGACCATTTTCTTCTGGCCCCAGCCGACGCTAACGATGTCGATGTCTCCGTCGGAGTAGACGTCGAGCGGTAGGTCGGAGAAGTCGTCGATGTAGTTGTTCCAGTAAAGGATGTCGCGGAAGGGATGCTTGGTCCAGTTGGGCGCCGCATACCAGTTTTCGCCGGAGACGATGTCGAGCCGGCCATCGCCGTTGATGTCGGCGACGGCACACGATTCGTTGCGGCCCAGGTCGATCGTGCGGCGCTCGAAGTCCAGCTCTTGCGATGGATCGCCTGCCAGGGCGGAAACGGCGAGGGTCAGGGCGATGAACGTGATGCGCATGGGGGTGGGCAGATTATAGCGTCAGTAGATGGTCCGGACGCCGGTCGGTTAAGGACATCTGAGGACAGTTTTCTTGCCCGATCCGTCCCAGAGCGTCCTGGGCTGGGTATCGTTTGGCCCGCAGAATGCAATTTTCGGTCACTGTTGGCGCTGTTTCCTCTTTCATCTCAATAGGTTACGTCTTGTCTTCTGGCTTCTCGCAAGTGTTGCGTTGACCGCAGGAGACCACCGGACTTGTAGTTACTCGCCGCAGGCCGAGTGCGACAGCGGTTGAGGCGGCTTCTACTGCTCTCGGTCTCGGAACTCTTCGTACCAGTTCTCGACGAGGCAAAACTTTGCTTGCGGCACGTCGTCTCCCTCCAACTCTCTGGTTACAAAGCGTTGGCCGTCTGGGCAAACGTCGTACATCCAGGAGAAGATAGGGCGGAGTTGAGCGGACTCGAACAGGGTTTCGGGCAGCCCAACTCTGAAACCGGATGTCGTAAATATGGGCGTCGCCAGGAGCGTCGTCTCCTCGACGTAGAAGACTTCCTTGCCGTCTTGAGACCAGCGAGGCGTCGTGCCGCCGTTCACGGATACGCGCCAACGGCCGGGCCCATCCGGGAACGGACGCACGTACACCTCGTCGCGGCCTGACTCGCCGGAAACATAGGCCAAGTACCGACCGTCAGGAGAAAACTGCGGCATGTTTACGTTGTCCGACGACTCTAGAAACGTCACAGGATCGGATAGGTCGCCATTCAGGCCGCGCCCTCGGTACCAAATGCCTTGCTGTCCCGCGCCCACTGTCGCGGTGTAGACCAGGTAGCGATTGTCTGGCGACCAGTCGAAGTTTCCTCCGGCCCCTTCCAGCAAGACACTTGCTTCTCCGCTTCCGTCGGCCAGTCTACTGAGTAATTGGTTGGCGCCTAAGGCCACGTACGACAGCTCCCCGCCCGAGGGTCCCCAGGAAGGCAAGGCTTCGTTGTCGGACGAAGAAGTCAACCGGGTCGCGACATCCCGCGCGAGATCGAAGACCCAGATGTTGCCGCCTAAGCTGATGGAAATCAAGCGACCGTCGGGCGACACTGTCGGCGGCCAGCCGTTGGCGTTCCGCTGGCCTACGGTCCGTAGGGTCGCCCCCGAACGATCCCGCACCGTCAAGCGCTGCCGTGCGCCTTCGTAGTCGGCGTACAGCAGCGCGCCGTCTCGTGTGACCGACAGCCATTGGCCTGATTCTGAGATGGGGAAAGCCTCTCCGGTCGGCGCCGTTGTCTCGATCGAGAATGGCGTTGCCCAAAGGCCGCCTGAGCGCCGATAGAGCAGATGCCCACTGGGGGCATAGACCGGCACGGTGCCTTCCACAACATCGCGGCTCTCCCCCGTCTCCAGGTCGAGCGAATGGATCCGGTTCCCGGCCCGATAGAAAAGGACCTGGGAGGAGTCGTCGGTCAGAGCGAAGGAGGGAGTATACAGAACGACTCCTGGGTCGGACTGAACCAGGCTGGTCGGTTCACCGCCCCGGGATGAGACATCCCAAATGCGGTCGCCCGAGATGAAGACGACACGCGCGCCGTCCGGGCTCCACGAAGCGCCGCCGAAGTCTGGGCCAGGCAATTGACAAAGAACGGTTGCCTCGCTGCCGTCGACTGAGACTCGCCTTAGTTCCTCGTGCGTGGCGAAGACGATCGAACGGCTATTCGGCGACCACGCGGGCGCCCGATTCGCCCGTACGCCGTTGGTCCCGGCAATGTTGCGGACGGTTTCGCTGTCGATCGGTCGAAGCCACACACTTGCGTCGTTATCCGTTTCAACAGTCAACGCGATGAAACGCCCGTCTGGGGAGATGCTGGCACGCCGGCCACCCTCCGCCGAAAACGAGAATCTGCGGACGATCTTCTGGGGATCGTCGGAAGGACCCTGAGAAACGTAGTGAGAACCCAAGACGATCAGCGCCAGGGTCGCGACCGCCGCCACAGCTTGGACCGTGCGAAGAGTCTTTCTCTCGATGACGACTGCGCTAGGCGAGAGGTCCTGGGCAGGATCGAGCGTCTGACCCACCGCAGCCGGCACGATCTCCGTCGGACGGGCCGTCTGAAGAATCGTCGAACGGCCAGACTTCAGCTTTTCCGATAGCGTGCGCAAGTCAACGGCAGTTTCGTTGGCGGACTGGTATCGATCGGCTGCATCCTTCGCGAGGCACTTCGCGGTCAGTAGTTCCAACTCGATGGGCACTCCGGTGCGCAAACCAGTCAGCGCCTCGGGCTCTTCGTGGACGATCTCGTAGAGCAGTGCCTGGTCGTATTGGCCCTGGAATGGACGCTGGCCCGAGACCATCTCATAAACTACACAGCCGAGCGACCAAAGGTCTGTGCGGCTATCAACCTCCATGCCTTGCGCTTGCTCGGGCGACATGTAGGCAACGGTCCCCATCGCTGTATCGACCTTCGTCAAACGTGAGGCTTCGGTGAGTCGCGCCAAACCAAAGTCCATGATCGTGGCGCGGCCTTCAGGCGAGACGATGATATTTGCTGGCTTGATGTCGCGGTGGAAGACTCCCTTGGTGTGAGCAGCCTGCAAACCCTCGGCAACCTGCCGTGCGATGTCGAGAGCATCTTTCAGTGAGAGCGGCCCTTGGGCAATGCGGTCCTCAAGCGGCTCGCCCTCCAAGAAAGCCATCGAGATGAATGTTTTGCCGTCGGCTTCACCGATTTCGTAGACGGTGCAAATGTTGGGGTGGTCGAGTGCGGCGGCGGCCTTGGCTTCACGAAGAAAGCGCTGCTTCGCCTCGTCGTCATCGAGTAGATGCTGAGCGAGGAACTTCAACGCGACCGTGCGTTCGAGCTTAATGTCCTCCGCCTTATAGACGACACCCATCCCGCCCTCGCCGAGCTTCTCGACGATGCGGTAGTGGCTGATGGTGGAGCCGATGACCAAGCTGCGGGAATTGTAGCGCGGCGAGAGATCAGATTGGTTGGCTGGCGCGGGGTTGTAAGGAGTTGGAAGAGCGGACGGTGCGCTGAGTCGCGTGTTCCCCGGGTTGCGCTGCGCTGCACCCGGGGCTATTGGTCACGCCGCCCCTCCGGGGCTCGGGATGCTTACGGGCGCGGGATGTCGTCGGCGGGTCTGGCGGCTAGGGAGATGCCGGTGATGACGGCGGCTAGGCCGAGGAAGAGGCGGGCAGAGAGTTGTTCGCCGAAGAACAATGCGCTGAGGATTAGGCCGGACATGGGGGTGGTGAAAGAGAACACCGAGATGCGTCCGGGGGAGTGGGCTTTGAGTAGGCGGACCCAGAGGACAAGGGCGAGGCCGCCGACGATGAAGCCTTGGTAGAGGATGGCGGTAATCGCTTTCCAGTCAAAGGGGCCGCGGATGGAATCTCCCATGAACCAACCGCCGAGGGCGAAGCAGGGAATGCTGAAGAGCAACTGCCAGAAGACGGCGCGGGTGGAGGGCATGGACTGCACGACGTGCTGGATGTAGACGGTGCGCACGCCGACGAGGAACGACGAAACGATGATGACCCAGTTGCCGAGCAGCGGGTGCGGGGCGAGCGTGGCGTCGGGGCGTCCGAAGGCGACGTAGGAGACGCCGACGAAGGCGATAGTGAGGCCGAGAACGCGTCTGGTGCTGAGGCGGTCGGCGGGGACGTAGAAATGGGCGATGAGGTTGGCGAAGATCGGGTTGGTGTTGATGAGCGTGACGGCGTAGGCGGGCGAGGTGAGGTCGGCGCCCCAGTGCAGTAGAGCGATCTGCAAGGTATACATGACGCCGAGAAGGCCGAGTTGACGCCGGTTGGCGGGTTCGGGCCAAAGACGGATTCCAGCGGAGCGGGCATAGATCCAGACGGCGATGGCGCTGACGGACATGCGCGCGAAAGCTGTCCAGAGGGGAGCGACGGCGGCCAGGGCGAACTTGATGGCGACTTGGTTGCCGCCGCGCGAGACCGAGATTGCGATGCTGAGCAGCGCGGTGCGCCAGGAGATGGGCTTGGTCGGTTTGGGGTCGAGCTGCACGAGGGAAGGTTCCAGGATAGCGGGGGGATCGAAGCGGTGCGGTGGCGCCGGATCGCGTCGCTTACGCAGCTGGGCTCGGGTTGGGTTGTCGCGCAGGTAGTCACGGTAATCTAGAAGCACCCGCTATGAAGAAGCTATTGGCTGCTAACCGGGGCGAAATCGCCATTCGTATTCTGCGTGCCGCGACGGAGTTGGGACTCCGTACGGCGACGATCTACTCGCAAGAAGACCGGCTGAGTCTGCATCGGTTTAAGGCGGACGAAGCGTACTTGGTGGGCAAGGGTAAGGGGCCGGTTGCGGCCTATCTCGACATCGACGGGATTGTTGGGTTGGCCAAGGAACATCGCGTCGACGCGATCCATCCGGGGTACGGCTTCTTGTCGGAGAACCCGGCGTTGGCGCGGGCTTGTGCGAAAGCGGGTATCCAGTTTGTGGGTCCGACGCCGGAGCTATTGGATTCGCTGGGCGACAAGCTGGAAGCGAAGAAGCTGGCGACGAAGGCGAAGGTGCGCGTCGTGCCGGGTACGGACGAGCCGATCGATGACGTGGATGAAGCGGTAAGAGTAGCGAAAGAGATCGGCTTCCCGGTGATTGTGAAGGCGGCCTTCGGCGGCGGCGGGCGCGGCATGCGCGTGGTGGAGTCGGAAGGCGACTTAGAGGACAAGATCGCCGAGGCGAGCCAAGAAGCGGCGTTGGCATTCGGCAACGGCGCGGTGTTCGTTGAGCGCTTCGTCCAGAAGGCGCGACACATCGAAGTGCAGATTTTGGCCGACGCGCATGGCGAAGTGATGCACCTGTTTGAGCGCGACTGCTCGGTGCAGCGTCGGCATCAGAAGGTGGTGGAGATTGCGCCGGCGCCTAACTTGTCGGCGAAGACGCGCGGCGAGCTGTGCGACGCGGCGGTGAGGATCGCGGAGGCCTCCGGCTACGTGAACGCCGGGACCGTGGAATTCCTGGTGGACGCGGATAGCGAGGAGTGGTTCTTCATCGAGGTGAATCCGCGGGTGCAGGTCGAGCACACGGTGACCGAGATGGTCACGGGAATCGACATTGTGCGCGCGCAGATTTTGGTGGCGCAGGGCGTGAAGTTGCACGAGGCGCCGTTGTCGTTGCCGAAGCAGGACGAGATCAAGACGAACGGTTTCGCGATCCAGTGCCGCATTACGACCGAAGACCCCGAAGACAACTTTGCGCCGGATTACGGAAGAATTTCGACCTACCGGTCCCCGGCAGGACTGGGCATTCGCTTGGACGGCGCGACGGCGTACTCGGGAGCGCAACTGCAGCCCTATTACGATTCGCTGTTGGTCAAGATGACTGCCTGGGATACGACCTTGGAGAACGCTTGCAGGCGCGCTGACCGAGCGCTGCGGGAGTTTCGTATTCGCGGCGTGAAGACGAATATTCCCTTCCTGGAGAACGTGGTCAACCACAAGGTCTTCCGGGCGGGCGAGACGACGACGGGATTCTTGACGCAGCATCCCGAGTTGTTCCAGTTCAAGAAGCGCAGGGATCGCGCGACGCGATTATTGAGCTACGTGGGGCATGTGATCGTCAACGGCAACGAGACAGTCAAGGGGCGTCCGCGGCTGGAGGCGTTCGAGGAACCGGCGGCGATTCCGTTTGAGATGGGTGTGGAGCCGGCGGCGGGCACGAAGCAGATGCTCGATGAGCAGGGGCCGAAGAAGCTGGCCGAGTGGGTGAGCGCGCAGACCAAGCAGCTGATTACCGATACGACGTTTCGCGATGCGCACCAGTCGTTGATGGCGACCAGGGTGAGGACGCACGATTTGCTGTTGGCGTCCGAGGCTGTGGCGCAGCGGCTGCCGGATCTTTTCAGCTTGGAGATGTGGGGCGGCGCGACGTTCGATGCGTCGATGCGATTTTTGTACGAAGACCCTTGGATGCGGCTGCGGGAGCTGCGCGAGAAGATTCCGAACATCTGTTTTCAGATGCTGCTGCGGGCGTCGAACGCGGTGGGGTATACGAGTTACCCGGACAACGTGGTACGCGAGTTCACGTTGGAGGCGGCCAAGCAGGGTATCGACGTTTTTCGCATTTTCGATTCGCTAAACGATGTGGATCAGATGGAAGTGGCGATGGAAGCCGTGCTCGACAGCGGGCGGATCTGCGAGCCGTCGATCTGCTACACCGGCGATGTGTTGGATCCGAAGCGCCCCAAGTACAGCTTGAATTACTACTTGAAGTTGGCCAAGCGGCTGGAGAAGATGGGCGGGCATATCTTGGCGATCAAGGATATGGCTGGCCTGTGCAGGCCGTTTGCGGCGTACGAGTTGGTCAAGACGCTGAAGCAAGAAGTGGGAATGCCGATTCACTTCCACACGCATGATTAGAGCGGGTTGAACGCTGCGGCGTTGTTGAAGGCGTCCGAGGCGGGCGTGGATATCATCGACGGCGCGGCGGCTTCGATGAGCGGTTCGACGAGTCAGCCGAATCTGAATTCTATTGCGGCGTCATTGAAGAATACGGATCGCGATACGGGGTTGGACGAGCAGGCGTTGAGTGACCACTCGCTGTATTGGGAGACGGTGCGGACGTACTACTTGCCGTTTGACAATGCGCCGCGGCACGGCTCCGCGGATATCTACATGCATGAGATTCCGGGCGGGCAGTTTACGAACTTGCAGCAACAGGCGGCGGCGATGGGCTTGGGGCAACGCTGGCGTGAAGTGGAGAGGATGTACGCGGACGTGAATCAGTTGTTCGGGGACATCGTGAAGGTGACTCCGTCGAGTAAGGTTGTCGGCGACATGGCGCTGTATTTGTTGAGTAAGGGAATGACTTGCGAAGAGGTCGCCGCGCTGCCCCTAGACCATAGCGTGGCTTTCCCGGACTCGGTGTCGGACATGATGGCCGGGTCGTTGGGAGTACCTCCGGACGGTTGGCCTGAAAGCGTGCAGAAGATTATTCTGCGCGGAGCGAAGCCGATCGAAGGACGTGCAGGCGCTAAGTTGCCGCCGGCGGACTTCGAATCGCTGAAAGCGGAGTTGGCGCTGATCTTGCATCGCGAGCCGCGGTGGGACGAGACGTTGAGTTATGTTTTGTATCCGCAAGTGTTCAAGGATTACGCGGCGAAGAGGCTGGCTTATTCGGACGTGAGCGTGCTGCCGACGCCGGTGTTTTTCTTTGGCATGCAGACCGGCGAGGAATGGGCGATTGATCTAGAAGAAGGCAAGACGCTGGTAGTGAAGTTCTTGACGGCCGGCGATCCGCACAAGGATGGCACCCGGACGATCTTCTTTGAGCTGAACGGGCAGCCGCGCGAAGTGCGCGTGCGGGATGAGTCGCTGAAGAGTGAAGAGAAGATGCGTCCCAAGGCGCAGGCGAACGTGGCGGGCCATGTCGGCGCGCCGACGCCGGGCCTGGTGACGGGCTTGTTTATCGAAGCGGGGGCCGAGGTGAAGCGCAACGGCAAGTTGCTGACCTTGGAAGCAATGAAGATGCAGTCGACAATCTACGCACCGCTGGACGGCAAGGTCGTCGAGGTGTTGGTGGGGCCAGGCGAGCAGGTGGATGCGAAGGATCTGCTTGTGGTGATTGAGTAGCGAGCTAGTCGAGGCGGCGGCCGCGTTCTTGGCTTTGGTATTGGAGCTGGTAGAGCTTCCAGTAGAGTCCCTTGTGAGCGATGAGTTCGGCGTGGGTACCGATCTCGCGCAGTTTACCTTTGTGCATCACCAGGATGCGCGAGGCGCGCTTGATTGTCGAAAGACGATGGGCGATGACGATCGAGGTGTGCTTGTCGACGAGCTGTGTGAGCGCGTCGCGGATGAGCAGTTCGGTGGATGAGTCGACGCTGGAGGTCGCTTCGTCGAGGATGAGGAATGGCGAGTTGCGGGCCAGGGCGCGGGCGAAGCTGAGGAGCTGTTTTTGGCCTGTCGACAAGGAGGACCCACGCTCGCCGATGACGGTCTGGAAGCCCTGGGGAAGAGCCTCGATGAAGTTGAGCAGTTGAACGCGCCCGGCCGCTTCGCGCGCCTGATCGAGCGTGACGTCGTCGCCCAGGCGGATGTTCTGCTCGATGGTTCCGCTGAACAGATGCGGGTCTTGGAGTACGACGCCGAACCGCTTGCGGAGGGCATCGCGACGCCACTCGCGAATGTCTTTGCCGCCGACGAGGATGCGGCCTCTTTGGGGCTCGTAGAAGCGCAACAAGAGGCTAATGAGCGTAGTCTTGCCCGCTCCGGTGTGGCCGACGACGGCCATCATCTCGTAAGGCTCCACGCGGAAGCTGACGTCTTCGAGCACCCAGTCATCGTCGTTGTAGGCGAACCAAATGTGCTCAAACTCGATGTCAGCGTTGCCCAGCGGTTCGGCGGCAGCTTGAGATAGCGGCGCTTCATCGACCGGTTCGTCGAGCAGCGAGAAGATTCGCTCTGAACTCGCCAGCGCAGACTGCAAGACGTTGAACTTTTCGCTGAGATCTTGGATGGGCCGAAAGATTCGCGAGCCAAATTGTAGGAAGGCGACTAAAACGCCCAGGGATAGCGACCCTTCATCCGATAACCAGCCGCCTCCGACAAACAACAAGACGACGGCGACGGCGCCGGTCAATTCCACAGCGGGAAAGAAAATCGAGTGGGCGCGCGCGGCGCCGAGTTCAGCGCTCAAGTGGTCTTGCTTTACAATCTCGAATTCTTCAAGGCTGCGCTGCTCGTCGCCGAACAGCTGGATGACGGTAATTCCCGAAAGGCGTTCTTGCAAGAAGGCGTTGATGTTGGCGACCGCGCCGCGGACCTTGCGGAGGTTGGCGCGCACACGGCTGCGGAAGAGCCAGGTGACCAAGAAGATGATAGGCCCCATGGTCAGCAGAATCAGGGTCAGCTTGACGCTGAGATAGAGCATGGCCGCGAAGATGAAGGCCAAGGTGACGACATCTCCTGCGATGGCGGCGATGCCGGAGGTAAACAGTTCATTGAGAGAGTCGACATCGCTGGTGACGCGGGTCACGAGCCGGCCTACGGGATTGGAATCGAAATAGCTGACCCGCTTGGCCTGTAGGCGCTGAAACGTCTCGTTGCGGATGTCGAACATCACGTCTTGGCCGGTGCGGTTCATGATCTGGATCTGACTGGCTCGCAGGACGTAATTGAGTGCGAGGATGATGGCGTAAACGGCGACGAGTGCTCCTAGAGCTTCAGCACGGTCGGTCGGAATCCAGGCGTCCAGCCAAGACTGGCCCAGCACTGTGGGGCGTAGGCTTCGATCCACGGCAATTTTGGTCAGCAAGGGACCCACGACTCCCAGCAGGGAATGGAGCAAAAGGAGCACGACGGCAGTGATCGCCGATTTGCGATAGGGCCGCAGGTAGCCGAGCAAGCGGCGCACTAGCGCGGAGTCATTGCGCGAGGAGCTATTCATCGCGACTGAGCTCCTCCTCTAAGAGTTGCTTGCGATAAAGATCCGCGTAGACTCCATTCGCAGCAAGGAGGTCATCGTGCGAGCCGTACTCGACGATGCTCCCTTCTTCGAGTACGGCGATCTGGTCGGCGTAGCTGATGGCCGAGAGCCGATGCGAGGCGACGATTGTCGTCCGATTGCGCATGAACAAACGCAGTCGTTCGAGGATGGCTGCTTCGGCGCCTGCATCGACACTCGAAAGAGCGTCGTCGAGCAGCAGGATTCGCGGATCGCGCAGCAGGGCCCGAGCCAGGCATAGACGTTGCTGCTGTCCGCCTGACAAGGTCATTCCGCGCTCGCCGACCAAGGTGTCGAGACCATGGGGGAAGGCTTGTATCTCGTCCCAGACTTGGGCGATGGAAGCGGCTTCCTCTAGCCGCCAGTCCTCCGCCGTGGGTGCAGCTAAGCGAAGATTCTGGCGGATGGAGCGATTGAATAGGAAGCTACCCTGGGGCACGTAACCGATGGAAGACCGCAAGACGTTGAGGGGTATTCGACGCACGTCGATGTTGTCGACGGAGACGACCCCCGACGAGGCGTCGAGCAGGCGCGGGAGCAGGTCCAATAGAGTGCTCTTGCCGCAGCCGACGGAGCCGACGACGGCCAGGGTTTGGCCGGCGCGAATGGCTAGACTGACCCCGTCCAATGCCGGGCGAGAGGCGCCGGGGTAGAACACGGAGACGCTTTCAAAGCTGACGTCCCCGCGGAGGCTCATGATAGACGAATCGGGAGTGGGAGTATTCGGCAGGCTTAGCGGGTAGCTCATCAGCTCGTGAATGCGGCCCAGCGCGGAGGAGCCGCGTTGAGCCAGGTTGACGACCCAGCCGAGGCCAATCATCGGCCAGGTTAGGATCGCCATATAGCTCAGGAACATGGCGAACGAGCCGATGGTCATCGCGCCCTGCATGGTTCTCCAGCCGCCGTAGCCGAGAATCGCCATGAACGTGAGTCCGACCAGGAGTTCCAACTGGGGATAAAAGCGCCGCCAGATGCGGACCAGTTCTAGGTTCTCGCTACGGTAAACCTGATTGAGTGCGCGGAACCGTTCCGCCTCAGCGGAAGATTGGCCATACGCTCGAATTACGCGTACGTTGTTTAGGTTTTCTTGAGTGAGGGAAGCGATATCGGACAGCGACTCTTGAACCTTTCTAAAGCGCTCGTGAACCTGTCGGCCGAAGTAGGCGACGGTGATGGAAACCAGCGGGATAGGCAAGAAGACCACGCAGGTCAAGCGCCAGTCGGTGGCGGCCATGACGGTGAGGACGATGACGAAAGTCAACAGGATGTCCACCGCCTGCATGAGGCCTTGGCCGATCATCGCCTTCACGGCCGACAAGTCGTTGACAGCCCGGGACATGATGTCGCCGGTTGGGTAAGAACGGTAGAACCTTTGCGGCAGATAGAGCAGATGACCGACGAGGTCGGCGGACACTTCGGACTCGATGCGTCGCGCATTGCGGGCGATGATCCAGCGCATCCAGAACTGGAAAAAAGCCTTGGCTGCGGCAACTGCCAAGAGGGCGCCGGCGATGGGCCACAGGGCGGAAGCGGGTTGCTGGGCGGCCAGGGTATCCACCGCTTGCTTGATGAACAGGGGAAAGGCTGCGGCAAAAATGCTCTTTAAAAACAGCGCGACGAACCCGGCCGCGTAGGACCAGCGATAACGAAGCAGGTAGGGTACAAGAGCCCGAAGATTGCGCAGCATTAGTCGGGCTGCTCCAACCAGGAGTTGAGCGTCTTAATCCACTCGATGACCACGATTTCCCTGCCGGGGCGGCTTCGCCACCAAGAGTTGGGATCGAAACCCGGGGTAGGACTGGCTGCAAAGGAATAGCGGACGTCTCCGGAGGTCGATTTGTGGAAGATGCGTCCCGCCCGCGCCGTGTGGAAGTCGGAGGTCACGATGATGGCGTGCGCGACGTCCCGAGAACGGAGCTCCTGGTCGAGGATCCGCGATTCGTCCTGGGTGGAGTCGGCGTCCATGCAGAAGGCCTCGATAGCCTCGGGATCGCCGCCGCGGGCGACGGCGTAGGCGCGTCCTAGGTCGCATTCGCGAGCCTCATAGAGTGAGAAGGAACCGTTCACAAGCATGCGCGGAGCGATACCAGCCTGGAGTAAACGCAATCCCTCCTGGACGCGGCGTCCTGAACCGTCGCCGGCGAGGACGACGATAAGATCCGCAGAATCTATAGGATCGGTTCGGATCAAGAACTTCGCGGGCTCGGGCGCCCAGAAGTCGAAGGACACGTAAACGACGCCGGCGATCAGCACTGCGGCCGTGATGATGCGTAACGCTCGCATGTCGGCTGGGCCGCTTGCCGCCTAGAGGACGTGACTCCTATATTACCCGAGCCTCGGGGCTGAACCCTCGGCGAAGCGCCGGGTGCATCCGTTATCCTTGAGAGTTCTCGGTAGGGCTGCGCGCCGTTTCGATGGAAGAACTCCCAGTTACCGTCCGCCTTGCCGTCCTATTCTTCCTGTTGGCTGTGAATAGCTTCTTCGCGGCTGCGGAGGTAGCTCTCGTTTCGGTTCGACGGACGCGCATGCGTCAGTTGGCGGATGCGGGGAACGCGAAGGCGTTATTAGTCTTGCACCTGCTGGAGGCTCCCGATCGGATGCTTTCGGCCACGCAGCTGGGCGTGACGTTGGCCAGTCTAGGCCTTGGTTGGGCCGGCGAAGGAACGGTCTATCGCTTGACTCAGCCGTTGCTGGAGCGCGTGTTGTCTCCCGGAATGGAGCAGGTCGGGCACGCGATTAGCTTCGTCTTCTCGTTTACTGTCATTACTTTCTTGCACATGGTGCTGGGTGAGGTGGTTCCCAAGAATTTGGCGATGGAGAGGTCGGAACGACTGGCTCTGGCGGTGGCGACGCCGCTGGACTACTTTGCGAGAGTTACCGGTCTGTTCGTTTCGGCGGTGCGGGGGACGGCGGAGAAGCTCTCCCGGCTGATCGGATTGAAGCTGGCCACCGGCGAAGAAGGATTTACGGCGGAAGAGTTGAAGCTGATTGTCAGCGTCAGCAAGAAACAAGGCGAACAAGCCGAGCGGCAGGAGGAGATGATCCACCGGGTCATCGATTTCTACGATCTCACGGCGCGGGAAGTGATGGTTCCGAGGCAAGAGATGGTTGCGCTGCCGTCGGATGCGGGTCCGGACCAGGTGATCGATACGATCGTGCGCACCCGGCACTCGCGGATACCCATCTACGAAGAATCTGTCGACAACGTGATCGGCGTGATCTACGCGAAGGCAGTTTGGACGTTCGTGCAGAAGATTCGCAGGTGGCAGGCTTTGACGCGGCCCGCACCGACGTTCAATCTGCGCTCCTTCTTGCAGCCGGTTGAGTTCGTCCCAGAGACGAAGCTGCTGCATGAACTACTGAATGAGTTTCAAGAAAAACGATTCCAGATGGCCATGATCGTAGATGAGTTCGGGACGGTGGTCGGTTTGGCGACGATCGAGGATGCCTTAGAGCAGATTGTCGGCGAGATCCGTGAAGAGCATGAACCAGCCGTGGCGCTGCAGGCGCTTGACGGGCCGTTGGAGTTTGATGGCATCACCAATATTCGAGACCTTGAGACACAATACAAGATCGAGTTGCCGTACGATGCAGGCTTTGAAACGTTGGCCGGATTTCTGCTGAGCCGACTGGGGCACATCCCGACGGCGGGTGAATCGGTGGAGTTCGAAGGGCGCAAGTTCACCGTTTTGCAGATGGAGCGGAACCGCATTTTTCGAGTGCGCATCGATCTGCCGCAGGCGCCGGAGACCCAAGAGCCGGAGAAGGGCGCGGAGGACGCCTGAGCGTCTTATTGTTATGTGGCACAAGTGGCGAATTACGGTTATCATTCCCTGTCTGAACGAGGAACAGGGCGTCGATCAAGTGCTGCGGCGGATGCCGGAGTACGTCGATGAAGTCATCGTTGTGGACAACGGTTCGACCGACCGCACGGCCGACGTGGCGGCGTCGTACGGCGCTAAGGTCGTGCGCGAGGACGTTCGCGGCTACGGGCGGGCCTACAAGAGGGGCTTCGCGGAGGCGACCGGCGACGTGATCATCACGCTAGACGGCGATCACTCATATCCAGTCGACGCGCTGTCGTATCTGTTGAGCGCGTTTGAGCATTTGAATGTTGACTTCTTGAATGCGTCGCGCTTCCCGGTGCGCGACCGGAACTCAATGAGCTTCAAGCACAAGCTTGGGAACTGGGTGCTGTCGCTGACGACGTCGATTCTGTTTCTGCGTTGGGTGCGTGATTCGCAGTCGGGGATGTGGGTGTTCAAGCGGTCGATGCTCGAGAGGATTCGCCTGGACTCTGACGGGATGCCGTTTTCCGAAGAGATCAAGGTGGAGGCAATTAAGCATCCCCAGCTGAGTTTCGATGAGATTCCGGTGATGTATTCATCGCGGCTGGGAGAGATCAAGCTGCAGCCCTATCGCGACGGCATTCGCAATTTGGCGTTCTTGTTTCGCAAGCGATTTCAACTATCGAGGCGCTAGTGGCGGACAAGGGTTCCTACAGCGAGTTTGCGGCCTACTACGACGTGTATTGGGCGGCGGGGTATCTGCGCGATTTTGAAGAGGGACTGGAGGAGACGATCCTGCCGCTGGTCCCGCCGGGGGCGCGGGTGCTGGACCTGTGCTGCGGCACGGGGCGTCTGGCAGCCTGGCTGAGCGAACGCGGGTTCGAGGTTACCGGGTTGGATGCCTCTGAGCAGATGTTGGCGGTTGCCCGAGTGAACGCGCCGAATGCGGCGTTTGTGAAGGCCGATGCGCGGTCGTTCGGCCTGCCGAAGCCAGTGGATCTAGCCTTGTCGACGTTCGACAGCGTCAACCATTTTGCGTCGTTGGATGACTTGGAGGCCGTGTTCGGCTGCGTTCGCGAGGCGCTGTCCGACGACGGGCTGTTTTGTTTCGATTTTAATACGGAAGAAGGTTTCGAATACGCGGGCGACGAGACGTATGCAGCTATGGGCGAGGACCATGTGTGCGTTTCGCGGTCGGCTTGGGATAGCGAGGCGGGCGAAGGTGTCTCGCTGCTGACGGTGTTTGAGCGGGAAGGGAATTTGTGGCGCCGAACCGACGCGGAAGTCCGCGAATACCTCCATGAACAGTGGGATATTGAAGAGCGGCTGGAGAGGGCGGGGTTTGCTGCTCCGCGCGTGTTTGACGCCGCGGACGACTTCGCCATGCCGCATGGGGACGGGCGGCTCTTTCTGCTGACGAGACCGCGCTAGTTGCTACACTAGCGCTTCGATTCTGGTACTTGCGAGGAGCCAATGGCTAGCAATGAGGCAGTCGTGAAACTTGTGAGAGTTCGCCGAGGCGCGTCCGTTCTGTACGGCGTGTTGGAGGGCGATTCGGTTCAGTTGATCGACGGCGATTTGCTCGGAGAGCGCCAGCTGACCGGCGAATCGGTGGCGCTCGGGGACGTGCAGTTACTGCGGCCTTGCGAGCCGACGAATGTGTTGTGCGTTGGGCTGAACTACGCCAGCCATCTGCAAGGGCGCGAGGCGCCGACGCACCCAGCGATCTTCTATAAGCCGCTGTCGGCGTTGCAGGATCCGGAAGGTCCGATCGAGATTCCGCTGGACTCCAAGGACCTGCACTTTGAAGCGGAATTGGTGATCGTGATCGGGCGCAAGGCGCGACATGTTTCGAAGGAAGACGCCGAGGATTACATTCTCGGCTACACCTGCGGCAACGACGTTTCGGAACGCAATTGGCAGAAAGGGTCGATGGGCGATCCGGCGGACCGGCAATGGTGGCGGGCTAAGGGATCGGATACGTTCGGGCCGTTGGGGCCGTGCATCGCGACCGGCTTGGAATACCGGGATAGCCGAATTCAATGTATTTTGAACGGCGAGGTCGTCCAGTCGCAGATGTTGAGCGACCTGATCTTCGATGCTCCGACCATGGTGAGTTTCGCCAGCCGCTACGTTACCTTGCTGCCGGGCGATGTGATCTTCACGGGGACGCCGGGAAAGACGAAGGCGATGAAGCCCGGAGACGTCGTCGAAGTACAAATTGAAGGGATTGGGACGCTGCGCAATCACGTTATCGTCACGCCCGAGTAGAGTGGGACGTGTAGCATAAGTCGTTGCCTACTTGAGAGGTCAGCTTTGCATCCGATTGAATATGAATGTCCGCAAACTTTAGATGACGCCGTCGCGCTGTTTAGACGGCTCGGCGACAACGCACGCGCACTGGCCGGCGGCACCGATCTGTTGGTGCAGATGAAGACCGGCCGCCGGTTGCAGGGCGTGGTCATCGACATCAAGAAGATCCCTGAGGTGAACACGGTCCAGTGCGACCCAGTCAAGGGGTTGACCTTGGGCGCCGCGGTGGCCTGCTACAAGATTTACGGGGATGACGCCGTGCGGGCGCACTACCCAGGCCTGGTCGACGCGGTGGAGATTATCGGAGGCACGCCGATCCAGGGGCGGGCCACGGTGGGCGGCAATCTTTGCAACGCGGCCCCAAGCGCCGACGCGATTCCGGTGCTGATCGCCTATAACGCGGTCTGCCACATCGTGGGGCCGAAAGGCGTACGGCACGTTCCGGTGGAAGAGTTCTGCACCGCGCCGGGCAAGAATGTACTGGCTGCCGACGAGATATTGGTCGCCTTGCACTTGCCGCCGCCGCCGCCTCATTCGGGAGCGGCGTATCTGCGATTCATCCCGCGCAACGAGATGGATATCGCAGTCGTCGGGGTCGGCGCATCAGTGGAAGTGGTCGACGGAAGGTTCCACTCGGTAAGAGTCGCGTTGGCGTCGGTGGCCCCGACCCCGGTATTAGTCACCGAAGCTGGCGACGCGCTGGAAGGGAAGCCGGCAAACGCGGAGTCCATACAAGTTGCGGCGGATCTAGCGAAAGCGGCGGCCAAACCGATCAGCGACATGCGTGGGACCGCGGAGTACCGGAGCCACTTGTGCGAGGTGCTGACGCGACGCGTGTTGCAGACGGCTTTGAATCGAGCGCTCGGCCAATAACGAGACGGAAGACATGGCAAACACTAAGACTCACGTTGTCACCACGATCAATTCGGAGCAGACCGAGTTCCTTTGCGAGCCACGCCAGACTTTGCTGGAGGTGTTGCGCGACGTGCTCGACATGACCGGTACGAAGGAAGGCTGCGGCGACGGCAACTGCGGCGCGTGCACGGTGCTGATGGACGGCAGGTTGGTGTTGTCGTGCCTGACGTTGGGGGCTGAGGCGGCCGACGCCGAGATCACGACGATCGAAGGCATCGCCGGGGGCCACGATCTGCACCCGATCCAGCAATGTTTTCTCGAAGATGCCGCCTTGCAGTGCGGTGTCTGTACGCCGGGCTTCATTGTGGCGACGAAGGACTTGCTGGACAAGAATCCGGACCCGAGCGAGCACGAGATACGGTTCTGGTTGGCCAATAACCTGTGCCGTTGCACGGGCTACGATAAGATCGTCCGCGCCGTACAGGATTCGGCCAAGAGAATACGCGAACGCGCCGGAGAGGTAACCGCCTGATGAGTACGACGATCGATCCCAAAACTGTTGCGAAGCAGCCGTCGAACGGAAGCAGCGGAGCGGGCGGCCACGACAGTCAGCGCAACATGATCTTAGAAGGCCAGAAGTACCGCGTATTGGGTACACGGCCGATCCGCCATGACGGAGCGGATAAGGTGACCGGGCGGGCGCTCTACGGCGCCGATATTCGCTTGGCGGGAATGGTTTACGGCGCGGTAGTCCGCAGCCCGCATGCCCACGCGCGGATTCTGTCGATTGACACGAGTGAGGCCGAGAAGGCGCCGGGAGTGCTGGCAGTGTTGACCGCCGCTGATTTCCCCGCGGACGATCCGACACGGCTGGTGAATATGGGCGAGGGGCCGATACCGCTGGCTTATGCGCGCGGCAACATCCTTGCAGACGACAAGGTGCTGTACAAGGGGCATGCAGTGGCCGCGGTGGCAGCGCTGACTTCGGCAGATGCCGCCGAGGCGGCGAAGAAGATTCGGGTGGAGTACGAGCCGTTGCCGTCGGTGGCGACGACGCAGGAGGCGATGGCTGAAGGGGCGCCTATCCTGCACGATGATATGTTCACGCTGGACGACGGGAAGCGGTCCGAGAAGCCGTCAAACGTCACCGAACATTTCCGTTGGGAGATGGGCGATGTCGACGCCGGTTTCGCTCAGGCGGACGTGATTGTTGAACGCGAGTTCGACACAGCGACCGTACATCAGGGCTATATCGAACCGCAGAACGCAACGGCGCTTTGGAACAACGACGGACGTTTGCAGATCTGGACCTCGACACAGGGCTCGTTCAATGTGCGACAGGCCACGGCGACCCTGTTGGGCATACCGGTGTCGCACATCAAAGTGACGCCGATGGAGATTGGCGGCGGCTTTGGCGGCAAGATTCCGGTTTACCTGGAGCCGGTCACGGCGCTGCTTTCCAAGAAGACGGGCAGGCCGGTACAGGCGGTAATGTCGCGCGAGGACGTCTTCGAGGCGACTGGGCCGACGCCCGGTTCGCACCTACGGGTGAAGATGGGCGCGACCAAGGACGGCCGCATTGTCGCCGGAGAAGCGTGGATGGCGTATGAGGCGGGAGCTTATCCGCCGTCGTTCGTGAAACCAGGAGCGATGTGCGTTTTCTCCTGTTATGACGTCGCGAACTTACGCGTTGACGGTTATGACGTGGTGGTCAACAAGCCTGCCACGGCGGCTTATCGGGCGCCGGGCTCTCCCAATGCGGCGTTCGCATCGGAGAGCGTCGTGAACGAACTGGCCGAGAAGCTCGGCATGGATCCGCTCGATTTCCGGCTCAAGAACGCGGCGAAGGAAGGCGTACGGCGGGTCGATGGGCCGAAGTATCCGCGAGTAGGACTAGTCGAAGTGCTGGAGGCGATGAAAGCTCACCCTCACTACAGCGCTCCGATTGAGGGAGAGAATATTGGGCGCGGTGTTGCGGTGGGTTTCTGGTTTAACGTGGGGCTGGAATCGAGCGTCTCGATCAGCGTCAACGGCGACGGCACGGTCAACTTGGTGGAAGGCTCGACCGATATCGGCGGGACCCGGACTTCGATCTCGATGCAAGCGGCTGAGGTATTAGGCATCGCTGCCGAGGACGTGCACCCGACGATCGCGGATACCGATTCAGTGGGCTTCACTGCGGTCACCGGCGGAAGCCGGGTGACTTACGCTACGGGCATGGCGGCGCATGACGCGGCGCAAGACATTGTGCGGCAAATGAAGGAACGCGCAGCGTTGCTGTGGGGCGTTGAAGCGGACACGGTGAGTTTCTCGGACGGTCAATTCAGCAGCGGCAGCGAATCGATGGCCTTCCGGGAACTGGCGAGCCAATTGAGCGATACGGGCGGGCCAGTCGTAGGCCGCGCGACAGTGAATCCGAAAGGCGTGGGCGGTTCGTTCGCCGGCAACATTGTGGATCTGCGGGTCGACCCGGAAACCGGCAAGACAGACGTGCTGCGCTTCACGGTCTTTCAGGATGCGGGTAAGGCCATCCACCCAAGCTATGTCGAGGGCCAGATGCAGGGCGGCAGCGCTCAAGGCATTGGTTGGGGTCTGAATGAGGAGTACTTCATGGACGCGGCCGGCGTCATGCGCAACTCCAGTTTGTTGGACTACCGCATGCCAACCTGTTTGGATTTGCCGATGATTGATACGTGCATCATCGAAGTTCCCAACCCGGGCCACCCGTTTGGCGTGCGCGGAGTTGGGGAGGCAAGTATTGCGCCGCCGACGCCGGCTTTGGCTGACGCGATTTATCACGCGGCGGGAGTTCGGCTGCGGCGGTTGCCCATGAATCCGGTCAGGATCATGGAAGCCCGCTGGGCGCAAAGCTCAAGCTAGATGCCCTGGAACTCGTAGGCGAGTTGTTCGCCGGTCGTTTGGGTCTGCTCTTCGGTAATGCACTGCAGTTACATCGCCACGGCTTGGGCGCCTCGCCGCTCGCGGAACTGTGTCCCGGCGGTCAGACTCCGGCCCGCTTGCGTCTCAATGACGACATCGAAGTAGGGCTGGGCGTCGATTAGTCCCGGTCGGAGGCCCGAGGAACGGACCGTGACGTTTTCCACTAGCGGACCGGCAACTGTATCCACGCGCGACGCCCACAGTTCGCGGCGATTCGACCGCAGCACGCCGTCGCGGAGTTCGGTAACCACGCGAGTTCCCAAGGGCCACAGAAGTCCCGCCAAGAAGACGAGTCCGACAGCGAACATCAGGATCGATGGCCAACCGAGCGTCTGAACCGTGGCCAACCACACGAGCTGGCACCACATGCAAAAGAAGGAGGTGGTCAGCAGTTCCCCGGATGCATTCCAGTCGCTGCCGCTCTTGAAAATCACCGCCCCGTCTCGAAAGTCTCCTATGGGCACCGCGTCGGGCGGATCAGCGCCTAGGCCGCCTTCGATCCGATCCTGCGGGGTGCGCAGGGCTTCGGGCGACGCCTCCTCGATCGGAACTTCGAAAGTTGCCGAGAAAGCGGAATCCGAAAGGTCTGCCGACGCGCGGAGGGTCCAGGTGATCCTAGCGTCTTCAGAGGCCGACGTTGGAGCGGCGTCAGCCGGGATGCCAAACTCGACAGGCACTGAACAACCGTTGTAGCGCGCCCCGGGCATGTCTCCGCGAACGACCTTGCGGTAGTGATGCAGGACCTCGCCGATTGAGCGCCGGGAATCGCCCTTGCTCTGGCGTACGCAGGTCAGATCTAACGAGTAGCCGTTGGAGGGGAAGTGCGTGCTTTGGGTTCGAATGAACCCGGAAAGGCGTTCCCCGAGGCGGCCAGGACCGATGGGCATCTCGAACTCGCTAACAGAGAAAACGCCCCCCGCCCGGGCAATCTTAGCGGCCCACCAAAGTAGCGCCCCGTCGAACAGGAGAAAGGCCACGTTGGCGATGGCCTCGCCGAGAGCGCCAGTCTGTAAGTCTTGCCAGAGGGCGAGCAGGGTGATCGTGAAGACGAACGGGAGTACGGTTGCCAAAAAGATTAGCGCCCGGCGAAATGCGGCGACGAAGAGGACAGACAGACACAGGAATAGTCTGGGATACCAGGCTTCCAGCTGCTCAGCAGGAGCGGCGTAGTACAGGAAGACCAGCGAGCAGGTGACGCCGAGCCAACCGAAAAGGATTTCCCAGGCCGCCATAACCGCTTCCGACGGCGGGCTCTCCAGCGTTTGGCGATTCTTGAACAGGAGCTGAATCTGACTGCGCCGGATCAAGCGCAGACCGTGGGCCACCAACAAGAGCAGACAGGCCACCAATAGCACGAGGTAGCGATAGCCGACAGGCAGACTACCCGGCGAGAATGCGAGGTACGCCGCGTAGGCGGCGTAGCCGTACGCAATAATGGTGATCCCCACCGATCGTGGCGAAGACGGGATTCTCATGAAGCTTTTAAACAGGCGCCTTAGGGCGGCGCTTCATTAGGTTAGAACTGGACGGCGACGACGAGCCTTGAGACAAACCACTCAGTCGAGCTGGGCATTCGCCTCACAGCTCGGTCCGGTCGCCTGCCGCGCTCCATGTCTCCGGCTCCGCTAATCGTCCTAGGGCGTTTGTGGATTTGCCCTAGTACTCAATGCAAGAGTCGTGCGGGCGGAGGTCGCGACAGCCACATGTTGATTTGAGCAGGCTAGTTGTCGCCACCAATGCTGTTGATTCGCGGCGCCCGGCAAGTTGTGACGTTGCGCGGGGCGTGTCCGAGGCGCGGCCCAGGGATGTCCGACCTGGGGGTGATCGCGGATGGAGCGGTGTTGATCGACGGCGAGTTCATTGTTGAAGTAGGGCCGTCGAGGCGATTGGAGAATCTGAGGATTGCGCGACGTGCGCGGGTCATCGATGCGACGGGTAAGGTGGTGTTGCCCGGACTGATCGACTCGCACAGCAGGCCATTCTTTGAACGCACGGCAGACTGGGCGACGTTTCTTGGCGGGGACTCCTGTTTGGGGTTTCAGCGCCAGCGGCCAGCAGCGCCACGACGATCCCCGCGCTCGCTCTGGGCCGCTGCGCGCCAGTGGACTTACGAAATGGCGTCCTGCGGGACAACAACGGTAGAGATTCGTACCGCAGGCCAGTACGAAGCTGCCCGGCGAGAACTCCGAGCGGTCGCGTACTTGTCAGGCGATCCGATCGACGCGGTCGGAGCCTTCTCGGGAGGATTGACGCGTACGAGGGCCTTTTCATGATGTTGCCGATTGGGCGACCCGCAACGACGCTGTCTACGCGTGTGAGTTCCCTTGCGGCCCAGGAGGCTTGCGGGTCGAAGAGACGAAACGATTGGCAAGAGAGGCACGCTCTGCCGGCCTGCGGGTCAAGCTGCTGACGGGCAGGGCGGCGCCACGGTCGCTCGGGGCCCTGGCAAACGAAGTTGCGGCGCTTAGCGTAGATATCGCTGGGAGTGTGGACCCTCAGAATGTAGCGATCTTAGGGCCTTCGGAGCCCATCGCGACCTTGCTGCCCGGCCTGTCATATGGCCTGCGAGCCGGGTATCCGCCGGGCCGAGAGCTGATCGACCATGACGGCGCAGTTAGCTTGGCAACGGCGTTTGGCCCGGATTCGTGTTCTTCGCTGAGCCTCCCGATGATGATGACGCTGGCGTGCCGCAAGATGGCGCTAACGGCTGAAGAGGCGATCGCGGCGTGCACGCTCAATGCGGCGGCGGCGATGGGCCGCCAAGAAACGATCGGCTCCATCGAGCCGGGAAAGCGCGCGGACTTGGCCGTCTTCAGCGTGTCCGACTATCGCCTGATTCCTTACTATTTCGGTTTCAACCTTTGCGCAATGACGATTCGGCGGGGGAAGATCATTTATCGCGGCGCCACCGCGCCCCGTGCGGCTCCGATTCGATCGAGACAAGCTTAGAAATGGTTCCCATCCTTGAATGCGTGCCGAACTGCTCCGAGGGCCGCGACATGGCCTTTCTAGCGGATATCCGAGATGCTGTGAGTCAGTTTCACGGAGTTGCGCTTTTGGACTCGACGGCGGATCCGGATCATCATCGCTCGGTGTTCACGATGGCTGGCGCGCCGGACGTAGTTTCCGAGGCCCTGTTCGAGATCGCCAAACTGGCGGTAGAGCGAATCGACCTCCGATCGCATGAGGGCAAGCATCCGCGCATGGGAGCGCTTGACGTGGCGCCTTTTGTGCCGATCCATGATATGAGTGACCAGCAAGCCATCCAAGCAGCGCGGCAATTTGCGCTGCGGCTTTGGGCAGAGCTTCGGGTCCCGTCGTATTTCTACGGCCTAGCCGCAACGACGCCGGCGCGGGAGCGGTTGGAGCACGTCCGGCGCGGCGGGTTTGAGGAATTGCTTAAGAGCGATCCTTCGCGATCGCCCGATGTCGGAGGCCCCCGGATTCACCCTACGGCAGGCGCTACGGCAGTGGGCGTTCGCAAGCCGTTGATTGCCTGGAACGTCGAACTGGCGACCGCCGATGTGCAGCCGGCCAAGCGCATCGCTAGGATGATTCGCGAGTCGTCGGGCGGGTTGCCCGCGGTCAAGGCGCTTGGGCTGGCATTGCCGACTCGGCGGGCAACGCAGGTCTCGATGAATCTGGTCGACTATGAAATAACTGGGCCGCAGGCTGTCTTTGATCGCATCAGCGAACTAGCAGCGGCCCAGGGCGTAGCGGTGGTCGACTCGGAGCTCATCGGCCTCATCCCACGCGGAGCCCTCGGCCAAGATGGCGGCGAGGGCCTCAGAATCCGCGACTTTAGTCCTTTGATGATTCTCGAGAATCGGATCGAGGAAGAACTCGGCGTTGTGTTGGACTAGTCAATGTCGAAGCTTTCGCGAGCCAGCGTGACGTCGCTCTTGACTATGACGCTCGCGCCGAAGAACTCCTCCAATTCTTGGAGATGCGAGTTGGAACGAGACTTCAGCTCCTTGGCGACATCGGGGTTGCAGCGTACGACAACGCCTCGTTCCGGGTCCTGCTTCTTGCCGATGCTGCGCGCCTCGCCAAGCAGGTTGTAGATCACAGTGGGGACGCTCTGGACATGACCCGAACCCTGGCAGGCGGGGCAGGGGGAACACAACGCGCGTTCCAGTGACTGCTTCACCCGCTTACGGGTGATCGCGACTAGGCCGAAGTCGTTGAAGGCCAAAGTCTTCGACGGCGCGCGATCGGCTCGCATCGCTGATTCCAGAGCCAGGGCGACTTGCTTGCGGTTCGAACGGTCGTCCATGTCGATGAAATCGATGACGATAATTCCACCGAGGTCACGAAGACGCATCTGGCGGACAACCTCCTCGGCGGCCTCCAGATTGGTTTTGACGATCGTATCTTCCAAGCGGTCCGACTTGCCGACATACTTGCCGGTATTGACGTCGATGGCGACGAGAGCTTCGGTTTGGTTGATGACCAGATAGCCGCCGGACTTGAGCCACACTTTTGGCTTGAGCGCCTTCTCCAACTCTTGGGTGATGTTGAACTTGTCGAAAATAGGGGTCTTACGGGTGTAGAGCTTGACGCGATCCAGTAGATCGGGTTGGAAGCGCTCGACGAACCGCACGACCCGCTCGTACTCGTCCTCGGAGTCCACCCAGATCGTTTTGTAGCCGAGGCCGAGGTGGTCGCGGAGGATGCGTTCGACGATATCAAGGTCGGCGTGCAGCAGAGCGGGAGCCGAACGCTTTTCGGCCTTTTCCTTAATGCCCTTCCAGAGGTTCGCTAGGAAGGTCACGTCCGCGATCAGATCCGCTTCCTCGGCGCCCTGGCCTGCAGTTCGAACGATGAAGCCGCCTGGAAAGCCCTCGCTATTCTCCTTGATGATTCGCCGCAGACGATTGCGCTCGGCTTCGGAACCGATCTTACGGGAGATTCCGGTATGCGCCACGGTGGGCATGTAGACGACGAATCGCCCCGGCAGCGCGACATGCGATGTGATGCGAGCGCCCTTCTTGCCGAGCGGCTCCTTAGCGACCTGGACGATAATTTCTTGACCCGCCTTCAGCAGGTCGGAGATGCGGATACCGGAGTCTTCGAGTTCCGGCTGCGGTTCCTCTTGCGGCGTCGGCGCCGACTTGGGAGCGGATTCGCCAGGGGACTGTTCGGCCTCTTCCTCGCGCGTGCGTCCGCCCTTGCCTCTGCGCCGGCGGCCTCTGCGGCCTCTGCGTAAGGGCTGGCCATCGCCTCGATCCCGCACGGCTGCTTCTGTCGCAGGCGACGTGGACTCGTCTTCTTGTTCCGCGGAACCTGCTGACTCGGACTGGCCGTCTTCTTCGGCATCCAAGTCGTCGCTGTCCGCTGCTGAGTCGTCTTCTATGGTTGGCTCTGCAATGTTTACAGAAGCGGAATCCAGGTCGGATGACTCGTCGGTTTCGTCACCGTCGGGCAATTCCGAGGCGTCCGTTTCCTCTTCTTCTTGCTCTTCCGCTTGCTCGTTCGCGTCCTCCTGTTCTGATTCGGCGTCGGGAGTCTGGTCGTCGGAATCGGCTTCCTGCTCCGACGCTTCTAGACGGCCGACGTCCTCTTCGTTGTCCTCTTGGGTTGCGGCGGCCTCGTACTTGGCGAGGGACTCGCCGGGCAGCAGCGCAGGGTTTTCCGAGGAAGACTGGTCGTCCTCCTCCGCTGCCTCTTCGGTCGATTCGGCGGTAGGCTCCTTATCCAGCTCGGCGAACTTGGCTTCGGGGAGGCCGGAGGCTCCGCGACCCTTTCGGCGCCTGGAGCGACGTCCGCGACGGCGGCGTTTATCGCCGTCGGCTGAGTCAGCCGAGTCCGCTTCGGAGTTCTGTTCGTCGGTGCTGGGCTGCACTGGAGCGGCTTTCTCGGCAGGCGCAGCCTTCGGATCAAGGAGGATCTCGTCGGCGTCTTCACGTTCGCCGCTCTCCAATTGCTCGGTTTCGTCGACGATGTCCGTGACGTAAAGAAAAGCGTCGCGTTCCAGTCCGATCTTGACGAAAGCGGACTGCATGCCGGGAAGCACGCGGTTGACGCGACCTTTGTAGATACCGCCGGCGATAGCGTGTTCAGTCGCTCGCTCGATGTAGATTTCGCTGAGCCGATCGTCTTCGACGATGGCGACGCGAGTTTCATGGGGCGTTGAAGAGACTACGAGTTCTTTCGACACCAGAGACCTCCGTGGTCATAGAGTCCCGGCGAGCAGATTTGCCGACAGTTCTAAAGCTACCGAAGGGAAACTCCGTTTCGGCCACTTTGCCGAAGGCAGCATCCTCTCCTGCGCTGCGACGATCGCCCCACGGCATCGAAGTCAGTTCAACAATCGGTACCTAAGCGGAACCATCCCGGCCAATACGACCACCGGCTCGACGCCTACCAACTCTCTTTAGATCCGCAAGCGCGCCTGCTCAAACCGGGCGCCTGTCAAACAAAACAAAAAACTTATGCCGTTCCTTTTGGGGCGGGCGCCAAAAAACTCTCAGTTGGTGAACCGCCGAATCCGGACGTTGTTTACTAGCCCAAGCAGGATGAATACGGTTAGCGTATTCGAGCCGCCGTAACTCATAAGAGGAAGCGGCATGCCTGTGACCGGCATCTTATTCACAACCATCCCGACGTTCACCGTTATCTGGAAAAGCAACAACGCTGCTACTGCCATACAAATCTGCAAACCAGCAGGATCCGCGGCGGTCTGTGCGTTGTTGACGATTCTCATCAACAAGCCAAAGTATAGCGCCAGCACGATCAAGACGCCCACGAATCCGCTTTCTTCTGCGTAGGAAGCGAAAACGAAATCGGTATGGGCCTCCGGCAGGAAGTGCAGCTGGGTCTGCGTGCCGTGAGCGAATCCCTGCCCCCAAATGCCGCCCGAACCCACGGCGATTTTCGACTGCAGCGCCTGATAGCCCTTGCCGCGCGGGTCTGCTTCCGGATCCATGAAGGATGTGACGCGATCTTTCTGGTAGTCGGACAGCAGGAACCAACCGATCGGAGCCGCCAGGGCCGCGCCAACCAGTCCGATGACGATGTACTTTCGTGGCAACCCGGCCAGTAAGATGCCCTCGCCGAGTATTGGGAGGTAGCTTAAGGATGTCGATAGATCCGGCTGCTGCACGACTAAAGCCAATGGAATGAAGAAGATCACACAGGCTCTCCAGAGAGCTCGAAAGTCGAGCCGTCCGTGGGGAAGGTCGGCGAACAATCTCGCAACCAAGAGCACCAGCATGACCTTGGCTAACTCAGAGACCTGCAGATTGGCGAACCCGGGTATCGGCAGCCAGCGCCGGGCGCCATTGATGACCGGCGCAAACAACAAGACGGCCGCCAGCCCTGCCAAGGTCATCACATAGAGCGTCGGCGTCTGTTGGACGAGCCAGTGGTAGTCGATGGACGAGGCGATCCAAAGCAAAAGGAGCCCAAGACCGATCCAAAGAACCTGGCGCAGGTACACGTCTTGCGAAGGAGTGTTGCGGGTGGCGCTGTAAACCTCCAGAACGCCGAGACCGGCAATCACCATCGTGGCGGTCAACAGCGGCCAGTCGAAATCGCGCCAGGAGAAGCGCTCGTTCACGGCTGCCTCTGAGCGGTTTCCGTCCGCGGCTTGTCGGGAGCAATCGGAGGCAGGGTATCGGGATGGGGCGGAGCGAGGCGGTCCTGCTTGTCGAAGTAAGCCTTCATCACGTCTCGCGCGATCGGCGCCGCCCAGGAGCCGTGTTCACCGTTTTCGAATAGAACAGCAACGGCGATCTCGGGGGCCTCACAGGGGGCGAAGCCAACGAACCAGCCGTCGTCCAGGAGCCTGGGGTCGTTGTTCTCGAAGGCCAACGAGCGAGAGATTCTTTGGGCGGAGCCGGTCTTGCCGCAGATCGAGCGGCCCGGAATCATTGCTCTGCCTCCGGTGCCGCCGTCGTTCACCACTCGCCATAGGCCGCGGATGATGGGGTCGAGTTCGTGGGCTTGGACATCGACTTTGTTCGGGACGGAGGGAACGTAGTTGGGGAGCAGCCGGGCGGCTTCGTCATCCGGTATCAAGTGTGGCCGATGCCAGACTCCGCCCATCGCCAGACCGCCGATGGCGTGCGCCGCCTGCAGCGGCGTAACTGTGAGCGCTCCTTGCCCGATAGAGACGGAGATCGTTTCGCCCGCGTACCACTTGTCACGGAAGAACCTCAATTTCCATCCGCTGGAGGGGACGATTCCTTCGGCTTCACCGGGCAGATCGACGCCGGTCGTTCGACCAAAACCAGCAAGTTCCGCATACTTGGCGATACGGTCAATTCCCAACTCTTTGCCGAGATTGTAGAAATAGACGTCGCAAGAATCGCGGAGCGCTTGCTCCATGTCGACCCAGCCATGTCCGCCCGCCTTGTGGCAGCGGAAATAGCGGCCGTAGAAGGTCCCGCCGCCGCTGCAAAAAACCTGGAAGTCCTTGTCGATTGCCTTTTCCATCAAGCCCGCTAGAGCCACGAACGGCTTGAAGATCGAGCCAGGAGCCAACTGCGCTTGAATCGCTCGATTGAGCATCGGTTTGTCGAGATCTCGGATCACCTCGCGCCAGTCGTCAGCGCTGACTCCGCCGACAAACCTGTTCACGTCGAACTCCGGCTTGGAGGTCATAGCGAGAATCTCGCCATTCCTCGGGTCCAGGGCGACCACCGCTCCACGCCGACTGCCCATGGCCAAGTCCGCGACGACTTGCAGATCGAGGTCGATCGTAAGCCGCAGAGTCTGGCCTGCTTCGGCCTCCTCGCGGTTCAGATCGCGAACCCTTCTTGAACGGTTGTCCACCAGCACGAGGCGACGACCGTCTTGCCCGACCAGGAAGTCGTTGTAGCGGCGTTCGATGCCGGCCTTGCCGACTTCCGCCCCCGCATCGTGGAGCACAAACTCTTCGAGGTTCAGCTCGGATTTGCTGATTTCGCCCACATAGCCGAGAACATGCGCGGCCATGCCGTCCAGCGGGTAGCGCCGGCGAGGAGTGCGAATCAGTTCCAATTCCGGCAACTGCTCACGGTGGGCCTCCAGGAAGGCGACGTCGGAAATCGGCAGATTGTCCTTGAGAACGATTTGCTGATATTCAGGGCCGGATTGAGCTTTAAGCTCAAGAAACCGTCGCTCGAGCCTGTCAAACGGAATCTCTAGCCCCTCGGCGATCAGCGGGACGTTCTCTTGGCGCGCGGCGTCGCGCGATAGCCTGACCTGAAATGTTTGCGCGTTGTCGACGAGCACGCGGCCGTCGCGGTCGAGAATCCGTCCGCGAGGCGCCGGGATGGACAGCGCCTTAACGCTGTTAAGTTCAGCCCGCTCTTCGTAGATCTCCGGGTTCTGGATCTGCAACTGCCAGAAGCCCGTCAGCAGCCAAAGGAAAATAGCCGCGGCGGCGTACTGGAAGACGGAAGTTTCGACGTCTCGAGAGGCTGGCCGATGGTGATCGAAGCGCATCACGCTACCGGTGTCATCCTATCGAACATTCGGTAAAGGGGCAGGGCTAAACCGGCATGAACGACGGCGAGGATCAAAGTGCGCGGCAGGTCGGCGTTTACAGCTCCGCCGAGCAGCGTACCGGCTAAGAACCAGAAGATGACTTGGTGTACCAGGAAAAATAGCGCCGTCAGGACGCTGCGGGCCCCTGGAAACTTGATCTCGATATAGGATGCGATGGCCCCAGCCGCGTATCCAGCCGAGGTCTTCAGGATGCCGAAGAGTCCGATCGGCCCAGAGGTCAGCCCGTCCTGCGCCAGCCCAACCACGACTCCGATTGCCATGCCGACGAGAGGGGCGCGGCGGCTTAACGCGAGATAGATGACCGCCAACAACGGGAAATCCAAAACGCTGGCTTGAGGCAAGTACAGAGGCAACGCGGTTTGGATCAAAAGAGCCGCAAGACAGATCGCCGCGGCGGGCAGTGGGTTGAGCCGAACCGCCTTGGTTCGGCGCATGGGGCCAAAGGCGCTGGGCGGTAGACGGCGCGCGGCGGGTCTCATGGCCGCGCCAGGCCGCCCGTGTCTTCCGTCTCCTCCGCGGATAAATCCTCTGCCGACCGCGGTTGAATCGGCGGCGCATCTGCCGGCTCGATTTTTAGGTTGAAGTTGGGTGGCCGGGAACCCGGTAGTCCTTCGCCGAAGGTATGCCCCTGGGCCGCGCCGATCCTCTCGTACTGTCTGCGGAGTCTGTCTGCATCGGTTAAGTCGCTGTCCAGAGGGGACGGACGTGACGTCAGAGCGGTCTCGATGCCATCCTCGGAGTCTCCGGCAGGAGGGAGCAGCGCTGCGGGCTGCTGGGCTTCACGCCGTTCGGGCAACGATTGATGAACGCCCTGCGTAACGACCAGAACTTCGTCCAGCCGGTCGAGCTTGGCGAAAGGTCGAACCAAGATGGTTTGGGAATCTCCCGATTGTTCCTGGTCGATGACCTCGCCGACGGGAAGACCTTTCGGGAAAATGCGATCCGCGCCGGACGTGTAGACGATCTCTCCGACTCGTACAGGAACGTCCGGGTTAATGTACTGCAGCTCGCATTCTCTGCCGCCGCGGCCCTTGAGTACGCCGCGGACTCGGGTATCTTCCAGAATGGCGCCGACAGCCGCATCGACATCGTTGATGAGGACCACCAGGGAGGAACTGGAGTGCGCGGCTTGGATCCAGCCAACCACGCCCTCGGAAGTGATGACGGCCATCCCCGCCGCGATGCCGTCTGCGCTTCCTTGGTCGATGATGATTTCTTTCGCCGCACCGGAAGCGCCTCCGCCGACAACCTCGGCAAGGACCGTGGTTGAGGCGATGTCCGCTTGATAGCTTATGAGCGAGGTCGACCGCTCGATGCGCCCGAGTGCGCGCTCGAGGGACTGGTGCTCAATACGCAGCGCGTCGAGCTCGGCGTGCAGTTCTTCGTTCTCCGTGCGGGCGCCTACTAGCCAGACGTACTCGCGCCAGGCATTGGCGCCGTATTCGACCGTGCCGTGGACGCCTTGGTTGAAGGGAGCAAGGATTCCGACCGTCCAAGTTCGCAGTAGACTACTGCCGTCTTCCTGCCGAACTTGGTAGCCAAGCAGAACCAACTGTGAAAACAACGCCGCGACTAAGACTGCGATGTTGCGATAGCGCAAGAATAGGTCCACTTTCGGCTATTCCAGTTGCTGGGAGATCCTCCGCAACAGGGGAAAGTCGCTCAGCATCTTTCCGGTGCCCAGTACGACTGACGCGAGAGGGTCTTCGGCAATCGATACCGGCAGGCCGGTCTCTTCTCGAATCCTCACGTCTAAGTTTCTCAACAGCGCGCCGCCGCCGGAAAGCACGATGCCGCGGTCCGAGATGTCAGCGCTCAACTCGGGCGGCGTCCGTTCGAGCGCAACCCGGATGGCGTTCATGATCGTACCGACGCAGTCGCCCAACGCCTCGCGAATTTCGGAGTCGTCAACAGTCACCGTGCGCGGCACGCCCTCGATCAGATTGCGGCCTTTGAGCTCCATCGTCAAGGGCTTCTCAAGTTTGTAGGCGGAGCCGACCTCGATCTTGACGCGCTCAGCGGTTCTCTCGCCGATCAGCAGGTTGTACTTGCGCTTGAGGTAGCTAATGATTGCCGCATCCATTTCATTGCCTGCCACGCGAACCGATCGCGAGTAGACGATGCCCGACATCGAAATGACGGCGACATCGGTTGTGCCGCCGCCGATGTCGACGATCATATTGCCCGATGGTTCGGTAACGGGCAAGCCGGCGCCGATCGCTGCAACCATGGCCTGCTCCACGAGATGGACCTCGCTGGCGTGGGCGCGGTAGGCGGAGTCCATGACGGCGCGCTTCTCGACGGGGGTGATTTCACTCGGGACGCCAATCACGATGCGCGGATGCACGAGCATCTTGCGGTTGTGGGCCTTCTCGATGAAGTACTTGAGCATCTTCTCGGTGACTTTGAAGTCAGCGATGACGCCGTCTTTCATCGGCCGGATAGCGACGATATTCCCGGGCGTGCGCCCGATCATCTCCTTGGCCTCTTTGCCGACTGCTTCGACTGCGTTGGTGACCTTGTTGATGGCGACGATGGACGGTTCGTTGACGACGATGCCCTGGCCCGCGACAAACACCAGGGTGTTCGCGGTGCCGAGATCGATAGCTAAGTCCCGTGAAAAGAGACTGAACAGCGAGCGGAAGTTCATCTAGAGCGCACGACTCCTCAAAACTCGATCGATCTGGGCGGGAGCCCTTGTCCGACCGCCACAGAGCGGCCAGCCGAGGCCATTCGACCGATAAACACCTAACCTATTGATTCCGCAGGCACAAGGCACCTTGCTCCAGCGGACCAGTACTTCTAGTTTAGCCGTACCAAATGGGTCTGGCGAGCCTTTCGAGACGATTTCCGAAACAAAAAATACCTGAGATGATCACTCAGGCTCGCGAACGTCGGGACGACGCACGTAGATAGGCTGAACTTGTTCGAGAGGGACGGTCTCACCGGCCCTGGCGCGTCGCTCGGCAAGCAGGGCGATCGAGGCTGCCGGCGTATCGACGAGGATTAGCTGGTCTGGGCGCTCGGCGTGTGCGGGTCCCGCCGATCCGAACAGCTCCGCATCGATCGTTGCAAACACCGGCATACGCTTTCCCAAAGCAGCTCTGAAGTCCTCCCACGAGCCCACCGTAGGTTCCAGCAGTGGCCCCAGATGGGCGTCGTAGAGAGCGCTGAAGACCTGGCCGCGGCGGGCGTCGAGTACCGCGGCCCGTAGGTCGCCGCGGCCCGCGAAAGCCAGGGCTTCCAAGTTGCCGATGGGCACGACCAGGGTCGAGCTGACTTCCGCCAGGGCCTTGGCCGCAGCCAGCCCGATGCGTACCCCGGTAAATGAACCGGGTCCTGCCGCGGGGGCCCAAACGTCGACGTCTTGAACGCGTAGGCCTTGCGCCGCCAGCAAGGATTCGATCTCGGCGAAAACCACGCCGGCGAAACCATCGGGGGCCTCGATAGTCCGCGAGGCGGCTATCGCCCCGTCGTGAGCTAGAGCGATACCGCCGCGGCGGTTTGCCGTATCGAGTGCCAGGGTTAGCATGGAACGACCAACAACGCTATCGGGAGGGCTCGCCTGGTTTTTCCAGAGTAAACGCGCGGAATCCTTCGTAAAGGCGCCCCGCTCCGTCAACGCCTAGCAGGCGAAGCGAGAAGGTTGCTGGATAGCGGTCCGTCAAACCGGACGGTATCTGGAAGCGCCCGAACTGGTCTGTTGCGATCACTTGGGCGGAGCGACCGGAACCGGAGACCTCGCCAATCCAGAGCCAGGCCATCTGCTTGGCCGCTTCGGTCGACTTCGTCACCGTCGCATTGAAGTCATAGGTTTCGCCGGCGACTAAATTCGGTTGGTCGGGGAATTGGATCTCAAAGGGCAATTCTGCCGGTCGCGCCTCAACGTCCTTGGGAACAACTCGACGGGCTTCCAGGTAGTAGCGCTTGTTGAAGCTTTCCTTCTTGCCTTCCCGGCGCACATAGAGCACCCAGTCGTGGTTTGTGTCAGGCGGGGACCCACGATAACGATCGCCCTTGAACTTCTTCTTCTCGTCTAGCCAGGAACCGTCAACGGGGTTGAACCAGCTGACGTCGTAGTCGCTCTTGGGCACCAACAGATCCACGGGCCCCGGCTCTTCCATGTAAACCACGTACTCGACGCCTTTCGCTTCGTCCCAGCCGTCGATGTATTGCAGGGACAACGCGTGTCCGCCGCTGAGCCGGTAATAGGGCTGCAGGTCGAAGTAGCGTGTCTGCCCGAAGAAATCGAACAGATGCGTGGCGGCCTGGACGCCGGCGGTTTCTTGGGCGCTCAACTCGTTGGCGCTGGCATAGGTCGGATAAGAGCCGCGAATGGCGACCCGCCACATGCGCTTCCTGAGCTCATCGCTGTTGATGGCGCCTTCGACGCCGACTCCCGCGTTCACCACCGGCAGCAAATGGGTTTCATAGTCGATGACAGCTAAGCTGTCGCTGGCGCCCTGGTGGGTGATGTAGGTCATCCAGCCGTCTCCGATAATCGGACTCGAAGTCGCTTGCGTGTGGGTCGACCGCGGATGCTGATAGGGATCGAGGCGCTGCACCAGGCCCATCGCTTCATGCAAGAGGCTGCGTCCCTCTTTGTAGCTTTCGAACTTCTCAAGGCCCTGCCAAGTGATGTTGTATGCGCCGTAGCGAGCGACAACGTAGCGTATGTAGCGTTCTCGCTGTTCACTCTGAGGCAACAAGTCGGCCAACTCGTTGTCCGCTCCTGCGAAGAGCAAATCTACAACGATCCCCTTCGAGTTCAAGTACTCGATACGCCGGTCCAGTTCTCGAAAGTGATCCACCGAGGGCTGGTCAGGTTCGGCGAACACGGTCTTGGCCGAGTCGGAGGCGCCAAGCACGAGGCCGCGCAGATGATTGAACTTCTGTTGCGCGCGTGAGTCCACCAGGTTCGTGAACGTTTCCCAGGGCATGGTCGAAAAGCCCAGGCTTGTGAAGCCCATCCAGTAGTGCGGACTCTCCGGCGCGCTGTAACGGAAGTAGCGACTGTTGAAGACTTCGATGAACCCGGGAGTCCGAGCTGGGGCTGCCTGAAACGAAAAAATCTTCTTGTCGATCGCGGGAATGTTGGAGATCAAGCGAAGATCCCAGCGCCCCTCAAAGTCTGGAGCGAAACGGATGCGAAATGTGCGTGCTCCATCCCAGAAGGCGCGCATCACCTTGGTGGAGCCGCCCTTTGGAGAACGGAACTCGGCGCGTAATTGGACCGTTGCGTAAGGGTTCGGATGAGCAGCGATGTCGGCTGCGCTGAATTCGACGGTGATTTCGCAAGGCTCATAAACCGGCGCAGAATCGCATACCACGACCTGCGCGGGGAGCACGGCCACGAAAACTAGCGCGGCTAAAAGACCTTTCATCGTGACTTGAGAATAGAACGGAGGCTCTTGCGGAGCAAATCGTCTACCGGCTCGGAAGCTGAACCGAAGACAGTAGCCGCTCGATATGCTTCGCCAGAACGTCGCATTCCAAGTTGACGCGATCGCCTGGCCTGCGGTCCGCTAGATTGGTTTCGCGATAGGTGTGGGGAATGACCGCAACCTCGATCACATCGCCGTCTAGTCGGGCGACCGTCAAACTGATGCCGTCGATCGTCACGCTTCCTTTGTAAACCAAGTACTTCAGAGTTTCCTCGGGTGCGCGAACGCGGAGCGTCCAGTTGTCGTCGCCGGCTGGGGCGACTTCCAAGAATTCGCCGGTTGCGTCGACGTGTCCTTGGACGAAATGTCCCGAGAGGCGGCTGGTTGGGAGCAGCGGCCGTTCTAGGTTCACGCGGCGCCCAGGTTCAAGATCGCCGAGATTAGTCCGCGCCATTGTCTCCGGCGAGAGGTCGGCCGCGAAGCCTTCAGACGTAATTTCAATCGCAGTCAGGCAGCAGCCGTTTACGGCGATCGAACCGCCTATCTCCAGGTCAGAGAGAATGACCGCGGCATCGATCTCGATGCGCGCGCCAGTCTGATGGCGATTGACCGACTTGACGGCGCCGGTTTCTTCGATGATGCCCGTAAACAAGGTCGTTCCTCTACAGGTAGGCCTCGACCGCGAACTCGTCTTCTCCCACCATAAATGTGCTCAGGCCGTGCAGACGAATTGCTCCAGACCGGCTGCGCCGTCCGATGCCGCCCGCCATGGGCAGAGAATCGAGTCCGCCGAGAATCTTGGGTGCATAGTAGATCAGCACTTTGTCGACGATACCGTCGTCGAGTGAGGCCCAATTCAGTTTCGCTCCGGCCTCGACCATCAGCGAAAGCAGCCTCTCTTTCGCCGCCCAATCTATCACCGCCCTGAGGTCGACGCGGCCGAGCGGAGCATCCATGACGTGGACGGGAACGCCGCGCTCTTCGAGCAGCTCCTTGCGCTTGGGCACCGCGGCAGAGGTTGTCATCACCACGAGGTCGTTGTCGTAGGATGCGACCAATTGGGATTCTACCGGCAACCGACAGAGTGAATCGACCACGATCCTCATCAGCGGTTTTCGTCGAGGTATCCCCGACCGATCCGTCAGCAGCGGATCGTCTTCCAGCACGGTGCCAATTCCAGTTAGGATCGCATCGTGGCCGTGCCGTACTTCATGGACGTGCTGGCGGGCCGCTCCACTGGTGATCCAACCGCTGTTGTCGTCGGGCGCGGCAATCTTGCCGTCCAACGTGGCTGCGGTCTTCAAGGTGACAAACGGGCGCCCGGTCCGCATGTAGTGAAAGAAGGGCTCGTTCAATCGGGCGGCTTCGCGCCGGAATTCCTCGGCAACCTCGACTTCGATCCCGGCTGCACGTAAGCGCTCGAAGCCCTTGCCGGAAACGTCGGGATTACCATCTTCCAACGGCGCGACGACTCGCCGAATTCCTGCCGCGGCGATGGCGTCGGAGCACGGACCGGTGCGCCCTTGGTGGCTGCAAGGTTCCAAGGTGACGTAGAGAGTACCGCCGCGGACGCTCTCTCCCGCGCGATCCAAAGCGACGATCTCGGCATGTTTCACACCGTCGTACGTGTGGAATCCATGGCCTGCCAGGTCGCCATTTTGGTCGATCACAACGGCGCCGACCATCGGGTTGGGGCTGGCTAGGGCCTGACCTTTGGCGGCAAGCTCAAGCGCTAGCCTCAAGAACTGACGGTCCAGGTCGGTCATACTTCAAACAACGCTCGTACGAATGTTTCCGGATCGAACTTCTCTAGATCTTCCAGCTGTTCGCCCACGCCAATATATCGAATCGGCAGCTTAAGTTCGCTGACGATGGCCACGACGATGCCGCCTTTGGCTGTGCCGTCAAGCTTGGAGAGGACCAATCCGGTCACGCCCGCTGTTTTGGTGAACTGACGCGCCTGTTCCAGCCCGTTCTGGCCGGTCACTGCGTCAACGACCAGCAGGACCTCGTGAGGCGAGCCGGGGACCAGTCGTTCCGACGTCCGCTTCATTTTCTCAAGTTCGGCCATGAGGCCGGACTTATTGTGCAGCCGACCAGCGGTATCGACGATGACGACATCGATGTCACGGGCTTTAGCGGCTTGCAGAGCATCGAACAGCACGGCGCTGGGATCCGAACCCGTTTGTTGGCGGATGACTGCGGTACCGGTTCTTTCGCCCCAAACTTCAAGCTGTTCGATGGCCGCCGCGCGAAACGTATCGGCTGCGCATAACAGCACACTCTTGCCTTGGCTCTTGAGGTAGTGTGTGAGCTTGCCGATTGTGGTCGTCTTCCCGGTGCCGTTGACGCCTACGACCATGATGACCTGCGGATGGGCGTCGATCACCGGCGAACTGTCGCCTGCACGCTCCAGAATTGTCGCCATGTGCTTGGCTAGATGAGCCTTGAGTTCCGATGGATCTTTGAGCTGATTACGGCTCAATTGGTCGCGAACAGCGGAAAGGATCTCATCCGTGGTGCGAACCCCGATGTCCGCACTGATCAGCGCCATCTCTAGTTCTTCCAGCAGCTCCTCGTCGATCTCCTTCTTGCCTTGGAAGATATCGTCAATCCGCTCGACCAGTTCGTCGCGGGTCTTGGCCACCGCTTTCTGGAAGCGCTCGTAGATTGTGGGCTCCGGAGGGGGCCCGAACAAAGTCTGAATCATGATCTGGAAGACGCCGCCGACGGTTTCCGGCGTCGCTTTTTCCATTTTACCAGCGTGGACTGGGCAATTCCCCCAGGTTCGCCAGCAGCCAGCGAGGATCGGCTAGGTACGAAGGTTCTAGAGTCCTCTAGGACGGTCGCCGTAATACCTGGTACTACGCCAGATGTGGTACCTGCGGTAAGCCCATTGTTCAATTGCCGGTACTGAATCGCCAGGGATAGGATGCTTCTAGTACTAGTAACTTGCCGAGGTGAGGCTCATGAAAAACAGGATTTGGAAGAAATTCATTCAACTCTCGATCTGGAAAGACGAACGCGGCCAGGACATGGTCGAATATGCGCTGATGTGCGGTTTCATCACCGTCGCTGCCGGCGCTGCGTTTCCGCCGGTGGGCGATCAGATCTCGGAGATCTTTTCGAAGCTCAACAGCACGCTCGAAGCGGCCGTGCAGTAGACCGACCCAAGCGGGCCTCGAACGGAGCCATCCCCTCGGCAATCCCCGTTGTTCGTCCGTTTGACTAGGTACTGTTCGGCTCAAGCGCAGACCGGCGCTCTAGAACTGAGTTGAACTCGCATCCGAGTAGGACGATTACGCTCGACAGGTACGTCCAGATCAGCAGCACAATTACGGCCGAGATGCTGCCGTAGAACTCGCGATAGCGAGGGATGGTCTGGACGTACACCGTAAAAAGCCCCGTTGCCGGCGCCCACAGGCCTGCCGCCAGCGCGGCGCCGGGCAATATTCCGCGCCACGATTGTTCGCGGTGAGGCGCCAGGTAGTAAAGCAAAGACAGCATAAGCGTTACCGTTGGCAGGGCGACAATCCACCAAGCCGCTAACGCGCCGATGCTCACCGCCTCGGAGTTGACTCCCATCGGCAACACCCATCCGATCGCCTGCCGCGACAGGATTAGTGCGACGTGGGCCGCGGTCAGCGGACCAATCGAAAGGAACACCAGGGCGATCGCCACGGCGTAATCGTGCAACAGCGTGCTACGGCGCGGTGCGCCGTAGGCGGCACGGAAGCCTTCCATGAGGCTGATGACTAGATCGGCGGCGAAGAGTAAGGATGCCGTTGCGGCAACCAACAGCACGGTGGTCGAATAGTCTTCCGCTACCGTCAAGTAATCAGCGAGGAGCACTCGGACGCGCGGCGGCAGTACGGCGCCCATGGCTAGCGAAATTTCATCCAGCGTCTGTTGGGCGTTGTTGCGCAACAACAGGTTCGTTACGACGACGAGACCAGGGAACAGTGCCAGGACTGCTGAGTAAGAAACCGCTTTCGCCAAGATGAAACAGTTGTCGGCAACGGCATGCCGAAAGGCCGCCCCGAAATCGGAAGCCCACTGTTTCACCCCGCCCAATAATTCCTCCTTCTCCGCCCTTAGCATGTCACGGCGGGAGACTGGGCAGGACCATTCTCCTAGTCGACGCCCCCGACTCAGGTCAATCTCTAGTAAATTGATAGAGAATGTCATGGATGTCTCTGTAAAAGGTGAATACGCCCTCAGGGCAGTGTTTGAGTTGGCCTGTCGGGAGACGGACGAGCCGATCAAGATTGCCAAGATCGCTGAGCGTCAGCAGATCCCGCAGAAGTTTCTCGAGTCGATTCTGGCTCAGCTGAAACAGGGCGGTTTCCTCGGCTCGCGGCGCGGGGCCGACGGCGGCTACTTCTTAGCGAGGCCGGCGGATAACATCACTGTGGGAGACATCTTGCGGCATATCGACGGACCGACGACGCCCGCTCAGCGGATCGGCCAAGGCGAAGTAGGCAGCGATTCGCCCTTCCCTGAGCTGTGGCAAAAGGTCGAGAGGGCGCTCTCTAGCGTGATCGACCGGACCAGCTTCGCGGACCTTGTCGTGCGCTGGAAAGAGAACCGCGCGCGCAAGGTCGTCAACTGGGACATCTAGGCGGATCGATCAATGGCCAAGATCTTCGAAGACAACTCCTACACCATCGGCAACACTCCGTTGGTCCGCTTAAACCGTATTACCGACGGCGCTAAGGCGATCGTTCTGGGTAAGGTCGAAGGCCGCAATCCGGCGTTTTCAGTGAAGTGCCGCATCGGCGCGTCGATGATTTGGGACGCGGAGAAGCGCGGCATCCTGAAGCCTGGCATGGAGCTCGTTGAGCCGACCAGCGGCAATACCGGCATCGCCTTGGCGTTTGTCGGCGCGGCTCGCGGCTATCGGGTCACGTTGACAATGCCGGTGACCATGTCGATCGAGCGCCGGCGGGTCTTGAAGATGCTGGGCGCCAACCTGGAACTGACCCCGGGCGAGGACGGCATGTACGCTGCCATCGAGCGAGCCGAAAGGCTGGTTGCCGCGGCCCCGGACAAACGCATCCTCTTACACCAGTTCAAGAACCCCGCGAATCCGCGCATTCACGTCGAGACAACGGGTCCAGAAATCTGGGACGACACGGATGGTGCGATCGACGTACTCGTCGCCGGTGTCGGCACGGGCGGCACGATTAGCGGCGTCTCGCAGTACATCAAGAAGAAGAAAAAGAAGAAGATCATCTCCGTTGCGGTTGAGCCCGAGCGCAGTCCGGTTATCCAGCAGACGCTCGACGGCCTGCCGATCCGCCCTGGGTATCACGCCGTACAGGGAATCGGCGCGGGCTTCATCCCCGACACGCTCGATCTGAAAATGGTCGACCGCGTCGAACCTGTCAGCGACGACGAGGCGATCGAGTATGCGAGGCGCCTCGCGCGGGAAGAGGGCTTGCTCTGCGGCATCTCCTGCGGCGCGGCGACGGCAGTCGCTTGCCGGCTAGCCCGCCAGCCCGAGTTCGAAGGAAAAACCATCGTCGTCATGCTGCCCGACGCCGGCGAGCGCTATCTGTCGAGCCCGCTATTCGACAGCATCAGCTGACCTACGGCCTAGCGGGCGCCGCTGGCGGCAAGCCGTTCCGCAACCAGCCGTTGCAATACCGGCCGGGCCAGCGCAGCTAAGGTTGAATTCGCGTATCCCACCCAAGAAATCGGGCTGGTCGTATCTAGCGGGGCATCGAGTGACTCGCCTTCGGGCGTTTCGACCACGCCTCCCAACTCGGTAAGAATCATTGCCGTGCAGATGTCGTATGGGTGGCAGGTGAGCGACACGCTCAGGCCCAACTTGCGGAATGCCTGCGGCCGCAGGTCAACCCACATGCGATCTCTGCCGCTGCAGAGTTCATAAAGCTGACCGCCTGTCGAGACGTACTGATCGTCAAAAACCAGCGGCGCCGCCTGCGGCTCGGTCCCGTGCAACTCCGCCCAGAAAGCTTCTTCGAGATCAGCGAGCAACGCCTTGCCCTGAGGGAAGAACTTCGAGACCCCGGCGAAGCCTTGGCGGAAGTCTACGGCCTCGGCAGGTACCGGCCGCCAACCCGATCGGCCGCCTCCGCGGACGTCGATCGCCTCGGCGATGACCTCCTCACCGCGCACCGCGCTCAGTTGATCCGCTCTCCACTGCTTGGTCACGGGCAGTTCCGTCATCGCTGCAACGACGATGTCGCTCAGCCTCGTTTCGGGGCCTCGTTGGGGAGCGACCGCGGCTAGCGACCAAGCGCTGCGTTTGTCGTGCATCCAGCTGCGTGTACCGTCGATCGGGTCGACGATGCACTTCCACTTGGTGTCGCTGACGCGAAACCCGGCTGGGAAGACGAGAGCCTCGTCGTCGATGCCTTCCATCACCAGTTCGACCGGTGCACTGGAAGGCCAATGACGCGACATCCAGTCGACGACCGTCCCTTCGACGATTTTGTCGATTTGAAAGATCGTGTCGGCCTTGGTCTCCGCCGCGATCGCTGAAAGTTGGCCTCGTGTTGCTCCGGCTTGTGCCTCTAGGACAGTTTCGAGAATGGCGTCCTCAAGACGGCAAAGCAGAACGCGGAGTTCGTCGGTGTGTTGCGGCACGGCGCCTCAGAGTCGGACACTTCATCGATCGGCATGCTGGCGTCTTTCCATGCCCGCCACCCGCCTGCCAGCGAAAACACTGACTGGTAGCCCATCTGTTGGAGCGCATCCGCGGCAAGCGCGGAGCGATATCCGCCGCCGCAGTACAGCACGATCTTCTTGTCAACTTCGGGAATGACCGTCTCGATGTCTCGCTCGATGATGCCCTTGCCCAAGTGAATCGCATCCGTCGCATGCGAGGCGGCCCATTCGGAATCCTCTCGAACATCAACGAGCGCAAAATCTACCGACGACTCCATGTCGTCGCGAACCTCTTCGACGGAAATCTCGCGGACCCGAGACAGCGAGTCGTTGACGATGGCTAAGAATCCCGGAGAATGCTTCATGGTTGTCGATTCTAGCGCGGGCTCGGTGACGCGCCCTTAGACGTCAGCGTCTAACATCTCGATGCCGCTCGGCAGATTGAAGATCTTCTCCTCAATCGGGCGATTCACTTCCACCTCCGACGCGTATTGCTCGAAGATCCGGTCTCCATCGCGTTCACGGCGGATGTTCCAAGGAATAATAGCGGCGCCCACCTTGCGGTACTTCGACCAGATCGTCTTCTCTTCATACGGGATGCGGCTCTTGGGATCCCGCCTGAGGTAGAGCTGCTGGTGGGGCAAACCGTCGCTGCGCCGGAAATAAATCGTGACGAGCTCGCCTTCGGAGTCGGTGATTTCCACCGCTTCGGTCGGCTCGTTGTCGATGATCTCCGCGCCCGCATGGTAGAAGTACAAGCCCGGCTCGTTTAGCCGATAGCGCAAGTAATAGAAGAAGTCTCGTCGGACGCCGATACGGTATCGATCCAACACATCAGGCAAGAGCGGCCGGGCCCCGAGATAAGTAACCTCCCAGCCCTTGCCATTGCGGAACACCGAGTAGTAGTCGCCCTTCTCCGTGTAGACTTCGCGGCGGCTGACCGGCAGCCACTCTGAGTCCGCGTTCGGCTGCATCGCCTCGAAGCGGTCGTCCATCGTCACCCGCGCCAGGCCATTGACCTGCGCGTTATAGAACGAGTAGGCCCGGCCTCGCGCGGTGACGTTGCGGACTTCTAAGAACGCGTCGCCGCCGACTTTTTGGAGCGCCTCATCGACGATCTGGCGACCTCGTTCCTGGCGTGTTTGCGCCAGACCTCGGGGCCCGACTAGGAACGCGCCCGCCGCCGTTAACCCGATCGCTGTCCGCCGAGAGATTTTCTGTGAGGCTTCCGATTGCATCTTTGGTATGGGACGCGGTCCCGGCTGACATTGTTGCATGGAGATTAGCTCTTTCCAGGCCGGGGATAATGCCGTGAGAGAAAAGCGTCCCAGCCACCATCTCCCAGTAGCGCCCGCTGCCACATGAAGACCCGCGCCGAAGCGCTGACCCGATAGCGCGCCTTGGGTCGTTTGGCGGCCAACGCCCGCTCGATTGTTCTCGCCACGTCGTCGGGTTCACCAGCCAACTTGGCCGCCAGACCCTGTGTGTAGGCTTCCTTCGTCGCTTGCTTCACCTTAGCCATCAACGCCCGATACGGGCTGTCGTCCTGCTGCGTTGGGACACTCGCAACCGCCGTCTCTGAAAATTCGGTCCGAATCAGACCGGGCTGGATGAGAATGACGTCGATGCCCAATCCACCAACCTCAAACCGCAGGGCGTCACTGAAGGCCTCCAGCGCGTACTTCGTTGCGTGGTAGTAGCCCCCTCCAGGAAATACCAACGTTCCGCCCATCGACCCGAGGTTGACGATCCGGCCCCGTCCGGCGCGCCTCATTCCGGGCAACACCAGTTGGGTAAGAGCTGCTAAGCCAAAAAAATTAGTCTCGAACTGCCGTCGAATCAATTCGATAGGAGTCTCTTCGATTGTCCCGGACTGGCTGTATCCGGCGTTGTTGATCAGCGCGCCGACCGAGCCGCACTCGGCCTCAACTTGCGCGACCGCCCGCGCCCTGGATGCCTCATCGGTCACTTCCAGTTCGATCGTGTGGCAGCCCGCACGGGCTAGGTCCTCGATCGACGCCGCGCGCCGCGCCGTCGCGTATACCAACCAACCAGACTGGTTCAAACGGAGAGCCGTCGCCCGGCCGATCCCGCTCGAACAACCCGTGATTAGTACAGCCTTTTTCTGGTCGCCCATTCGGTTCCAGTCTACGCGGACGAAGGGTCGCCCGCGATCTCGATACAATGGCGCTCAGATGGGTGCAGTGATGAGTTGGGACGAGTTGGCCGAAGCTCGCAATAGCTGGAAGGCCGCCGGTGAGAAGGTCGTTTTCACCAACGGCTGTTTCGATCTCTTGCATCCGGGACACGTCCGCGTCCTAGAGAAGTCCCGCAACTTGGGCGATCGGCTAATCGTTGCTATCAACGGCGATGACAGCGTTCATCGGCTGAAGGGTCCGACTCGGCCCATTCTCGATGAGCGCGAGCGGGCCGAAACGCTAGCCGGCTTCGCCGCAGTCGACGCCGTGGCCATTTTCGACCAGGATACGCCGGAAGAAATCATCGCTCGCATCGTGCCCGATATTCTCGTCAAGGGGGCCGATTGGGCCCATTGGGTTGCGGGCCGCGATACCGTTGAAGCGGCCGGCGGCGAGGTCAAGCTCGTGGCGCTTGAGCCGGGCTTCTCGACGACCGATGTCGTCGAGAAGGTGCTGACCCTGCACGGCGTGAAGTAGGCCGAAGAGAAACCTCCGCTTTGATCCACCCTTTCTTAAGCGAACTCTTCGACGAGCTTGCCCGCCAGCCCGCGTTCCTCGAAGCGGTACAAGCAATCCGCCTCGGAGAGCCGGCGAACATCTCGATCGGCGGACCCAGCCTGACGGCGCAAGCTGTCCTTGCTGTGTTGCTTCAGCGAGCCGTTGATCGGCCGGTCCTCGTCATTGCTCCAAACTCCGCTTCCGTCGATGTGCTGCTCAATGCGGCCGAGGCAGTCGATGATCTGCTAGGGCCGCAGGCCCAGCGAGTCGGGCCTTTGGCCCTCCCCGCCCACGACGTGACGCCGTTCGACGGCCTATCGCCGCACGCCGACGTCAGCGAAAAGCGAGGCATCGCCTTGTGGCGGCTGGCCCACGGCTCGGCGTCGGTCGTCGTCGCGCCGATCGCCTCGGCGCTCATCAAAACGGCTGCGCCGGCCTTCGTCCGCAACCTGGCCTGGTCGATCAGCATTGGCGACGAGTTCTTCCTCGAGGACCTAGAAGCCGGCCTCGCGGCGGTCGGTTACGTTCGCCATGAACCAGTCGAAATGGCTGGCCAATTCTCGATTCGCGGCGGCATCTTCGATGTCTTCTCTCCTGAATCGGAAGCGCCAGTCCGTATTGAAATGGCCGGCGATCAGGTCGAGTCGATTCGCGAATTCGATCCCGAGACGCAAAAGAGCCTGCGGCCGGTCCGCTCGACCGTGATCCTGCCGGTCTCCGAACACCCCGTCTCGGCTGAGGGCGGCGCCGACCAGTTGCTCATCCTCAAGCCAGGATGGGAGTTTTCAGCTGCCATCGCCGCGAAACGCCAATCAACGGTCCTCGACATGAACGAGCGGGCCATTGTCCTCTGGTGTGAGCCCGGACTGGTCCAACCAGAAGCCGACAAGCGTTGGGACCGGTTGAGAGCCAAGAGCGGTCGGGACGATCAACTGGATCCTTCTGAGTATTACCTCGAACTGGACGAACTCCGAGAGCGTGCCGCTGCGTTCGACCAGGTTTCCTTCGAGAATCTTGGCTCGGGTGAATACGAGGACGCCCTCGAGCTAAGAACGAGTCGCACCCCCCGCTTCCAAGGCGTGATCTCCCACGCCATGCAAGAGCTGAAGGCTCGCGTAGCGGAAAAAAATGGCGTCCTTGTCGCCGGCGCCTCGCTCGGCGATGTCGAGCGCTTGGCCGACATCTTCACCGAGTACGGCATTCCCTATCACCTCCTGCTTGGCGAGCAGGCTCGCCAACTCAGCCCTTACTTGCAAGAACGGGCGACGCTGGCCGGCTCAGGGCACGGAGCGCTCATCGTCCGGTCCGCTCTGACCGACGGCGTGGCCTTCCCCGATGCACGGATCATTCTCTATGGCAGCGAAGACGTCTTCGCTGCTTCCGAACTGGTCGCTCGACCGGAGAAGCGTAAGTCTGTCGCTTCCACGTTTCTCTCTGATCTCGAGGACCTCGCGGTGGGCGACCTGGTTGTTCACTCCGAGCACGGCGTCGGCCGCTACCAGGGAATGACGACGATCTCTCAAGGGTCCCGGCAAGAAGACCTGATGGTGATCGAGTACGCCGAACGCGCCAAGCTGTACGTCCCTCTTTCGCGGCTCGATCTTATCCAGAAACATCACGGTTCTGGGGGCCGCCAGCCGAGTCTCGATCGCATGGGCGGGCAGACCTGGAACCGCACCAAGTCCAAGATCAAGGCTCGGCTGATCGATATGGCCGACGAGTTGCTCAAGCTCTACGCCGAGCGTCGAATGGCGGAAGGTTTCTCTTTCTCGCCCGACGGCGAGTTCCAGCGCGAGTTTGAAGACTCGTTTAAGCACACGCCCACCAAAGACCAACGCCAGACCGTCAAAGAAGTCAAGAAGGATATGGAATCGTCCACCGCGATGGATCGACTCATCTGCGGCGATGTCGGCTTTGGCAAAACCGAAGTCGCTATGCGCGCCGCATTCAAGGCCCTCGGAGACGATAAACAGGTAGCGGTGCTGGCGCCGACTACGGTCCTGTCGTTTCAGCATTTCGAAACCTTCAAGCAGCGCTTTGCCTCCTTCCCCGTCACCGTCGAGATGCTCAACCGTTTCCGCTCCCCGAGCGAGCAGAAAGAAATTCTTGAGCGCGTCGTCGCGGGGCGAGTCGACATCTTGATCGGCACCCACCGCATCCTGTCTAGAGACGTCGAGTTCGCGGACCTCGGTCTGCTGGTTGTCGACGAGGAACAGCGTTTCGGCGTCCGCCACAAGGAGCGCTTGAAACAGATGCAGAAGAATGTCGACGTGCTCAGCATGAGCGCGACGCCCATTCCCCGGACGCTGCACATGTCTCTGGTCGGTTTGCGCGATATCTCCATCATTCAGACGCCACCCAAGGATCGCTTGGCGATCCAAACCGTCGTCTCCCCCTTTTCCGAAGCCCTGATCCAAACCGCCATCGAGCGCGAACTCGGTCGCGGAGGGCAGATCTACTTCATCCACAACCGAGTCGAATCGATCTGGGAAATGGCGGCCCTCGCCCAGAAACTGGTTCCCTCGCTGCGCATCGGTGTCGGGCACGGCCAACTCCCCGAGAAAGAACTTGAGAAAGTCATGCTCAAGTTCATGAACCACGAGTACGACATGCTCATGGCGACCACGATCGTCGAGAACGGTCTCGACATCCCCTTGGCGAACACGATTCTGATCAATCGGGCCGAGAACTATGGCCTGTCCGAGCTTTATCAGCTGCGCGGCAGAGTCGGCCGGTCCGACCGTAGGGCCTACGCCTACCTGCTGGTTCCCGAAGACAAAGAGCTAACCGACATTGCCCGCAAGCGCCTGGCGGCATTGAAGGAGTTCAGCGAACTGGGTTCCGGTTTCAAGATCGCGGCCCTCGACTTGGAGTTGCGCGGGGCAGGCAACCTGCTCGGGGCCGAACAGAGCGGACAGATTGGCGCAGTCGGATTCGAGACCTACTGTCGCTTGTTGGAGGAGACCGTCCGCGAGCTCCGCGGCGAGGAGGTGGAGGTCGACGTACGCACGAATCTACGGCTCCAAATCGACATCCACATCCCGCCGGACTACATCGCCGACGAGGCGCAGCTACTTCGCGCCTATAAACAGTTGGCCGGTATCGCTTCGGACGAGGACCGTGACAGCGCCGCCGCTGCGTTGGCTGATCGTTACGGGCCGCTGCCCGAGGCCGTCGTGAACTTAATGGACTATGCCATGCTCAAGAGTCTCGCCGAGCGGCTGCGGGTTGAGGCCATAGAACGCCGCCAAGCCCGCATCTCGCTACGTTTCCGGGAGGACTCCAAGATCGACCCCGAGCGCCTGATGCGTTATGTTGCCTCGACGCCAGGCGTCTCGTTCTCGCCGACCGGGGAAATGCAATGGAGCGGGGCGCCCACGGAGGGACCTCGACTAATGCATGCCTTACGCGAGCTCCTGGGCCGGATCGCGGCCTAGCCGGTTTGGCGGACTTTGTCTCTTCCGGCTGAAACCACTACTATGAGTAAAGCGTACTTTGGATAGTTGTGCACAGGCGTTGCCGCCGGGCCGCAAATCGAACATTATGAGTCTCTTACGCTTTACCCTTCTGTTCCTGTCCGTCGCTGCCGTCAGTTTCGGCGAGACGGCAATCGTGGAAGAGATCATCGCCAAAGTCAGCGGCGAGATCATTCTGCGGTCTCAACTGGAGAATGCCCTCGCGGAGCTTCGCCGCGAAGTTGAGGCGGATCAGGAGACTACCCCCGAGCAGAAGCAGGAGTTGCTGGAAAGACGCGAGAAGAACATCCTTAGCGATCTAATCGACGAGCGCTTGCTGGTGGAAAAAGGGGATGAGTTAGGCGTTAATGTCGAGGCCGACGTCTTGCGTCAGCGCGACGCGCTCATGAAGCGGGCCGAGATCACCGATATCGAAGAGTTCGAGCGTTGGGTCAACCAACAGACGGGCATGCCGATTGAGGATCTCATGGACAGGATGCGTCAGCAGTTCATGACCCAGGCGGTAATCGGTCAGCAGGTCAGCAGCCGCATCACCGTTAGCCGCGAAGAGATCCAGCAATACTACGACGAGCACAAGGACGACTACGTTCGCTCCGAAGGCGTTCGGCTCGCGGAAATTCTCATCTCCAACGAGAGCGCGACCACCGAGGAAGCGCTGGCCGAGGTCGAGAAGAAAGCGCGTGAAGTGCATGGCCGCGTCGCCCGCGGCGAACGATTCGACGAAATGGCCCGCCGGTTCTCCGATAGCGAAGTCTCCAAGGAACAGGGCGGCGACATCGGTATCTTCCGCCGCGGCGCGTTGCGGAAAGAGATCGAAGACGAAGTCTTCGCCGCGAACCCTGGCTACATAACCGAACTGATGCCCGTAGCCCGCGGCTGGCTGATTCTCAAGGTCAACGGGCGCTATAGCGAGGGGCAAGCCGAGCTGGAAGAAGTCAGCGAGGAGATCCGCAACATACTAGTAGCGCCGCGCTATCAACCTGCGATTCGCGAATTCCTAGCTTCTTTGCGAGAAGACTCCTACATAGAGATTCGGCCCGGCTACGTCGACTCCAACGCTGTCGCAGGCAAAGACACCTCTTGGAGCGATCCCGCCAAACTGGCGCCGGTAACCACGACCCGCGACGAACTGCTCAACAAGAAGAAAAAGAAGAAGCTCCTGTGGCTCATTCCGCTTGGCGGCGGGGGCGACAAGGATTCCAGCGAAGAGCCCGAAGCAATAGCACTCCCGACGCTCCAACGGTAACCGGCGTCGTGAAGGCTCACAACATAGAAGATCTCCAAGAGAACGAGCGCGTCGACGCGTTTTACTTGGTGCAATCCAAAGAGATTCGCACGAAGAAGAACAGCGGCGAGCCTTACTTGTCGCTCATTCTTTCCGACCGTACCGGCACGATCGAAACCAAGATGTGGGACGGCGTCGAAGCCGTTGCCGATCTTTTCGACAAAGACGACTTCGTCAAGGTTCGCGCCACCGTTCAGCTCTACCGCGACAAGCCGCAGCTAGTCGTCCATAAGCTGCGTCGCGCCGAAGAAAGCGAAATCGATCTCGGCGATTTCATTCCGCACACCAAGCAAGACATCGGCGAGATGTGGGCGACGTTGCGCGCCACCGTCGAGGCCTTCGAGAATCCGCATCTCAAGGCGCTGCTGCTTTCCTTTCTCGACGATCCCGAGTTTGCGGAACGCTTCAAAATTGCTCCTGCGGCGAAGACGCTGCACCACGGCTTTATCGGCGGTTTGCTCGAACACGTCTCTTCCTTGATGCGGCTGGCCAAGCTGGTCGCCTCGAACTACGACTTCCTCGACGTTGAGCTACTGCAAACCGGCGTTGTGCTGCACGACATGGGCAAGCTGGACGAACTAACCTACGAGCGCGCCTTCGGCTACAGCAGCGACGGCCAACTACTCGGTCATATCACCATCTGCTTGCAGTGGATCGACCGTAAATGTACGGCCTTGCCCGACTTCCCCCCGCGCCTGAAACGCCTCATCGAACACATGGTGCTCAGTCACCACGGACGCTACGAGTTCGGCTCGCCCAAGCTGCCGATGTTCCCCGAGGCGCTGGCCCTGAGCTACATCGACGATCTTGACTCCAAGCTCGAAAGCATGCGTGCATCGCTCGCCAACGAGACTAGCGAAGGCGTCGAGTGGACCCGCTACAACCCATCCCTCGAACGCTCCCTGGTGAACCCGGCCGAGTTTCTCGCTGGCCCCAGGGAGTCGGCGCCGCCCGCCGAACCGCCTCCGTCTCTACCGCAGGCCGCCGCGACAACCCCCAGCCTGTTCGGCGCAAAGCTGCAAGGCGCTATTGGCGGCAAGGATTCCTAGTCTCGCCTCGGTCGAATCGGAATGTGAGGGTGCATCCGCGCGTACTCGCTAAAATGAGCGTTGCGCATGGCCCTTCTTGATCGTCTCAATCCGCAACAGAAAGAAGCCGTGCTGCACGTCGACGGTCCGCTGTTAATCCTTGCCGGCGCAGGGAGCGGCAAGACCCGCGTCATCATTTCGCGTATCGCGCACCTCATCGAAGAGCACGGCGTCGCTCCTTGGTCGATCCTCGCCGTCACCTTCACCAACAAAGCCGCCGCAGAAATGCGCGAACGTGTCCAAACTGTCTTGAGCCAGAGCGGACTACCGCTGTCTTCGCTCCCGATGGTGTCGACCTTTCACTCCTTCTGCGTGCGCATGCTCCGCAGCCACGGCACGCCGCTCGCTGAAGTCCGGCCCGGTTTCACTCGGCAGTTCAGCATCTACGACTCCGCCGACCAGCTGACCGTCATCAAGAACGTCTTCAAAGACCTCGGCCTCGACGAGAAGACCTTCACCAAGCCGCGTTCGGCCCTATCGGCCATCTCCAGCGCCAAGAACCAAGGCCAAGGTCCGCAAGACTTCTATGGCCAGGCGACATCGCCGCAGGCCGAGAAAATGGCCATCGTCTTCGAGCGCTATCAAGGCGCGTTGCAGTCCGCCAACGCGCTCGACTTCGACGACTTATTGCTTGAAGCCGTGCGTTTGCTGCAGCGTTCTCCCGAGGCGCGTCAGCAGGTCGGCGGACGCTACAAGTACGTCATGGTCGACGAGTACCAAGACACCAACCGCCCGCAGTATGAGCTGCTGCGCCTACTCACCGAGTCACACGACAACGTCTGCGTCGTCGGCGACGAAGACCAGTCGATCTACTCCTGGCGCGGCGCCGAGATCCGCAACATCCTCGACTTCGAACGCGACTTCGTCAACGCCAAGTCCATTCGCCTCGAACAGAACTATCGCTCGACCAAGCGCATCCTCGAAGCCGCCTCCGTCGTCGTCGCCAACAACGAAGCCCGCAAAGGCAAGAACCTCTGGACCGAGGGCGACGAAGGCGACAAGATCGTCTTCTATCAAGGCGGCGACGCCGAGGCCGAGGCGCTTTTTGTCGCCGACGAACTGCACCGCTACCTCAACGAAAACCCAACCAGTCGCGCCGCCGTTCTCTACCGCACCAACGCCCAGTCGAGGCAAATAGAAGAAGCCTTGCGTCGCTACGGACGCAAATACACCGTCGTCGGCGGCCTCAGCTTCTATCAGCGCGCCGAAGTCAAAGACCTCGTCGCCTACCTCAAACTAGCGTCGACGCCCGAGGACCTGGTAGCCCTCATGCGCGTCATCAACACCCCAGCGCGCGGCATCGGCAAGACCACCTTCGACTCCTTGCAACAGATGGCGCAGGAAGAGAAAACCAGCGTCTGGGCGACCATCAATTCCGCCGTCGACCACAAGAAGTTGCCTGCCCGCGCTCATGCCGCGCTCAAGGTCTTCCGACATCTCATTGAGCGCATGCAAGAGAAGGTCTCCAGCGAACCCGTCGACCAGGCCCTGCTGTGGATCTACGAAGAGACCGGCTATCGCCGCATGCTCGAAACCGATCCCTCTGTCGAAGCCCAAGCCCGCCAAGAGAACATCAACGAACTGCTTAACGCTGCCGCCGACGCCGCCCAACGCGACGAGACAGTGCAAGACTTCCTCGACCATGCGGCACTGATCTCCGAGGCCGACAAGATCGAAGATTCATCGCAGATACTGCTAATGACATTGCACAACGCCAAGGGCCTGGAGTTCCCCTGGGTCGCGCTCATCGGCATGGAAGAGACGCTCTTCCCGCACAGTCGCTCCATCGAAGACCCCGCAGCGCTCGAAGAAGAACGCCGCCTGTGCTACGTCGGCATGACCCGCGCCGAGCAGACGCTCTACCTCACCTGCGCCCGCACCCGTCGGCGCTTCGGCGGTGGCGCACCCGATTGGATGACGCCCTCGCGCTTCCTGCAAGAAGTTCCGCCGATCCTCATCGATGACCGCACAGTCGGCGGCTCCGAGCTATTCGGCCTCAAGAGCCGGGCATTCGATACCGGCGACGGCGTCGATCTGTTCGGCGAACGCACAGCCGTCCGCCAAATCGCCGAGTCGCGCATCGCCGCCAGCCGCAAACTGCAAGGCGAAACCTACGACTCCGCCGACGCCGTTGCGGGCTTCTTCCAAAAACGCGGCCTGCCCTTCAAACCAGCAACCAATCCGGCGCCCCGTCCCGCAGCCCCGCCGCCGCGCCCCGCCGCAACCGCCCCTGTGGCATCAAAAAAGCCCGGCGGACCCATGCGCAACGGCGCCCGCGTCCGCCACGCCAAATATGGCGTCGGCACCATCCTGCGCCGCGAAGGCGACGGCGACGCCGCCAAAGTCACCATCCACTTCCAACGCCACGGCCTCAAGAAAATGATCGTCAAGTACGCCGGCCTGCAGCCGGCTTGAATCTCGCGGCCTGCAGGACTTTCAAGTCTTGCCGACTTACAACGGGCATCTGTAGTTAAGATAAGTAACCAATAGTGCCCGAAAAACCACCCGAAATCGGCGTATTGTCGACACTGGCGCTACTCAAGGCTAACTTCGACGAAAGCCAAGACCATATCGGCATGTTCTTGCCGTTTGTAGTTGATGCGATCGCGGGACTCGGAAGCCGCAGCTTCATCACGGAAGACATAGCGAGCAGGCTCTCTTCGACGTTCGAACTAGAGATTCCACTTCATACTGTCAAGACTCTTCTAAATCGCGCCGTGAAGCGAGGCTATCTCCAGCGTAGCTACGGTCGTTACGAAATCGCGGAAGGCTTGCCCGAAAGCGATCTACTGGCTCGAGCTGACAACGTGCGATCGGCGCAGATGCTGCTTGCCAATGCTTTCTTGAATTTTGCGCATAGGCAAGGCGAAGAACTCACGGATGCGGAAGCTGCCCTAACTTCAATCTTCGATTTCTTGGGACGGAATCATGTTTCGATTCTTTTAGACGAAGGCGTACCGGACAGGCTGAGTGCGGATTAAGCCGATGGCCGTCACTCTCTTCAAAGGCTTGCTGCGAGATTCATTCGAGATGAGGCCAGTAAGCGGCCGGAATTGAAAGACCCTTTGAAGCAGATGGTTGAGGGCTATGTCCTGCAAAAGGCCCTTCTGCTACGCGATATTGCGGCGGCGAGTCGAAATTTCGACAATCTTCGTGTTTTTCTTGACACCAGGATCGTCTTACAAGTTCTTGGGTACCAGGATGACGCCGCCCGTGTGGCAAGCATCCAAATGGTTGACCTTCTCAAACGAAGAAATGCCCGAGTGGAGGTCTTTCAGGACACCCTAGACGAGATAACGCGAATCTTTCACGTCTACGAGAGCAAGCTCGGATCGCAGAAGGGCAGAGAATCACTCTATGGGAACCCTCTCACAAGATATTTTTTGAACAACGGATTCACTCCGGCGGATGTGCGATCGCGTATCGCGACTCTCAACAAAGACGTTCAACGCTTAGGCCTGCCGGTTAGGAAGCGCCCGTCACGAGAAGCGTCCTTTACGTTGGATGAGAAAGCGTTGGCCACAAGTCTCGGGGCGGACGATGTGACCGACGTCGAACATCGGGTGTGGCACGACGTCAACTGCGTAGCAGCAATATTGACGTGGCGGAGGGGCTTCGAGACGGAACAGATCGAAGCCGCTAAAGCGGTGTTTGTTACTTCAACGGGCCTAGTGGTCAAGAACGTCCGACAGTGGTGGCAGCAGCAGCGGAAGGGCATCCCTGGCTCATCCGACTCAACGCGTCTTCTTCCGCCGGTCATTCATCAGATTACATTGTCCAACTATGTGTGGCTGAAGAAGCCGCATGCATCGGAGGACCTAAAGCTGAACTAACTCGTAGCGCTCTGCTATGCGGCGCTGCAACCGAGTCAAGAGACCTGGCACAAGTTTGTACGGCACCTGCGGAAACTCAGGGATAGCGACGAAGTGACTTCCGACGAGGCTGCGGCGCTGATGGTGAATCGATTGACGCATGACTATCTGGCGTCCGCTGAAGACGAAGGCGAGGTGGATGCCAAAGCGCTCGATGACGTGGTCGATCTAGTAAAAAAGGAATACGCCGCCCAAACTCTGGAGGCTAACGAAAGAGCAGGCAGGGCCGAGGAATCGAGGCGATCACTTGAGCTTGGCGTTAGTTCGCGGGCTCACCAGGTGTCTACCTGGGTGGCCGAGATCACCTTTGCAACGGCGGCACTGCTGGTTATAGGAGCGTTCATCTACTCACTGTTCAACCCAACTAACCTGCTAGTAACGATCCCATTAGGCATACTGTCGTTACTGGGCGCTATCTACGGTTTCTTCCTGTTCGAGCCTAAGGAGAAGTTTCGGGATTGGATGGAGAAGAAGATCAACGGTTGGCTCCTGCAGCGGTGATAGTCATGCTCCACGTTGCGAATGGCTCTCCACGGGTACGCTCTTGATGTTGGGGACGCATGTTGTCATCACCCTCCGCACCGTCGCCCCTCACGACTCCGCGCTGATCTACAGCTTCCTCACCATCGCCGCGCGCATGGACGAATCCGGCGAGCCCGTCCAGAAAGCCCTCAGCGACCCCGCCCTCATCAAGTATTGGAAAAACTGGGGACTCCCCACCGACCTGGGCATCGTCGCCGAATCCGCTGAGCTCAATTACCCCGTCGGCTGCGCCTGGCTTCGTCTCTTCACCGGTGAAGAACCCGGCCATGGGCACGTCTCCGACGACATCCCCGAACTGGCCTTCGGCGTCATCAAAAGTCTGCGCAACCAAGGCATCGGTACACTCCTGCTCGAACGCCTGATCGCCGACTGTCGCACCCAATACCCCGGCATCAGTCTCAGCGTCCGCCAAGACAACCTCGCCGTCCGCATCTACGAACGCGCAGGGTTTCGCCAACACGGTGACGTCTTCACCAACCGCGTCGGGACGTCGTCGATGACCATGCTCCTACGGTTCTCGTAGGGAAGCTAACAGATTGAAAGGAAAGGAGTTGGCTGGGAGACAGGGACTCGAACCCCAATAACCAGAACCAGAATCTGGCGTGTTACCATTACACCATCTCCCAACAGCGTAGGCCTCCATTATAACCATCTGGCCCCTAGCGGTCATCGAAACAGAAGACTGCTTTCGGCTCCGCGCCGGGATCGAGAATCTGCTCCCAAATCAGCTTCCCTTCGAACTCCGGCGCCCCAAGCGCCACCGCCGCATCGGCCACAATCGGGGCCCGCGGAAAACACCTCACCCAGATATCCCCGTGCGTTTGTTGTGCCAGTGCGATGATCCGTGTCGTCGGCTCGGCCCGGTCTAAGAACTGCCCCTGCTTGCGGCCCCACAACATCCCGCAGTTGTGCAGCAGCGCTACGGCTAATAGCCAGTGCAAAGCCTGCTCCCCACGGATCTCGCCAAACCACGCCGCCGCCGCCCCAAACAGCAACGCCAATCCAACGCTCGCCAGGTAAGTCTGCCGGCTCGGGATCGCTGTCGAGTAGGTCAGGAACGCATACGGCAAGAAAGCGATCACTGCCCACATCGCCGTCAATCCGACGACCTTCCACGACTCCACCGTCCGCTCCCAAAGCAACAATGCAATCGCCGGAATACCCCAAATCCAAGCCAGCCGAAACAAGCTCCTCGGCAACGTCACCCAAAACGGCGCCGCCATCGAAAAACTGCCATCGTCAAAGCGGAACGACTCGCCCCGCGACAACAACACCGACGCGACCGCCAATGCAGCCAACAGTGCATACGGCGCCAACTGCGGCAGCGACTTCCAGCGCTTCTCCGCCGGCGCGACCAGCACAAACAGCGGCAACAAGATCACCGCCGACTCTTTCGAAATCAGCGCCAGCGCAAACAGCAACACGCCCGGAACATGCCCCTTCCATTCCCCGCGGTCGAGCGCCCAGCGCCAACAAAGCAACGCCCCGACGCCAAACGCAAACTGCAGCAACTCATTAATCGCCGAGAACCACATCACCGCTTCCTGGTGCCCCTCGTGCAAAGCGAAGAATCCCGCCGCCCACAAAGCCCCCGCCCGCATGAGCGGCCAGCCTCGTGCCAAGCGGTAAACCAGCCACGTGCAAATCACATGCAGTGCCAGCGAAAACAAGTGGAACGGCAGCGCCTCCACGCCAAATCGCGACCACAAGCCGTTCATCGCCCAATAGCTCGTCGCTCGCAGCCGAAAGGTCGAGTCCGCCGTCAACTCTTCGAGCCCTTCCCACGACCCATAGCTCTGGGCCTGCACGATATTCGGGTAGTCGTCTTCCAGCAACGGAATCGTCAGCGTCGGCCCGTAGGCCAGCAGGCACAGTGCCGCCAGCACCGCATAACTCATCCCACGCGACATCTCTCAAGAGTCTAGATGGTCCCCGGCTTGCGATACTGAAGGCGACCATGGCGATGTCTCTTGAAGAACTAGAACGGGACTATTCCGGCCTGCGCGAGCGGGTCAACGCGGCTAGGGGGTATCTTTGACGCCCGCAGCCAACGCGAACGACTAGCTGAGCTCGAACAGCAAGTCTCCGACCCCAACTTCTGGAACGATTCCATGCTCAGCAAGAGCGTGATGCGCGAGCGCAAGCGTCTCACCGAAATCGTTGAGGCAGATGAAGAGTTGGTCCGCCGGCTGCGCGACGTCGAAGACTTCTTCGAACTCGGCAAAGCTGGCGAAGACGTGGTCGCAGAAATCACTACCCAGCTCGGATCTTTATCCGTGCGTATCGATGAGATCGAGACGACCGCGCTGCTGTCTGGCCCCAACGATCACCGCAGCGCGCTGATGGTCATCCACCCCGGCGCCGGCGGTACTGAAGCGCAAGACTGGGCCGAGATGCTCATGCGCATGTATCTCCGCTGGGCCGAGCGCCAAGGCTTCAAGTCCAACATCGTCGATCTGTTGCCTGGCGACGAAGCGGGCATCAAGTCGGCCTCCATCGAGCTCGAAGGCGAATACGCCTACGGCCTGCTGCAATCAGAAATCGGCGTCCACCGCCTGGTACGCATTTCACCTTTCGATTCCAGCGCGCGCCGCCACACTTCGTTCGCCTCCGTCTTCGTCTATCCCGAAGTCGACGACGAAATCAAGATCGACATCAAGCCCGACGAGTTGCGCATCGATACCTACCGTGCCGGCGGCGCCGGCGGACAGCACGTCAACCGCACCGACTCCGCCGTGCGCATCACCCACCTGCCGACCAACATCGTCGTGCAGTGCCAGAACGAACGTTCACAACACAAGAACAAATCCGCGGCGATGAAGATGTTGCAAGCTCGGCTCTACGATCACGAGATGCGCAAGCGGCAGGCAGAAGAAGACAAGCTAGAGGCCTCCAAGTCCGACATCAACTTCGGTAGCCAGATCCGCAACTACGTCTTGGCGCCCTACCGACTAGCCAAAGACCTGCGCAGCAAGCTCGAAGCCGGCGATGTCGACCGCGTCCTCGACGGCGATCTCGATCCCTTCATGCGGGCGTATTTGGTTTGGCGTAAGAGCGGCCTCCTCGCCGGCGAAGACCGCGAACTCGACTAACGCACCGCTTCCACAATCCGACCGACCGCTTCCCGAAAATCATCGTGCCGCCCGATCAAGCTGATCGCCAGATAACCCTCGCTCTCGAAGCCGAACAAATGCCCCGGGTGGACATAAACCGCGGCTGTCTCGAGAAGGAAGATCGCCCAATCGTCGTCGCTCAACGACACCGGCACCCGCAGCACCGCATACCAGCCGCCGTCAGCCTTGAGCCGGCTCACCGGAGTATTGCCGCTCAACTTCGCATCCAGAAACTCTAGGTTCTGACGGATGCGGTCGAGAATCTGCGGCTGCACCAGCTTGCGTTGTTCCAATAGCGTTCGCGCCGCGGCCTGCGTCGAAGCGCTCACCGACAGATACGTGTCCGCAATCACTTCCAGCCGTGCCGTCGCTGCCGCATCCGGTCCTACCGGACCACGGATCGTGATCCATCCCAATTTCATTTGCGGCAGCGCCGAAATCTTCGACAGCCCGCTGATGCTAAGCGCCAAGCACATCCCGCGCGGATCCAGCGTTTGCGCTAGCGAACGATGAGTGTCGTCCCAAATGAAGTCGAGAAAAACCTCGTCGGCAATCAGCGCCAGCCCGTGCTTCAGCGCTAAGCGCGCCAGCTTGTCGCGCTCTCTGGGACGCAGCAACTGCCCCGTCGGGTTATTTGGCGTGACCACCAGGATCGCCCGCGCCCGCGGCGTAATTACCTTCTCCAACGCTGCGAAATCGATCTCCCAGCCGTGGTCGTAGCGCAGCGGATAGCCAACCAGATTCACGTCCGTCAGGTCGGCCAAGAAATCGAACAACGGATAGCTCGGCTTGGGAACCAACACCTCGTCGCCTGGTTCACATAACAGCCGGAAGCAGAACGTGTACGCCTCGCTGCTGCTTGCCGTCAGAATAATTCGATCCGTCGGGATCGGCGTGCCGCGCTCTTGGTAATACTGCGCTACCGCCTGGCGTGCTTCGATCCGCCCGCGTGGTTGCGGGTCGTAATCCATCACGCTGGGATGGGCCAGGGCCTCACGGATCGTTTCGTCGTCATAGACAAATCCGCAACGCGTCGGGTTCGACTCCGTCAGGTCGAAGATCTGCGCCTTCTCGCGACGCAGCTGTTTCAACCGCGAAGCCAGGCGCGTCGGTTCCTGCTGCCAATCGGTACGTTTGGCGAACACTAGCCGCCCGCCTCCAGTGCGACACGCGTGACCTGCGAAAATCCTTCGTCCACGGTCGGCGGCTCCATGCCTGCCGCCATCGCTTCCATCACCTCTGCTGCCACATTGCGAGACCTCGCCTGGTTGCGAACCAGGCAAGTCGCCAACGGAACATCGAACCACAACGCCTCAACCGACGCCCCATATTGCTCGGCGAGCCCGAAGTACGGCACCCGGTGCGCGCGCTTCAGGTGCGTCGCGTCCACGTAACTCACCGCCTGTCCAATGCGAAGCCGCAACTCCAACAACGCTCGTATTGCTTCGAAAACCTCCGCGTGAATCTGTTGATTCTCCTCGTTGCCCGACAACAGTACGCGCATGTGGTCGCTCGACAGCGGCGTAACACCACGCTCCGCGAACCAAGTCGACTTGCCGGAGCCCGGTATGCCAACTGCGATGACGATACGAGGAGCAATCGATGGCGCTTCGCTCACAGCGCGTATCGCTCAGCTTCGACTAAACGATCAGCAATGCGGCGGCGTGCTCCGACCACATCGACCAACGGATAACGCGACAGCCGTCGCAGCACGCTGTGGTACTGCTGCTGTTTCGCGCCTTCCAGGCAATTCGCCAAGACGATCTCGGCGTTGCGCGAGATCTCACCCATGAGCTCCCGCGATACGACCCGCACAATGTCGCGAGCGGTCCCGCCGCCCTTGCCGCCGCCGATCTTCGCTGCCCGCAAATAGGCTGACTCCATCGAGTAGGCCGCAATCACAATCTCGGCAATGGCGTAAACGACCTCCTGCTCTTCTTCAAGCTGCGCCCCGTACTTCTGGTAGCCGATACCCGCGGCGACCAAGGCGACTTTCTTGGCGCGTGCGACCAGCGCCGCTTCAGCCTCCAGCCCCTCGCCCTTCGCCAAGTCTTCGACCGGCGTGGCCAACTCGGCCATGAGTTGCATCACCGCGTTCATCAGCGGCAACCGATTCTGCGCAGCGCGCTTCAACAACATGCCTACCGTTAGCAGCCGATTGATCTCGTTTGTGCCTTCGAAAATGCGGTTGATTCGTTCATCCCGGTAGCAGCGCTCGACCGCGTAATCTTGATGAAAGCCGTAGCCGCCGTGTACCTGCACGCCCTCGTCGGCGACGTAGCGCAGCGCCTCGGTCGCGACCACCTTGGCAATCGCGCATTCGATCGCGTACTCTTCGATCGCGCCGAGCATTTTCTTAGCTGCTTCCGGGTCTTCCCATGAAACCTTGCCCAGCTTTTGATCGATCAGCCCGCCCGTGCGATAGACCACCGAGTCGGCCACAAAAGTTCGTATCGCCGACTCAGCCAGTTTCTGCCGAATCGCGCCGAACTGCGCAATCGGCTGCCCAAACGCCTTGCGCTCCTTGGCATAACGAATCGCCTCGCTGATCACCGTCTTCGATCCGCCCACGCACGACGCGCCTAGCTTTAGCCTACCGATGTTGAGAATGTTGAAAGCGATGATGTGTCCGCGTCCGATCTCGCCGAGTACGTTGCCGACCGGGACTTTCACGCCATCCAGAAACAGCGGCGTCGTCGAACTGCCGTGGATCCCCATCTTGTGTTCTTCCGCTCCCGGCTTGACGCCGTCGAAAGACTGCTCCACAAGAAACGCCGTGAACTTCTCGCCGTCCACCTTCGCGAACACAGTAAAGATGTCCGCCCAGCCGCCGTTCGAGATCCACATCTTCTGACCGTTCAACACATAGTGCGAACCGTCTTCGCTCAGCTTCGCCGTCGTCCGAGCGGCGAGCGCATCGCTGCCGGCCTGCGGCTCGCTCAGGCAATAGGCGGCCAACAGTTCGCCCGATGCCATGCGCGACAGGTATGTCTGCTTCTGTTCGTCTGTGCCAAAGAAAACCAACGGCAGCGTGCCGATGCCCGAGTGCGCGCCATAGGTCACCGAGAACGACGCATACTCTCCCAGCGACTCGGCCACGAGCAGCTGGCTCGTGAGATTCATCTCCAGCCCGTCGTACTTTTCAGGAACAAGAATCGACAGCAGGCCGAGCTCGCCCGCTTTGCGAATCAGCCCGCGCGCCAGGCCGTCTTCTTTTTGCTCGTAGCGCTTGATGACGGGAAGAATCTCTTCTTCCATAAAGCGATCCGCTGTCGCTTTCGTTTGGCGTTGCTCGTCGCTGAAGTCTTCCGGCGTAAAGGCCGCCGCAGGCTCCGTCGACTCGATCAGAAATCCGCCGCCAGCGGGTGCGTCGTTGGCCATGTCAGTCCAACCGTTCGAAGATGCCCGCCGCGCCCTGGCCGCCGCCCACACACATCGTCACCATGCCATAGCGCACTTTGCGCCGATGCATCTCGCGCAGCAGGGTCGCGGTCAACTTCGATCCAGTCGCGCCAAGCGGGTGCCCCAGGGCCACCGCCCCGCCGTTGACATTGACGATGTCAGGGTTCAAGCCTGCCTTTTCGATCACCGCCAGCGCCTGCGCGGCGAACGCCTCGTTCAACTCGATCACGCCGATGTCGCTCAACTTCAGCCCTGCCAGACCAAGGGCCTTCGGGATGGCCACTACCGGTCCGACGCCCATGATTTCCGGCGGCACTCCAGCCACCGCGAAACTCACGCATCGCGCCATCGGTTTCAGACCTAGCTCCTTGGCGCGCGTGGCCGACATCACGATTGCCGCCGCGGCTCCGTCGCTGGTTTGCGAAGAGTTGCCCGCCGTCACCTGCCCCTTGGCATGGAAGACGGGCCTCAACCCGGCCAACGCTTCGATGGTGGAGTCCCGGCGCACGCCCTCATCGGTGTCGAAGCGCAGCTCCTGGCGGCGCGGCTTGCCATTGTTCGACGGCGTAACGAACTCAATATCGAGCGGCACAATCTCATCGTCAAACGCGCCGGCATCCTGTGCCGCAGCCGCTTTCTGATGACTCGCTAGAGAAAAAGCGTCCGCCCGCTCGCGGCTAATGCCGTGCAGTCGCGCCACGTTCTCCGCCGTGAGTCCCATGTTGATGTAGACCTCAGGCAGTCTCTCGATCAGCCAAGGGTTCGGGGCCAACTTATGACCAGCCGGCGGAATCAAACTCATCGACTCCGCCCCGCCTGCGATCATCACTTCCGATCCGCCGCCGCGAATCCTCTCCGCCGCCATGGCGATCGTTTGCAGACCCGACGAACAAAAACGATTGACCGTCGCGCCAGGCACCGAATCCGGCAAACCCGACCGCAAGGCGATTACGCGTCCCATGTTCATGCCTTGCTCGGCTTCGGGCATCGCGCAACCAATCAGTACGTCATCGATTTCAGCCGGATCGAGTTCCGGAGTTCGCGCCAGCAGCGCTTGAATGACCGCCGCCGCCATATCATCCGGACGAGTGGTGCGTAGTGTTCCGCGCGGGGCTTGCCCGACGGCAGTTCGCAAACAGTTGACGATAACAGCTTCAGGCATAACGCTCCTTCTCGGGACCACAGCTCCGCCCGTATTTTAGCGGGTTAAAGCCAAGATGACCCAGGCGAAGACGACGCCGCGCATTGTCTAGCGCCTAGGCGAGTTCCTTTCACCCGACTGCTCCAGCAACTTCGCGATCAATCCCGTCCAGCCGGTCTGATGCGCCGCCCCCAAGCCCTTACCCGTGTCGCCGTCGAAAAACTCGTGGAACAGTAGATGGTCGCGGAAGTGTTCCCCGGCATGGAGAGAATCCGCCTCGCCGAAGATCGCCCGCTTGCCTGCCGCATCCTTGACAAAGGGCTTGCCCAAACGTCGCGAGATCTCCGACGCAATCTCGCTCAGGTGCCGCGACTTGCCGGATCCTGTCGGGAACTCCACCTTCCAATCGTCCCCCAGATAGCGATGAAAGCGCTGCAGCGACTCGATCAACAAGTAGTTCAGCGGAAACCATACCGGCCCGCGCCAATTCGAGTTGCCGCCGAACATGTACGTCTTCGACTCCGCTGGTTCGTACTCGATGCGGTACGTCTGCCCGTCCAGCTCGACTGAATAGGGATTTTCTTTGTGAAACCGCGACATCGAGCGGATGCCGTGCGGAGCCAGAAACTCTTCCTCGTCCAACATCGGCTTCAGCATGCGTTTCAATCTCTTCGGGTTGACGACCGACAATAATCTCCTCGTCCGCCCATCCGCCGTTGTTGATTCGGTCAGATGCTGCCGGAACCACGGCCGGTTGTCGATGAACCATTGCATACGCTTCTTAAAGCCCGGCAGATTATCGATAACGTCGGGTTCCAAAGTCTGAACTGCGAAAAGCGGAATCAGGCCCACCATCGAGCGCACGCGCATCTTCTCCGCCTGCCCGTCCTCCCGATACAACACGTCGTAGTAGAACCCGTCCTTGTCATCCCACAACTCAATGGAGTCTCTTCCGAAACCGTGCATCGCGTGCGTGATGTAGACGAAGTGTTCGAAGAACTTGCTGGCCACGTCGGAGTAGGACCGATTGTGCTGCGCTAACTCCAAAGCGATCGTCAGCATGTTCAAACAGAACATTGCCATCCAACTCGTTGAGTCCGACTGCGCTAGCCGCAAGCCCGGCGGGATGTTCGAGCGGTCAAAGAGTCCGATGTTGTCCAGCCCCAGAAAGCCGCCCTGGAATAGATTATTGCCGTCCGGATCTTTTCGGTTCACCCACCAAGTGAAATTCAGCAGCAGCTTGTGGAAGACGCGCTCCAGGAAGCCCAGATCGCCTTCGCCCCGGATACGCTTCTCAATCTTGTACACCCGCCACGCCGCCCAGGCATGGACAGGAGGATTAACGTCCGAGAAGTTCCACTCGTACGCCGGTATCTGCCCGTTCGGATGCATATACCATTCGCGAAGCAGCAGAATCAGTTGTTCTTTGGCGAAGTCAGGGTCGACGCTCGCCAACGGCACGCAATGGAAGGCTAAATCCCACGCCGCATACCAGGGGTACTCCCATTTGTCCGGCATCGAAATGATGTCTTCGTTGTAGAGATGGCGCCAGCCAGAATTCCGGCCGCTCTGTCGGCTTGGCGGCGCCGCCGGGCCTACCGGATCGCCGTCGAGCCAAGTGGCGACGTCGAAGTGATAGAACTGCTTGCTCCAAAGCAATCCCGCATAAGCTTGGCGCTGGATGCGGCGCGCATCTTCTGAGAGTCCTTGTTGCGCGGCCCGACGCTCAAAGAATGCATCCGCCTCCGTGCGCCGTAGCTCGAACAGTGCATCGTGCGCGAGCGGCGCATCGTCTAGTTGATCGGTGAGCAGCAACTCCACTTGGTAGCATCCACCTGCCGGAATACTAGCCCTGTAAAGCGCGGCGGCTTTAGTCCCCTTCATCTCCGGGTTGACCGCGGTCTTCGACTGGCTCACCAGATAGTCGTGGAAAGCGTCCTTCGTATGGGGAGCATCGTTCGGCTGGCCGTAAAGCGCTCTGCGATTCGTCTCGTTCTCCGTAAACAGAAGCGTCGGATCGCCTCCGCACACGAGCTGCCGGGGACCGTAGTACTCGTGTTCCACATCGATCCTGCGAGCGCCGGCGTACTGCGGCCCCTCCCGCAATTCAGGCTTGCGTGATCCTTCGGTCCAAGCCCAAGTGTTGCGGAACCAAATCGTCGGCAGTAAGTGCAGTTCCGCCGCCTGCGGTCCGCGGTTGTAGGCCGTGATGCGGATCGCAATTTGTTCCGGCGTCTTCTTCGCGTACTCGACGAAAACATCGAAATAGCGGTCGTTGTCGAATACGCCCGCGTCGGACAACTCGAACTCGGGCTCCAGCTTTCCTCGCCGCGCATTTTCTTCCACCAGCTGCCGATACGGGAAAGCCGCCTGCGGGTACTTGTACAGGTACTTCATGTACGAGTGCGTCGGCGTGGAGTCCAGGTAGTAGTAGAGTTCTTTGACGTCCTCGCCGTGGTTGCCCTGGTCCCCGGTTAGCCCGAACAAGCGCTCTTTCAGGATCGGATCGCGTCCGTTCCACAGAGCCAACGAAAAACAAATGTACTGCCGCCGGTCCGAGATTCCGGCCAGGCCATCTTCGCCCCAGCGATAGGCGCGCAGGTGGGAGTGCTCGTGAGGAAAAGACCACCAAGCTTGCTGGGCGGCGGAGTAGTCTTCGCGGACAACGCCCCACTGCCGTTCGCTCAGGTGCGGTCCCCAGCGCTTCCAGTGCGCCTTACGTTCACGGCTTTCCTCTAGTCGCTGTCCTTCAGCGGTCAGGGGCATACGGTCGGGCTTCAAACTACTGATCGTACCGAAACCGACAAAAGTACATAGCCCGCTAGAATGCGGTCAAGGCGGCAGCTTGACGAAACAACGCTTTGAAGAACTTGTCGACCAAGCCTGGGAGGAGATCCCACAAACGTTTCGTGATCGCTTCGAAAACGTTGCCGTTTTCGTGCAGGACGAACCCACGCGCGAGCAGCTCCAACGCGGCGGAGTCGGCCCCGGGTATACGCTGTTCGGACTCTACGAAGGGGTTCCGCTAGACCGCCGAGGCCACGGCTACACCATGGCCTTGCCCGATCGGGTCACCCTGTTTGAGGGTCCCATCCTGCGGGCCGCACGCAGCCCGCAGGAAGTCTGGACGCTCGTCTACGACACCCTCTGGCACGAATTAGCTCATCACCTAGGCATGTCCGAAGACGAAGTCCGCCAGGCCGAAGCGCGTCGCCAGTGCGACGTCTCGTAGTTCGTCAGCAACGAGCCGACTGTCTTGACCGCGTCAGTTGGACAGTCGATCTCGAATACAGCCGGAAGTCCTTTGGCGTCGCGATCAAAACGTCACCGCGCCGGAAATTGTCACCTTCCCCGTGATCGTTGTTGCGGTCTCGGTTACTGCCGCGAGTCGCGCCGCTGGCCAACTCCAGGCGCCGCCCCAGCACCAGACAAAGCCAAAGTTCTTCGCCTTGTCGGTCGGAACTCCGTCCGTTTCATCTAGTTCCGTTGGCCATGTTCCGTCCGTTTCCGGGCCGCCAAATCCACCGTCAAGTGAAGCCCCCACAATACGGTCTCCAAGAGTAAGCAGCGCCCCGGCCCTTGGATCGCCGTTCTCGACGGCTGCGATATAGGCCCGGCTCACCGCTCGGATGAACTCTAAATGCAGAAAGCGGAATCCTGTCCCAGCCGTGATACCGCAGTTGGTTCCGCCGTTCGTTAAGTCCTGCGGGTCCGGCTCGCAGTTGGGAAACGCGCGTGCGTAGTAAGCACCGCGCAGCGTGTCGTCGTGGCCATAAGTGTCGTACCACTCCGCCGCGTCGAGCAGTTCGTCAACAGCCGTCGCATTGCCGCCTAAAACATCATCGGCCCAGTCCATCGCCGCCATCCCCATAGCAAGTTGGAAAGGCTGCGTCCCCGTGCCAACCACGTTATTGATGCGACACTCACCTGTCGTTGTAGTCTGCGTTGCTCCGGGCCAGTTGTTCTCTAGAGTGATCGAGGTATTCGATGGGGCCGAGGCGATACGCATGGTGTCGTTGACCGTGATATCGCGGCGCTCGGTTGAACCGAGTGGACCCACGCCAAGCCAGTTGTCTGCGATGTTGCTTATCGACAGCCATGAAGTTCCAACGCCGACAACAGCGGTTGAGCCGTTCGTTACCGTGGTTGAAGTCCCGCCGCAATTGGCCCCAAATGCCGAGTTAGACCAGACGTCGTTGATCTTGTAGTCAGTGGTGATGAACCGCTTCGTTGCCCCTAGGGCGCTTGTGAGCACGGCCGCAGACGCCGTGCGCTCCGCCGAATCGTAGTGCATCCGCGCCATGATCGCCACGAAGGCAAACGCATAGCCGTCTTCTCTGACGTCGGTAAAGTCTGCGGTCGAATCTGCGGATGCTTCCCAGATAGCCATCCGGGCATCCCAGTTATCCCACCAAGCGTTAGGCTGGCCGCTCTCACGCGCCCACAATGCGAGGCCCGTGAAGCTCCATTGCCGAGCCGCTATATTGTTGCCCGCTGTTTCAGCGCCAAAGCCACTGTTGATCGAGGGCATATCGTCCCAGGTCACAGCCAACGCCCTGGCTTGCGTGCGATAGATCGTCAGGCCGGTTCTATAGTGGAGCGCGTACAGCGCCAACACGTTGTCGTAATAGTTGTTGTTGTTCGACCCGCCAACCCAGCAACCACGGCAATCACTCCAGCGTGAATGGTTCAACGCAGAATCGGTTGCAGCGGTATAGGTGATCGTCAGTTCTAGTGATGTTTGCGACGTGCAAGAGGATATTGTGTAGGCCCAATCCTGTCCCGCCGCGTCATGGATTACGATGCGCATCCCGCCAGCGGGATTGTCTGGCGTGGACCCTCCAGAACAATAACGATCCTGGAATGACGTTCCTGAACCCGTGACCGTCGCATCCCCGTTGGTCACACTGACCGTTCCCGCTAGATTGGTGTTCCAGTCGTCGGAGTGGTTCGGCGCTGTCTTGGAGACAGCCAGCCCGCCGTAGTAGTCGGCATAGACTACATGGCGCTCGTCAATGTAGGGCCAGGGCGATTTGCCCCACATGATCATCGGGCCAAGCAGAAATCCTACGTCCGGGTCTGCGTAGGTCACTCGATATAGGTCATCCGTCTCAACGCAGCCGATCGTGACGTCTACAGAGTCCGTCCCTGCATCCGCATCGGTCACCGCCAGCCGTACGATGTACTCCCCAAAAGAGGCACAAGAGATCGTCGGTTGAGAAGCTGTTGATGAAGAAAACGTCAGCCCGCCGCCGCCAGTCTGGTCACTCCATAGATAAGTCAGTGCCGGGTCAACGTCAGCCCCGGAAATCGACGTCGTGCCGTCCCAGGTGACAGCTTCCCCCGCCCGCTGCACCGTGATTGTTTGCCATGTTGGCTGCGCGTCCTGAATCGCAATGGCAACGGGGCTGATCGTGGGCGAAGTACCGAACGCCGTACCCGTGATAGAGACCGGCATCGAATAGGTCGAATCGTCCGTTAGGTCGCCCTCAAACTCCCAGGAGCCTAGATCCCCGGTGTTTCCCGTGGAAGGATTCGATGGAGGCGCAGAGTTAAGCGGGAGGACCCCGGCGTATTGCCGCACCCAAGCGATCTTGAACGTCTGGCCGCCGCCCACGGTCTGCGCTTGCGATGAATTGTCGTCTACGTTGGTCGTGATCGAATTGCGAATCGTCTCGACGCGGTTCGTCCCATCGACGTCCCAAAACTAGACGGTGAGTCGGTCGTTGTCAGGATCGAACTGCCCTCGGATCAGAACATCGGTGCGGCCCGAGTAGGAGATACTTCCGCCGCTCGATTCGTGCCAGATCCACAGCACGCCCGCGCCCGCCGTCGAGCATCGGAGGTTTAAGTCGCCGAAAGCCCAAAGAACCTGATTGGTTGCCGGGCACGAGAAACCAGTCAGCTCCGCACGCATTTCAAAGCGTCTAGCGCCTAAGACGTTCCACGGTGCGCCCGCAGGAGTTGTGTACGTCCCGGTATCGGCTGTGATCTCGAGCGACTGTCCCGCAAAGAGCGGGGCCGCGAGAAGAACAAGGGCGGCTAGTGTACGGAATACCATGTCAGCATCGCCGTCCTTAGCAGCGCGTCGAAAGCTAGGGTGTCGCCCGCGTCAGCCGGATCGCGGCAGATTCTTATGGCGAAGGGTTCACCGACTGTCACTTGCCCCATATGCGTTGCGTTCGTCAAAGTAACACGGGTGACGAACGTTAGGTTGTTCGTGGGTATTGACGCTGTGGTCACACACGACGCCGCACCGTAAGTCCACGTGTTCTTGCTAGCTCCCGCAGCCTGTGTAGACAACTGAACGCACCAGCGCAGGGTATCGTTGGAAACGCCCGCTGCAGCAGTACCGGCTAGATTGACTTCAATATCCGAGGCGAGCTCCGCTTCAGACGGTAGAAACGAATAGATAACCAGGCACTCGTCGGTTGTACCGTCAAAGTCGAAGCCCGATATAGCGCCGTCCCCAGCGTCCGTAATAGCAGGGCCAACGGTTTCGACCGAGACGCCGCTTGATGGGTATGGCCCGTTTCCGACCCGATCCGAGGTTAGAGCGCCGCCTATCGTGTGCGGGACCGTGATCGACCCTACGGTTAGCGCCGTTTGTGCCGAACCGCCGTTGATGATCCACGACCAAAGGCCGGAGGCGCGGTCTACGTAGGAGGTGAACTGGTTTGCCGTACCCGGGGCGCTCGGCGCGACATCATCGGTGTAGCCGGTCAGGTTGAACGGAATCGTGCCGGAGCCGACGCCTACGCCAGAGGGCAGCGTGACCGTACCTCCGGTGAAGTCATGCGTTCCTGTCCAAGCGTAATCGCCGGCCTCGTCGCCGCCGCCTTCTAGCGAAACGATCGAGCCGGAAGACTTCTTGATCGAAACTTCGCCGGACGTCGAATTCAAGAACACTCGTCCAAAGCCCGACGTGGGGTTCGATGGCGCCGAGACGCCCTGCAGTTCGACGTAGTTGCCGGTCAGCCCCAACGCGCCGGAGCCGACTCCCGCGTCCGCCACTTTCATCGAGACCGTGGTCTCGATCTTCCCGCTGCGAAACACCCGCAGCGGCCGATCCAAGAATGCGCCCGCATTGTCGTACCGCAGGACGTCGAATACGCCGTCCGTCGCCGACAGCGCGAACTTCTTGAGGCCTCCGATCTCGAAAAACTCCGAGACGGTTGTGCCTCCAACCGGGGCTGAGACGCCAAGCTCCCGGAAGAATCCGCTCCCTTGCGCTGTAATCGACGCCGCCAATCCCCCGTTGCCGTCGCGCCATTCCTGCAACGCCGCCGATTGACCGATGGATCCCTGCACCTTGAGCACAGGCGTCGTAGGCGACGTTCCCACCATTAAATCATTGGTCCGATTCAGTGCGCCGATACTCGCCGGCGTTACCGGATCGCTGCTGCCTGTGGCATGCGTCGAGGCGTGCCCCAACGGCGTTCGCGCATTCGATAGCCGTGAATCGTTGCCCTGCGTGATGGTTCCGGTCGCGGTTCCAAAATTCGGCGCTATGTCCGTTCGCAGTTGACCGCTGTTGTCGCTGACCAAAAAGCTGCTCGCGAAGTTGGCCACTGTGCGTTGCGTTACGCTCGTCCCGCCCTGCTGCAGTACCTCGTACGCGGATCCTGAACCGGCTCCGCCTCCCGCGGCTGAAGACCAGAACAGGGCTCCGCCGCCGTCCGTCGTTAGTGCTTGGTTCGGCGAACCTGCATTCGGCGGCAAAGTGTACGTCACGTCGCCGGATAGCTCAGGCAGCCGGAAGTAGACGCCGGCCGCCCCGTCGCTCTTCTGTAGTCCCAGCAGGGGGTTCGATGTGCCCGGCGCATCTTCTTTCAGCACTTGCGGCGCTACGAACGTGTTGGGTCCGTCCCTATCCGCCTTGGCGGACAGTGCCGCCGGCAGCCCGTTCACTTGCGACAAAGACACCGACATTCCTGCCGCCGGTACGCTCAAAATTCGGATATCGGCGATGCTGACCGGATCTTGGGAGTCAGGAACAATCCAGTGTTCGTTCGACCTTTCGCCTCTGTGCAGTCGGTATTCGACGCTGTAGTACGTTCCGTCCGGAACAGCGCCAAGATTCGGCGCCAAGGCAACCGCAACGATTCCGTCGACGATGTCCAGATTGACGCTGTTCTTGGCTACGGTGGAACCGTCCGCAGCGGTGAATGACTTCCAAGCGATGCGCAGCGAGCCTACCGCTCGGCTGCCGTCCGCGTTGAAAAGGGTGTCTGAAATCTGGGTTCGAGATAACTCTTGTCCAGAAACGGCAACGGCCGCCCATAAGGCGGCCGCGACTAGGAGCCGCCTATTGGCGGCCAGCGAAAATCTCATCTGGTTTCTATTGCTTTCCTAAACAAAAAAATAGACCAGCCACTGGCCGGTCCCACAACCTATTCCTAGCAGGTACTACCAAGGATTCTGCCCTCTCGCAGGCCCCAAGCACACCTGCAAAGATCAACGAGCGCTGGTCAAGCGTCTGAAAACCAAGGCCTTGCCCGTCGCGTGCGGTCACTCGTTTTTTCTTTTTGCTAGCATTCCCAGATGCCCCGCATATGTCTTTCTCTGTTGGCGATTCTCTTTCTCTTGAGCTGTTCTCCGTCGACGAATGAATCCCAAACGCCTCAGATCAGCGCTGCGAGAATCGCCCAAGCCACCGAGTTTCTGGCCAGTGACGAAATGCAGGGCCGCGGTCCAGGAACGGCCGGCGAGACTTTAGCCACCGACTACATCGCCGACCAATTCAAATCGGCCGGGGCCGCTCCGGCCGGGGGAGACGGCTACTTCCAGCAGGTGCCTCTGGTCTCCATCGAGCCCAGCTCCTCGTCAACGCTCTCATGGGGGTCGGGCGGCGCCGCAACCGCCGTCAGCTGGGCAGACGGTTTCGTCGGGCTAAGTCATCGCCAACAACCCGACGTCAATGTCGACGCCGACGTCGTCTTCGTCGGACACGGCATCGTCGCCCCCGAGTTCGGTTGGGATGACTACAAAGATGCCGACGTCGCAGGAAAGATCGTTCTGCTGTTCACCAACGAGCCTCCCTCTGACGACCCCGCGTTCTTCGGCGGCAGAGCGCTCACTTACTACGGACGCTGGAGCTTCAAGTACGAAGAAGCCGTGCGTCACGGTGCAGCCGGCGTGCTCATCGTTCACACCGACGAAACCGCCGGCTACCCCTGGTCCGTTGTTCGGAATTCTTGGGGCGGCCGCAATCCCTACGTCAAACTCGCCGCCGGTGAAGCAGCCCTAGCGCTGGCCGGCTGGACGACGGGCGAGGCGGGCGAACGCATCTTGCAACAATCAGCAGCGACCAAGGGCATGTCGTTGAATGAGTTACTCGCCATCGCCAACGACAAGACCTTCAAAGCGATCCCTCTCAACGTCAAAATCCAGGCCCATCTCATCAGCACAGTCGAAGACTTTGAGACCCGCAACGTCGTAGCCAAGATCGAAGGCTCCGATGAATCGCTGCGGGATCAAGCCGTCGTCCTCACGGCGCACTGGGACCACCTCGGAGTCGGCGATCCTGATGCCGATGGCGATACGATCTTTAACGGCGCCGTCGACAACGCCACCGGTTGCGCCCTGCTTCTTGAGCTAGCTCGCGCCTTCGGCAGCCTCGAACACAAGCCCGCCAGAACCATCATCTTCGCTGCCGTAGGCGCTGAAGAAGGCGGCCTGCGCGGCTCGGCCTACTACGCGCAGCATCCCGTCATGCCCGCCGGCAAAACCGCCGCGAACCTGAACTTTGACGGCTTCCTTCCCTTGCCTGAGACCGCCAGCGTTTCGCTAGCCGGCTACGAACGCACCACGCTGAAGTCGCTCGTCGAGACCGTTGCCGCCGAGTTCGATTACGAACTCGATCCGGATCCCAACCCCGAGCAGGGTTACTACTACCGTTCCGATCACTTCAGCCTCGCCAAAGCCGGTATACCGGCGTTCTCGGTGAGCTTGGGCAACCGCGTCATCGGCAAGCCCGCTGGCTGGGGCGAGGAACAAGAAGCCGATTACCGCGACCATCGCTATCACCAGCAAGCCGATGAGTTTGACTCTTCGTGGGACTTCTCTGGGCTAGCCAAGCTCGCTCAATTTAGTCTTGAGTTGGGACGCCGAATCGCCAATCAGCCCGAACTGCCGACCTGGCAAGCGGACGACGAATTTCTGCCGGCCCGCCAAGCTTCGCAGCGGAACTAGGGTCTGTCGTCTAGTTCGAAGATCGGCGGGAGCAGTTCTAACGGCGGGTACTCAGTTCCGGGCTCGATCAGACCGCTGCTAGCGATCTGTTCCGGCGAAGGCGTCCAAGATCCGCCGTCGTCGAACGACACTGCCGACAGGTAGACCCGCATCGTCGCTGAGACAATGCCCGCGGGTAGTCGCCACGATCGCTCCCCTCCGCTCGAAGTCACCGCGCCCGGAACCATCGAGATTCCCTGCCGCTGGATAAGCGCCGTTGCCGAGGAGTCAGCGTCACCGACTATCCAAGCCAGCTCGAAGCTCGAGACCGTACGATCAGAGCGGTTTTGGGCTGCAACGCTGGGGGTCTTCACGATCGCGCCCGCAAACGCTGTGGAGCCGTCAGACAAGCTCACCGGGGCGTCAGCGAAGTTGACCGTATCGACCGGCAATTGTGCCCAGGCGACTCGTGCCTGCGCAAATCCCCCCGCCTGACCGCTCACAGCCAATGCCGACACCGCGCCCACTCTTGACGCTGCGTCGCTGCGCAATCGACCCTCGGAGGATTCCGCGGCAGCCGCAACCGGTTGAGCAGCCCCGTCTACTCGTCTGTCTACGGCTTCGTTGAGCGCCGCGGGTGCCGGAGGGGGCGGCGCGGCCGGCGCCGCGATATCGCTCGCTAAAGTCTGCCGCACCTCGACTGCCTTGCTCTGCGGTGCTGCCGCCGCGACCTCGGTCCTCGCCGGTTCGACTTCGACGATTTCTTGTTGTTCCTCGACTCGCGGAGCCGAAGACTCGATCTGGGCTACCGCGATCAGCTCAGGCTCTGGCTGCGCCTGGTTGGCGTACCGCACAACGAACACGCCCACCACGGCCGTCGCCGCAACCAAGCCGGCTTGCCACGCTAGGGGCGGTAGAAACCCGTAGCGGCGAGCCGGTTGACCCACCGCTGCGTCCGCTCGAACTCCCGACTCGATCGCCATCGCCATCTGCTGCCAGTCCACGCTCGGCAGATCCGCAAGCTCGTTCAACTGGTCCGGCAAACGGAAGAAGTCCGCGGCGATCTGCTGGCACTGCGGACAGCTCTCGACATGGCGTTCAATCCGCCAACGGGCGAACAGCCCCGACTCACCGCCGGCGAAAAGCGCCAGATCGGTCTCTTTCGGATGCTCAAGGAAGAACGCGCTCATCGCTTCCTCCCATTCATGTACTTGCGAAATTTCACACGCGCGTTGGCTATGTGCGAACGCACCGTCGCCGAGGAACAGCCCAGCCGTTTGGCAACTTCGGCGGCCGGCAAACCTTCGATGTCGCGCAGAATCAGCGCCGCTCGCTCGCGCTCCGACAACAGCCGCAGCCCGTCTTCGATGTACTGCTTCTGCTCGCTGCGCAACACGCCCTGCTCCGGGCTTTCCCCTGGGTCTTGCGGCGATTGCACAATCTCTTCGAACACTACGCGCTTGCGGCGGCGAACGAAATCGAGCGCTGTATTGACGGCAATTCGCCCTAACCAGTGGGCGGCTTTGTCCGGGTCTTGCAGTTGGTCTCTGCGGCGCAGCGCTTTGATGAACGCTTCTTGGGTCAGATCCTGTGCATCTGGGACGTTGCCGACAACGCGGTAGATCAACCGGAAGACCCGCCGCATGTGAGTCTCGATGAAGACGGAATCCTTTGAGACGTCAGCAGACGCCGCAAGGGCTGCTTCTGGTTCCGTCATCGTTTGTGCCCATGTCGCCACCGATAATCGCCTTCATAGGTGAAGACGCCCGATTGCGACGAACGTGCAGCAAGAGTTGCGAGAGAATAGCGAACCAGGACAAATAGTTTGCGATCGGTTTCCATCGTCTCTGCCGGCATGACCGCTTTCGGCTCCTTCCCCGAGCGTAACATCCGCGATTTGGCCTGCGAAGCCGGCCGGTCTTGCTTGGACGGCGCCGGCGTTTCGCCCTCCCAAGTCGAAGCGCTCTACGTCGGCAATTTCGCCGGACCTTCCTTCACCGGACAGAACCATATCGCCCCCTGGATCGGCGCGGGTCTCGGGCTCCACAACGTCCCCTGCACACGCTTTGAAGCGGCTTGCGCCTCAGGCGGCGCGGCGCTGTTTCACGCTTGGACAGCCATCGCCGGCGGAGCCTACGACATGGTCCTCGTCCTCGGCGTCGAGTCGATGACTTCGCAGTCGACCGCCAAGACCACCGAGATCCTCGCATCCGCCGGCGACATCGGAGCCGAGGCCGCCGTCGGCGCGACATTCCCGGGCCTATTTGGCTTGATCACCTCCCGCCACATGCATGAGTTCGGCACGACCCGCCAGCACCTCGCCGCAGTCGCGGTAAAGAATCATTCGAACGGCCTATTAAATCCTCGGGCACATTTGCGGAAGGCGGTTACGATCGACCAGGTGCTGGCCTCTCGCCCGATTTCCGAGCCTCTTACGCTCTTCGACTGCTCGCTCATCAGCGACGGAGCGGCCGCAGTCTTGCTGTGCGCCTCCGAGCGCGCCGCCGAGTTCGATCGTCCCGTGCGTATTCGCGGCGTCGCTCAAGCCTCTGACCGGCTCGCCCTGCACGAGAAGGCCGATATCACCACCTTTCCCGCGGTGCTCCGCGCAGCCGAAAAAGCCTACGCTATGGCCGGCGTCGTTCCTAGCGACATCGACTTCGCCGAGTTGCACGACTGCTTCACCATCGCCGAGATCATCGCCCTCGAAGACCTCGGCCTTTTTCCCCGAGGCCAGGCCGGTCCCGCCGGGCTCGCCGGCAAGACTTCCCGCGACGGCGAGCTGCCCATCAACACCAGCGGAGGCCTCAAATCCAAAGGACACCCTGTCGGGGCTACCGGCGTCGCCCAAGTCTGCGAAGTTTTTTGGCAGTTGCGCGGCGAAGCAGGTGAGCGCCAAATAAGCGATGTGTCCCTCGGACTCACCGAAAACCTCGGCGGTTCAGGCGCGACGGCTGTCGTCGGCATCTACTCGCGATGACCGCCACCGTCTACTCCGTGACTAGATTGCACGCCGCCGGCGAAGCGTTCGAGCACGAACTTCCCTTCCAACTCGCCGTCGTCGAACTGCCAGGCAACGTCCGCACCACCGTCCGCATCGTCGGCCCTCCCGTCGAAATCGGCGACAAAGTTATCCCCGACGCCGCCATCCCAAGCTGCTGGCGCCTCGCACCGCCTTAGGGGACAGCCATGCTTGGCTGTACCCGCCCTCCCGCACTGCTCTTTCGTTTCTCTCAATCCGCCGCAACCCGCGCAACAGAGGCGCGGCCGTAAGGCTGCGCTACCGCCAGCCAGGGCGGCTCTCTCGCACCCCAGGGACAGCCACGCTTGGCTGTACCTGCCCACCAGCTCGGCTCCTCCTCAACCCAGCACAAAGCTCCCGCGACCCGAGCCCAGCCGCGTAAAGCGGCGGGTCCGAGTGCCGGAGCCGACGTACGCCGAACGTCAATCCGCCGCAACCCGCGCAACAGAGGCGCGGCCGTAAGGCTGCGCTACCGCCCGCTAGGGCGGCTCTCTCGCACCCCAGGGACAGCCACGCTTGGCTGTACCTTCCCACCTAGCGCCGTACGCCACCCGCCCCCTTTGCACGACATAGCCCCACCCGAGCCATGGGTGCGAGCCCTCGGTCCTGCTTTCTCCTTCACCTCCTTCGGCCGGCGTACTTGACACGGGGTGGTATACATAAATGCAGAAGGTCCCTGGCTAGTCGAGACACGACCAGGGGCTCCG
>JAQCLD010000030.1 GCA_027592785.1 Acidobacteriota bacterium
CGGTCTTCCAATAGCCCGACCCTGAGGTAGGTCCCGACAAGTTTGCGATCCTCGAACTTCAGCTCGTAACCCGGCTCGCCGTTGATGATGTCGACGCGGAACTTCTCGCGCCAGTTCGGACCCCAAGCGGGCGAATAGAACCGCTTGATGATCAAGGCGATCGCGTAAACGTGATTGGGGATTGTGGCCAACCACTGGTTGAATTCCTCGGTGTATTCGCGCGAAGGGGTCAGCAGCTTGATGACGCTGCCGACCGAACGGTTGGAGGCCAAGAAGGGCCTGCTCGGCTGCTTCTTGTAGCGTTCCAGGTAGTGTGAGCCGGGCTGCCAGCGCGCCGAATAGTCCTTCTCGAAAATTTCGTTGACCAGATCGAGGTCTTTGCCGAGGTCCGAGACGAAGATCGACCCGTACAGCATGTAGTCGCCGATCGATTTGGAGATCTCGCTCTTGCCGCCGCCGCTGACCGTGCAGGGCTTGTGGCACAGCACGCCTTCCGCAGCCGTGCCGATCAGCCGCCAAGAGGGCGCTGCCGGGTGCCTCTCGATGCGCAGCTTGTAGCCCGAGGGGGTCATGTAGACCTTCTCCGGCAGCAGCGGAATCTCGTGCGTGGCGTCGCCTCGCTTCCAAGAGATTCTTTGTTCCCGCAACGACGCATTGGCGTTCTCGGGGATGTAAATCAAGTTCGGGAAATGCTTGTCGACGCCATAGCCCTCTTGGAAGAGTTCCATGTCCTTTTCGTAGTCGACGACCACGTCCGTAAACGTCCGCCCGTTCGCCGCGCGGGAATCCACTTGGACCTCGTCGCCCAAGTTCGAGCCGGCGAAGGCCATCGCGCCGCCCGCGTGTTCCTCTTCGCAAGCGCCGTACAGGTTCGCGGCATAGCTGATCTGCGTCTTGACTTCTTTCTTGCAGTAGCCGAAATAGTTGTCGGCGATCAGCGTGACGATCACGCCTTCCTCTGTCCGGCAGGTCAGCTTGAAGGCGCTGCCGCCGTTGTAGAGTTCGGTCTCTTCCTTCCAGCACATGCCGTCGCGGCGCTGCCGTTCGGTTGCGTCGTCCCAGTGCGGCAGGCCGACGTCCTTCTTGGCGACTTGGGTCAGGTGCGGTGCGAGAATCACGCAGCCCGTGTGGCCGGTCCAGTGTTCGACATCGAGGCCGGCGTCGTTCTCAGGCAACGCGGGGTCGCCGGCATTGCCGAAAATCGATTCCACGAAATCGAGGTTACTCACCAGCGATCCCGGCGCAAAGAAGCGCGTCTCCATCGTCTTGCGCGGCGTAAAGCCGATGACTTCCGGCGACACGAGCGGTCTCAGCAGCAGCGAGACGAAGCACTGAGCCTTTTCTTTGCGTTGCGACGTAAACGGCAGCTCCGTCAGACTCTCCGGCGGCCGCATGGCCAGCTGGAACAGAGCGGCGAAGGTCGCCTTGGGCACAATCAGCTTGTCGTCGGCGACGGGCAGCCCGCCGTCACAGACGTGAAAGGTTCCCTTCGTTGTCCGCCGATCATGGACCGGGTTATTCAGGACGCCGTTGTAAGCCCGATAGGAGTCCACATACTTCGAGTGGTACTCGTCTTCGCCGGCGGGCAACGACAACTCGCGGGCCATGCCGTGCCGATCCAGTGTGAAGGCGGCAGCCGGCAGGCGCAATGCTCCGTCCAATTCCACGTCCAAGAAATGGCTTTTCAGGAAGGCCTCGACCCGTTGGTCGGTCGGACACCTGTGGTCCCTCAGCAGCCTTTGTTGCTCTTGGTGGCGCTCGATGAGCCCCCGAGCGATCTCGCTAAAATCGCCTTCCCGGTTCTGGCTCGCGCTCGGCAAGCCGCTGGCCAGCAGCTGCAAGTCTAAATAGCGCAGCAGGCGTCTGCGGGCCGCCTCAATCGTCTGCTGGGTGTCAAGTCGCTCGAAGCCAAGGGTTCGTCGAAGGTCCATTAAGTAGGTTGTTCCGAGGGCTCGGTCACAGCTGATCCCGGCGGCGGGGCCAGGTGGAGAAAACTCTCGAGGGAAGGTGACCGCTGATCTGATTGTAGCGAGCCGCGCGCGCCTCAGCTGCCAACACCGATAGACTGGAGGAAGTGAAGATTGGATTTATCAGCCTAGGCTGCCCCAAGAACCTCGTCGACAGCGAGGTGATGATGGGCATGGTCGAGGCTCGCGGCCACGAACTAACGTCTTCGCCCGAAGAGGCGGACGCCCTGGTCGTGAATACTTGCAGCTTCATCGACCCCGCAAAGCAGGAGTCGATCGAGACGATCCTCGAAATGGCCGAGTTTAAGCGAACGGGCCGCGCCAAGCGCTTGGTCGTCGCAGGATGTCTTGTCGAACGCTACCGCGACGAACTGCGCCAGCAGATTCCCGAGGTGGACGCGGTCCTAGGCACGAATGAGCTGGAGACCGTTGTTTCTCATTGCGAGGGCGGCTATGAGTCCAATATCCCCGCTGCCGGGCTGGACCCGTATCTCTACCACGACCAGACTCCGCGCCGCCTGGCGACGACTCGGCCCATGGCCTACGTCAAGATCAACGAGGGCTGCGATCACCCTTGCACGTTTTGCATCATTCCGCAGTTCCGCGGAGGGTTTCGGAGCCGCCGCTTCGAGTCGGTGGTCCGCGAAGGCGAGAACCTCTTCGGTCAAGGCATCAGCGAACTCAACCTGATCGGCCAAGACACGACGATGTACGGCGAGGACCTGGACCTGAAGGATGGCCTGGCCCACTTGCTTGCACGCCTAGCGCGTATCGAAGACGCTGGCTGGGTACGTTTTCTCTACGCTTATCCCAATCGCGTTACACAGAAGCTTCTCGAAACCATTGCTGCTAACGAGCAGGTTTGCAGCTACATCGATATTCCCCTGCAGCATGCGAGCGGCTCGGTGCTTAAGAGGATGAAGCGCGGCGCCAACGGCGACATCTTCCTCAAGCTCATCGAGCGCATCCGCCGAACCATTCCTGGCGTGGCGATTCGAACGAGCTTCATCGTGGGCTTTCCGGGCGAAACCGAAGCCGACTACCAAGAATTGCGCCAGTTCGTCGCAGCGGCCCAGTTCGACCGAGTCGGCGTGTTTCGCTATTCCGACGACGACACCAGCGCCAGCTACCACCTAGACGGCAAGGTCGATGCCCGAACCAACTACAACCGCTTCCGTACATTGATGTCCGACGCCAGGGCGATTTCGCGCAAGCGCAATCGAGCTTTGGTTGGACAACGCTTACCGATTCTCGTCAGCGGTCTTTCGTCCGAATCCGACCTGCTATGGGAAGGCCGTTTGCAATCCCAGGCCGAAGAGATCGACGGCAAGACTTTTCTCCTCGATTTTGAGTGCACGCCGCCCAATCCGGGCGACATCGGGGTGGTCCGCATCACCAAGTCCAGCGACTACGACCTATTTGGCGTGCTCGAGAGTGTGACGCGGCCTGTGCGCGGTTCTGTGCTCAATACACAAACGACAGCCGCCAAAGTGCTGTTGCCGGTACTCTCTTAGCCTTCGGTCCTGCTAAGATTTTCTCCTGACGCCGTGCCTGAACGCTCTGAGTTTTGTCCGATCTGCGGGAAGCGAACTTCCCGGCAAGAGAAGCACTTCCCTTTTTGCAGCGCCCGCTGCAAAACCGTTGATCTGGGGGCCTGGGCTTCAGAGGGATATGTCATCTCGCGCCAGGTGACGGAGGCCGATGAACACTTCGAGAGCCTGAGCGAATCAGAACAAGACGAGTCGCATGACTAAGCGCCGCCTCGCGCTGCTGTTCACGACGGTGTTCGGAGTGGGCTACGCCCCCGTCGCTCCCGGCACATTCGGCTCGATCGCAGGGCTGGCGATGGCTTGGGTGCTGCTGCAGCAGACGGGCTGGCCGGCCTGGTCTCTGGCTGTAGCCGCGGTCTTGTTAACCCCGATCGCCTCACTGGCATGCGGCGTCGTTGAGCGCGACTTGGGCGCTGATGACCCCGGATTCATTGTCATAGATGAGGTTGTCGGACAATGGCTGACCTTGGCCGCCATTCGTCCCGAGCGTCCGTTGGATTGGCTGGGGGCCTTGGCGCTCTTCCGCGTCTTCGACGTGCTGAAGCCCTGGCCGATACGACGCCTAGAGAAGCTGCAGAACGGTTGGGGAGTGGTCGCGGACGATTTCGCCGCAGGGGCCTGCGGTATGATGACGATTGCGTTAATTCGCATCTTCGACGGCGCCTTCTGACCGTTGTTGAGTGCCTCGCTGGAGTCCCGTATGAGCGCCCCATCCGTACCTTCCAATGGCCAGGGGCCGCCGGTGATCGACAGCGTTCGCCCGCCCGCTGCCATAGCCGGAGGGGACTTTGAAATCTACGGTTCGCACCTGGCGGGCGGCGATCGGCAGTCGATCGTACGCTTCGGCGATGTAGCGGCGCGTTTGGTGATCGGCGGAGAACATCGCATCGTTGTTCGCGTTCCCGATGAAGCGACCGATGGTTCTTTGACCATCGAGTCGCAGGGCGTCTCTTCGAGCATCCGCGCCTGCACTCTCGGTAGAGCGATTGCTGAGGACCTGCACCCAGTCGCCAGTCCGGCAGTCGACTCGGACGGCAATATCTACACAACGCGGAGCGGGACGCGCGGAGAGGAAGTGCCGGTCTCGGTGTTCAAGATCGACACGGCTAATAGCACCCACGCCTTCGCTTCCGAAATCGTGAATCCGACCGGACTCGTGGTGGCGCCCACGGGCGAATTGCTGGTCTCGGGTCGCAATAACGGCACGGTCTATACCGTTACGCCTAGCGGCTCCGTGTCGACCTACGCCGAAGGGATGGGTGTGGCGACGGGCATGGCCATGGACGGCGACGGCAATCTCTATGTCGGCGACCGCACCGGAACAATCTTCAAGATTGCGCCAGACCGCCAAATCTTCGTTTTCGCAACCGTTGAGTCTTCGATTGCCGCGTTTCATTTGGCTTTCGGACCCGACGGCTATCTTTACCTAACCGGTCCCACGACCTCCAGTTTCGATTGCGTCCGGCGAATCACGCCCGACGGCGATGTCGAGGAGTATCTGCGTGGATTCGGCCGGCCGCAGGGTATCGCCTTTGATCGCGAAGGCAGGCTCTTTCTAGCCGCCTCGTATCAGGGGCGAAAGGGCGTTTTCCGCATCGACCAAGATAAGGCTGTCACTCAGGTCGTTTCCGGCCCTGGAATCGTCGGTCTGGCGTTTCTGCCTTCGGGCGACCTGGCCATCACGACTTCGAATAGCGTGTATCGTCTCTTGACTGCCGATTGGATTAGCGACTGATCTCATGGAAGCCGAGATCATCGCGGTCGGCTCCGAGATGCTGACTCCGGGACGCATCGACACGAACTCCCTTTGGCTCACCGAACGCCTTAACCGTCGCGGCATCGAACTTGCTCGCAAGTGCGTCATCGGCGACGACCGAGCTCGCTTGACGCTCGAACTGCGCCGAGCGCGGGAAGCATCCCAAGTCGTCATCGTGACCGGCGGTCTTGGTCCCACGCTGGACGATCTCACTCGTGAGTGCGCGGCTGAAGCCACAGGTCGGGAACTAGTCTTTCGCGAAGAAGTCGTCGGCTGGATCGCACAACGTTTCGCTTCGTTAGGCCGCACGATGACCGAGAACAACAAGCGGCAGGCCTTCTTGCTGAGCGGCGCTGAACTGCTTCCCAACCCCAACGGCACGGCCCCCGGACAGTACCTGCAGGATGATCAAGGCGTCCTGATGCTGTTGCCCGGTCCTCCTCGAGAGCTCAAACCTTTGTTTGTTAGCGAGTGCGAACCGCGCCTGGACAAGTTGCCGTCGCCCTGGCAGTACTACACCTCCTCGCTGCGCATTTCCGGCCTCGGGGAATCCGACGTGGATCAGCGCATCGGCCCCATCTACTCCGCCGAAGAGCGGGCTTCCACGACAATACTGGCCGCTCCGAGCGACATCCAGCTGCATATACGAGGGCGTGCCAAGACCGAGGCTGAAGCGCGGGTTATCGCCGAAGCTGTCGCCGCAAAGGTACGCGGCGAATTAGGTGACCACGTCTATTCCGACACAGACGAGCCGCTCGAAGTTGTCGTGGGCTCGCTATTGCGCGAGCGAGGCCTTCTTCTCGGACTGGCCGAAAGTTGCACCGGCGGCTTGCTGGCCGAACGCATTACCGACGTACCGGGCAGTTCGGACTACTTCGTCGGCGCCTTCGTCAGTTACAGGGTCGAAGCCAAGGCGCGGTGGCTGGGAGTTCCTAGCGCCGTTCTAGAAGAGTTCGGCCCGGTCAGCGAGCAAGTCACAGCCGAAATGGCGGCTCGCGCCAGAGACGCGGCCGGCGGAGCGCGGAAGGCTATCGGAGCGGCCATCACGGGCATTGCCGGACCGGCCGGCGGAACGGATGAGACGCCCGTGGGAACCGTGTTTCTGAGCGTGGCGGACGAGGCCGGCGTGCTGGTCAAGAAGCACAAATTCAACGGCGACCGCGAGCGAGTCCGGGCCCTTGCAGCTCAACTTACCCTCGAACTCATCCGACGGCGGCTGCTGGGCTTGCCCTAGTCCGGCGCGGCCCCGCTGTCATCCTCAATCCCCATCTGGCCCAGTCGATAGCGCAACGCGTTTCGGGTCAGTCCCAATAACCTGGCCGCTTGGCTCTTGTTGTTATCCGCGCGGCGCATCGCTTCACGAATCAGTTCCTGCTCGTACTGCTCTAGGGTCAAGCCGTCCGGTAAGAAAGAGTCCCCATTCTTGTGCGGCGAACTCTGCGCGCCATCCAAGCGGATGTCGTCCAGCTCAATGACTTCGCCCTCGGCCATCACCATGGCCCGCTGGATGATGTTTTCGAGTTCGCGCACATTGCCAGGCCAGTGATACGCACGTAGTTTCTCCAGGGCCTTCGGCGAGATCGCGCTCACCCTTCCGCCCAGATCGTCGACGAAACGCTTCAAGAAATGAGCGACCAGGTCGTCAACGTCTTCCTTGCGTTCACGCAATGACGGCAGATTAATAGGCACGACGTTGAGCCGGTAATAGAGGTCCTCGCGGAAAGCGCCTTGCTCCAGGGCCGCGCGCAAGTCTTGGTTCGTCGCGGCAATCACTCGTACGTCGACTTGAATCGTCTTCGTGCCGCCTAGCCGCTCGAACTCCCGTTCTTGTAGAACACGCAAGAGTTTCACCTGCACCGCCGGCGGCACATCGCCAATCTCGTCGAGAAATACCGTGCCGCCATCCGCCTGCTCGAACTTGCCTGGGTGCGACTTCATCGCCCCCGTAAAGGCCCCTTTCTCGTACCCGAACAGCTCCGACTCCATCAAATTCTCAGGAATCGCCGAGCAGGTGATCTTCACGAATGGGGCGGCTCGCCTAGGCGAGTTGTTGTGTATCGCCTGAGCCAACATGCCCTTGCCCGATCCGCTCTCGCCGCCGAGCAACACGGTCGCGCGCGTGGCCGCTACGCGCTTCGCTGCTTGGAACACGTCCTGCATCTTCTCGCTGCGGCCGACGATGCGGTCGAAGTCATACCGTTGGGTGAGCGCTTCCCGTAACGCTTGGTTCTCGGTCCTCAAGCTGCTGAGTTCCAGCACCTTCTCGACCGTGATCAGCATGTCCTCCAGCGAGAAGGGCTTCAGTAGATAGTCGCTGGCCCCGGCCTTCATCGCTGCGATCGCCGTTTCGATCGTGCCGAAGGCGGTCATCACCACGACCGGCATTGCGGGGTTGGCTGCGCGCGCGTGCTCCAAGAAATACAAGCCATCGCGGCCTGGCATACGCAGGTCGGTGATTGCCAGGGTAAATGGTCGGTCCTCAGCGAAAGCTTTGACTAGCGCCAATCCTTCTTCCGCTGTTCCGGCTTTGGAAACCTCATAACCCGCCGTCTGGAGTTGCAGTTCCAAAACGCGCCGCATCTTGTCTTCGTCGTCGACAATCAGGATTCTCTTTGGGGCGTTGTTTTTCATACGGCTGCTGCTAAGGGTAGTGAGATACGAAAAGTCGTTCCTTGCCCGGGCTGGCTCTCCACCTGAACTCGGCCACCGTGACTGTCGACGAACTTCGACACCATCGCCAGGCCCAATCCGACCCCGTTTGCCTTGGTCGTGAAGAACGGATTGAAGATTTCCTCCAAGCTATCGGCCGGGATCCCATAACCTTCATCGCGGACCACGAGCCACGCGCTACGGTGTTCGACTCCCGTTTCGACAGAAATCGTGCCGCCGTCCGGCATCGCGTCTCGGGCATTGAGCAATAGGTTCAAAACGCAGCTCTCAATAATCGTTACGTCCAGGGGCAACAGTGGGACGGCCCCCAAAGTAACTTGGACGGAGACCTGCGAATTCTCGTTGCGAATCGATTCCTGGGCTTGGGAGACGGCGCTCTTGGCCACCTCGTTCAAGTCGGCCATCTCGCGATGCGCCTGCGCCGGTCTCGCGAAATCCAGGAAGCGGGTTACAAGTTGGTTTGTGCGCAGTACCTCGCTGCTGATAAACCCCGCCACCTCGTGGACCACCGCATTCTCTTGGGATACGTTTTTCGACAGCAGTTCCGCCGACGCTTGGATCACGCCCAGCGGATTGCGTATCTCGTGCGCTAGACCCGCGGATAGTTGCCCAAGGGCCGCGAGTCTCTCTGAGCGGCGCACCTCGGCCTGCGCTTCGCTCAATTCCTCATTAGCCTTCGACAGACTCTCTGTCTTCCAGCGATTCTCCGAGGCAAAGCGGTTGACCAACACAGCGATGGCTAAAAAGAACAGGACGCGGGTCGCGAGTTCCCGTTGCCCATCTTCCGGAACGTAATAACCGTCGACCAAGATCAGCACGAGGGACAAATACAAGGCGGCCGTTCCGGTCGTCACGACGACAGTACCCCACGGGCCGAAAATCGATGCCGCCGAGATGATCGGCAGCACAAAGATGAGGTAGTAGCTGCTCTCGATGCCGCCCGTCTGCCAAACGAGCAAGTAGCAGAGGCCGAGTTTCGCCGCCGTCGGCAGAATCGCAGAGCGCGGCGTGGCGGTCCAGCCCAAGTGCCCTTCCACGATCTGCAGCACGCCCAGAGCAGCTAAGGCCAGCCACTCCCACAGGGACGGTTCCTGTTCGGTGAGCACGAGGGCGCCGATGGCCGTCAAGAATGCCAGCCAGACGATGTCAATTCCGCGGATACGCGCCAAGGTCATTCAAGTCTACGCGCGGCGCGCCGTATGATTCACTACCATGAGGGACGCGGGCAAAGAAACTGCCCTGAAGGCATAGATGCAAACTCGCCGCTCCTGGTTCCTGACATTGCTGTCGGCCGCCCCTCTCGCCGCCGCCGACTGGCCTGACTTCCGTGGCCCGAATCGTAACGGCGTCTATCCCGATTCAGACATCGTCTCGACATTCCCGGCTGGCGGCCCGCCGCTACTTTGGGAGAAACAGATTGGCGCCGGCTTCGCCAATCCGGTCGTATCCAAGGGGCGTTTGATCCTCTTCCACCGCCGCGGCAACAATGAGATCGTCGAGGCCCTCGATGCCGAGTCTGGGGCCCCCAAGTGGCATTTCGACTATCCGACGCGTTATCACGACGATTTCGGCTTCGACGAAGGTCCGCGAGCCAGCCCGGTCGTCGTTGCCGGCCAGGTCTATACATTCGGGGCTGAGGGCACACTCACCTGCGTCTCTTTTGCGACCGGCGCCAAGATCTGGCAACGCAAAGTCAACGAGGAGTTCTCCGTCGACAAAGGATTCTTCGGCGCGGCTTCCACACCCCTGGTCGATGGACGCCGCGTTTACTTGAACGTCGGCGGCTCCGATAGCGCCGGAATTGTCGCTTTCGACAAGGACACCGGCCGCACACTCTGGCAAACCGGCGACGACGAAGCTAGCTACTCATCGCCCATCGAGGCGTCCATCGACGGCAAAGAACGCCTGGTCTTCTTCACTCGCGAAGGGCTCGTCATTATGGAACCAGCGGACGGCGCGGTTGTTGATCGGCACCGTTGGCGTTCCCGCAGCCGCGCGTCGGTGAATGCCGCCATGCCGGTCGTTGTCGACGATATCGTCTTCCTCACTGCCAGCTATGGCACGGGCGCGATCTGCCTCGAGCGGGTAGACGGTTCGTTCAAGGAGCTCTGGTCAGGAGAGGAATCGATCGCCGCGCACTATGCGACGCCGGTTCACAAAGACGGCGTTCTTTACGGTTTCCACGGACGCCAGGAGTTTGGCCAAGAGTTTCGTGCCGTCGAACTGCGTACCGGAAAGGTCCTCTGGACCCAGCCCGGATTTGGCGCCGGAACGGCACTTCTGGCGGACAGCCAACTTGTCATCCTGCGGGAGAACGGCGAACTCATCCTCGCCGAAGCCTCGCCGAGAACCTATCGAGAGACAGCCCGTGCCCAGGTCCTCAGCGGACAAACTCGCCCCTACGCCGCATTGGCCGACGGGCGCCTCTACGCCCGCGACATCTCACGGCTGGTCTGCCTCGACCTACGGAAGATCTAGCCATGTACGCGGCAAAGTCGTTTCGCGAGGATCGCTTGTCCGTGCTGCAAGAATTCATCGTCGAGCACTCCTTCGCAACCGTCGTCTCGCAGGGTCCCCAGGGGATCGAGGCCAGCCACGTTCCTTTGATCATCGATCGTACTCGAGGGCCAAAAGGCATGCTGCGAGGCCATTTCGCACGCGCGAATCCTCACTGGCAATCGCTTGCCGATGGCGAGGTCCTCTCAATCTTCCACGGTCCGCACGCGTACATCACGCCATCTTGGTATGCCTCCAAGAGGGAACACGGTCGCGTTGTCCCTACTTGGGACTATCTCGCTGTCCATGCCCATGGAGTCGCTCGTGTCTTCGACGACGCGAAAGAACTGCGCACGTTGATTGAGGACTTAACTGACCAGCACGAGTCCAATCGCCCTGCACCGTGGAAAGTCACTGACGCCCCTGACGAGTACATCGAAGGCGCCATGCGCGCCATCGTGGGCTTTGAGCTAACCCTCACGCGCATCGAGGGCATTTGGAAAATGAGTCAGAATCGCCCAGCCGCCGATCGAGCCGGCGTCGTCACGGGCCTGCGAGAAGGCTCGCCGATGGACATGCAAGTTGCCGACTGGGTGGAACGCCTAGGAGAAGGGAAATGAACCGCCGCAGCGCCCTCGCGCTGGTCCTTGGCGGCTGGGCCCTCGGCACGCTCTTCATGTGGACTGTCGCCACCCAAAACTTCGCCACCGTCGATCGGATCCTTGCCGAGCCTCCGTCAGCGTTCCAGTCGATGACCGCCAACCTGGACTCCGGCCACGCGCGAGAAATCTTGCGCTACGAGGCCTCGGAGCTGAACCGGCTGTACTTCGATCGCTGGGGTTACGCTCAGGTGCTGCTCGCCCTGCTGGCTGTCGCATTGGCTTGGAAAGGAAGCCGCCGCCTTCGCGCTGGGGTGTTCGCCGCAGCCGTCATTGCCGTCGGCCTGCAAGTCTATGTCGTTCCCGAAACCATCCGCATCGGGCGCATCATCGACTTTCAGCCGCGCGCGCCCGAAACGGTCAGGCAGACTGAGTTTTGGCGTTTACACAACGCCTACACCGGACTCGACATGCTGAAACTACTAACTATCGCGGGCTGCGGCATCGCCCTGCTGCGCGAGCGAGACTAGGCGGTCCGCTGACGTTTCGCCATGCTCGGCGAATAGCGGTTCCAAATCTCTTCCGCCGTCGCCTCAATCACATGGATGGCGTTCGGGGCCATCTCCGCCGTGTTTTCCCAGACGCTCAGCAGCGCGTCCGACAAGACTCGGTCCGAAGCCACCGGAGCGTCGGTCACCGGGTCAACATAGCGGTAGCTCGCCACTTCGCCCGTCAGCGCCTCGGTCGTCTTGATGCGCTTGGACAGCGTCAGCGGATAGGGGTCTAACTTGCCGGCGCCTGTCGTCCGCGAGAACGCCAACCACAACCCATAACGGTAGCGCTGCAAGTTCCAGGTTCTGCGTTCGTCGTCGCCTCTGCGCTCATCGAATCGCCGCAACCGCGTCATCGGCAGGAATGCCGCTTCCAGATCGGCGAATAGGGCCGTGAATCCGTCTGCGCTGTAGTCGTAGCTGCGGATAGATCGCAAGCGGACGTCAATGGTAGCGGGAAAAGTCTCGTCGATTCGAATGGCGCGAGCCTTGGTTCCCGACTCAAGGACCGCCTCGCAACAGCCCGCGAAGGTACGGTCTAGCCTTGCGCGTGCTGAGATTGTCAGCAGCACCAATTCGAACCTAGACAGGCTGATGGGATCCCTTAAAGCCAGCTCGCTTGAACGAGCCTCGACCTCAATCCCGTGCCGCTCTAGGAGAAGTTTGAGCAACCCAACCTGCTTCGCGTCGGGGGGCGCGAAGAAGATAACGACGCTTCTCATTCAGGCTTTCGCCGCCCTGTTGCCAGGACCTAGGTCAAACAACCTAGTTCAAACAATATAAGCCAGAGTTGTTGTGAAAAGCTACAAGAAAATTCGTCCGCGCGCGGACCGCCCTAAACAGCAACTGCTCGGCTGGACAAGCAAGGGTCATGCCGGAGCCAGACGGAAAAGGGAATCGCAGCGTTTATCCCGATACCCGGTCGCGCTAATCTGTATCCGCCATGACAACCCGCCGCGACTTTCTCGCCCTCTCCGCCACCGCCGCTGTTGCCGGCGCACAAACCAAACCTTGGCAGGCTGGTTCAGTTGAGCACTTGATCCCGACCGCTTCGGACAGTCGCATCTTGCTGAAGGCCTCGCTTCGTGATGCGTTGACCCGCCCGCCGCTTCTGAGTGTTGGCAGGCGTTCGATAGCGGGTCAGCGCGGCGACACGGCAGGTCGCTTTTGGAGCTTTGACGCGACGAACCTCGCGGCTGGCGAGCCGTACCGCCTCGAACTTCTAGACGCACGCAATCGCCCGCTCTGCGACCCTTGGACCGTCAAAACTTTCCCCGCTCCCGGGTCCGAACCTGAGAAGTTTCGCCTGCTCGTGTTCACTTGTGCAGGAGGCGACGACCGCCTCCTGGCCCGCCGCGGCGGCGCGAGGTTCTTGCCCATCGCAACACGCCGCGCTCTGCTCGAACGCGCACTAACCTTCCAGCCGGACGCCATGATCGCCAACGGCGATCACATCTATTGGGACCTCGACCAGACCGGCGCGCCGCCGCCGTATACCGAAGACGTGGTTCGCGCTGTCGGGACTTTCGACCGCACGCTTCCAGTCTTCGGTACGGCCAACGAAACCGTCCACCAGCGTGTTGGCGAAGCGCAGATCCGCAGCCTCTACGGCAATCTTTTCCGAGAAGTCCCGAGCTTCTTCATCCAAGATGACCACGACTACTTCGAGAACGATGACGCTACCGAAGAGCTGGTCACCTTCCCGCCGGACCATTTCATGTTGCAGTTGGGCCGGGCATCGCGCCGGCTCTACTTCCCGGAATTCTTGCCTGATGCCAATCGTCCACTCGGTCTGCCAGGCGCCTCCGCTCCCGATACGCCCGCCGGTACAGGAGAGAGCTACGGAACGATCCGCTTCGGAACCCTGGCCGAGATCAATCTCTTCGACTGCCGCCGTTACTTAACCCTCGCCGGCCCCAACGGCGTGATTGTGCCGCGCGAAACAGAAAACTGGCTGACATCGCGCATGGCCGATCGTTCCTTGCGCCATGTTGTGCAAGTCCCCTCCATGCCACCCGTGTGGAGCGCCGGCAAATGGGGCGATTGGTACCCGGACTTTCTGGATGATCAAGGAGTTCTCGGCCTCAACAAGGCCAAGCCCTATTGGCAACCCGGATGGTTGGCGCAGCACGATCGTCTAATGAAAGCCGCTTCCGCCATGGCCGACCGCACGCCCTTAATCATCAGCGGCGACATGCATGCAATCGCCGAAGCAGCGGTTCACCGCTCGGGAATGTTGGATCTATCGGCTAATCCCGTTCACGTCGCGCTGCCTGGCCCCGTCGGGACTCTCGACGGTTGGCCATCCGGAGGCCGTCGTACGCCGCCGCTAACAGCGGGCCACGTCGAAGTGGACGCATCCATCCCGGCAATGGAGGAGAACGGTTTTCTGGTCGTTGACTTCACTCCGGGGTCCATGCTCCTCAGCTTCTTCCGCTGGAGCCCCCAACTGCCTGAGTCTGCGATAGCCAGCCTGACGCCCTTCAAAGAGGTGGAGCTCAAGCGCTAAAAGCTGCAGCCGGTTCAGTCGGCTTTTCGCCCGATGAGTAGTACGTCCTCTCCGCTAGGCCCACGGACGCGTTAACGCAGGATTCCTTAGGTTTCAACGACCGTCCGCACAAGCTGCAACGAGGCTCTCGAAAGGACGTCGAACGCCTAAGCAGAACCTACTTAGTGAGGGTCCTAGGCCGCAGATCGGACTATTCCTAGTCCCTCAATTCCTCTAAGTTGTTGAAAAGAATGGTAGGCCCGAGCGGACTCGAACCGCTGACCTCTACCGTGTCAAGGTAGCGCTCTAACCAACTGAGCTACGGGCCTGAAGATTGGATCGTAGCATGCACCCGCGCGCCTTGTCGACCAATGAACACCAGCCAAAAATAAGGTCCTTTGGGACTAGGACCCGGCGTAGGGCCTAGGACCACCCTTAAGACCTTTCCTTGATTGACACAGTACCTATAGAACTTTAGAATGGCCATGTAGATCGGGCTTAACCCGTTCAATTTCAGCGGAAAAACCGATGACTCAGATCGAAGCGACAGCGGCAGACAGCGCCCCCATCAAGGCTGAGAAGCCGGTGAAGCCGGTGAAGCAGCCCAAAAGTTCCAAGGACCATCCGATCCGTATTGCGATCGCCCTGAAGATGCCCGGGCTCGACGGTCTCACTCTGCTTCAGCGCATGCAGAACCAGAAGATGAAGACCAGGATCATCGTACTGACCGCGTCGGATGACGAGGGAGAGTACGTACAGGCAATGAAGTACGGTACGTGCGGCATCGTACTCAAGCAAACTGCGACGGATTTGCTCATCAAGAGCATCCGCAAAGTCTACGGCGGTGAAATCTGGCTTGATGCCCGCACTACCGCAGCCGTCATGCGTCAATTCGCGTCGCCGATGGACGCCGGTCCGCGCGACCGCGACAAGCCTCGCCTTTCGAACCGCGAACGCGAAATCGTCGGCTTCGTTTCGCAAGGCTTCAAGAACAAAGAGATTGCGGAGAGAATGTTCATCTCCGAACAGACGGTCAAGAACCACCTGCACAACATCTTTGACAAGCTAGGCGTTAGCGATCGCTTGGAACTGGCTCTGTACGCCATCCATCGCAATATCGGCCCCGTCTAACGCGACCACGTCAGACGAACAACATTCTGCGGCCCTTGGCTTGACGACCAGGGCGTGAGGCTCACGCCCCGCGGCGTGAACTCCGCTTCGAGCCAGCCGTGCATCACGTTTGGCTCAAAAGGGAAGCCAACCGCCGGTTGCGTCACGACCAACAGTCCGTTCTCGTTGCGGTGCGAAAAGACGTGGTCGTGCGCCGTGAAAATCGCCTTCACTTGAGGGCGCCCCTCGGCCAGGTCAAGTAACTCCGGCGCATCCAGCAGGCCGTTCTCAGCGTCATCCAGCGGATGATGTACAAACAGCACGACGGGCTTGTCGGCGTGTGCCGCCAGCCAATCCGCCAGCCAAGTCAACTGTGGACGCTCCAAGCGACCCGAAACAACCTCCTTCGGCCGCAACGAATCGAGACACACCAGCCGTACGACGCCGGCATCCACAACGGTCATCACCTTGGCGGCGCCGTGGTCCATGTGCGGATCGCTAAAGGCCGAGCACAGATTCGCGCGGTTGTCGTGGTTCCCCGGCAAGGTAATCAGCGGACCGTGATCTGCGAGAGCGCCTAACAACGCCTCGGCCGCCGCGTAGTCCTCCGGCAATCCCCGCATCCAGGCAATGTCGCCGTTGATAATCGTGCCCTCGATGCCGCGACCCTTCAGCTGCTGCACGGTTCGCTCCGCCGCCGCTGCCGTCCGAATGCCTTCGTACTGCGCCGCTGCGTCGGCGGAGAGATGCGTATCCGCCAGCAACGCCCATCGAGCTGCCGGCGTTTCACGACGTAGCCAGGTCAGCGCGCCTGCCGATTCGCGGCGGTACTCCGCCGTCCAACCGGCGGATGCAGAAAGATCAACTGGAATGGCGCTATCTCCGACCTCCTAGGATACTCGCCGCACATGCTACGCTCAGATCAACCCGTCCTATTGGGCCGCCGATGCCCGCACGCGAAAGCGAAGCGCTCGTCCTGCGCACCTACCCTTACCGCGAAGCCGACTTGATCGTCAGTTTCTTCACGCGTGATCGCGGCAAGTTGCGCGGCATCGCCCGAGGCGTGCGCCGTCCGAAAAGTAACTACGGCGCCAGCCTCGAACGCTTGGCCCACATCCGTATCCATTACTTCCAAAAGCAAACCCTCGAACTTGTGCGAGTCGATCGCGCCGAGCCGCTGAGCCCGCCCCTGGTCATGCTCACCGACTACCCCTGCAGTCTGGCGCTCGACTACATCGCCGAGGTCGCCGAAGACATGCTGCCCGAGCACGAGCCCAATGATGCCTACTTCCGTCTGGTCGCCCTCGCCGTTGAGACATCCTTTAAGGGGATTCGCGCCCACAAACAAAACGGTTTCAGCGGAGTGCCGCCCTGGATGGAGCGCATCATCACCTACTTCGCCTTGTGGTCCGTCAAACTCGGCGGCTGGCTGCCGCCGCTCAACGTCTGCCTCGAAACCGGCGTCGCCATCGGACCTCAAGACCCTGCCTGGTTCGATCACCTGCATGACGGCCTGCTCTCCGCTGACGCCAAATCCGCCGATTCCTATTTGTTGACCCCAGCATCCCGCGACCTGGCCCGGCTCATGCTCCGCAAGTCCTTGGCCGACTTAGAGTCCGAGCCCTGGACTCCGGCCACCGGCTCCGACCTACGCCGCTTCCTCAATCAGCGCCTAGAGAATCACTTCGAACGCCGCCTGCGTAGCCTGCGCCTGCTCAACTCGCTATAGGTTTCGGGTCCTCGGAAGTTGGTAGCCTAGAAGTCTTCGCTGGGCTCGTTCCCGGTCTGTTTTTTAAGCTCGCCATGCAGAATTATCAGGACATCATTCTGAAGCTCAAGTCTTACTGGGCCGAGAAAGGTTGCGTCATCCAAGAGCCGCTCGACGTCGAGGTCGGCGCGGGCACGATGTGCCCCGAGACCTTTCTCCGCGTGCTCGGACCCGACCCCTACAAAGTGGCCTACGTGCAGCCCAGTCGCCGTCCCGCTGATGGCCGCTACGGCGACAATCCCAACCGCCTCTACAAGCACATGCAGCTTCAGGTAATTCTCAAGCCTGCTCCGGAGGACGTCATCGAGCTTTATATGAAAAGTCTCGAAGCCATCGGCATCGACCTCTCGAAACACGACATCAAGCTCGAAGAGGATAACTGGGAGTCGCCCACCCTCGGCGCCTGGGGCGTCGGCTGGCAAGTCATGCTCGACGGACTTGAGATCACCCAGTTCACCTACTTTCAACAATGCGGCGGCATCGACCTCGACTTCTGTCCCGCCGAGTTGACCTACGGCCTCGAACGCCTGACCGCTTTCATCCAGAACGTCGACAGCGTTTACGACATTCAGTGGAGCGCCGACAAGACCTACCGCGATGTGCGCTTTGCCGATGAGCGTCAGTACTCGGTCTACAACTTCGAGATGGCCGACGTTGACATGGTTTGGAAAGAGTTTGCGTTACATGAAGGAGAATGTCAGCGGCTACTCGGCCTATTTGACGAGTTGGTTGTTGGCACTGCACCCGACGATCCGAACGTCAAACGCTTCCCTGTGTTGGCGGCGTATGACCAGACTCTTAAGTGTTCCCATTTGTTCAACATCCTCGACGCGCGCGGCGCGATTAGCGTGACCGAGCGCGTTGGCGTGATTCAGCGTGTTCGTAATCTGGCGGTACGGGTCGCCCAGGCCTGGATGGCACAACGGCACGGTTACCGGTATGCCATATGGGCGGCCGCAGGCAGCTCGAAGGCGGTTGGCGTCGCCAAGGCGGATGTGCCGGGGAGGTCGAACTAGATGAGCGACCTCAACTTCCTATTGGAAATCGGTACGGAAGAGATTCCTGATTGGATGATCCCCAACGCGCTTGCGGATCTCCAAAAGCGCTTCCTTGCCGCACTCGAAAAATTCGACTTGGCCGCGGGCGTGTCTTGTACGACCGAAGCGACGCCGCGACGTCTCGCCCTCATGGCCAACGGCATCGCTGCACGCCAGGCCGACAAGCAAGAGACTCTTAGCGGCCCGCCCAAGAATGTCGCCTTCGACGCCGAAGGCAAGCCGACCAAAGCTGCCGAAGGTTTCGCCAAACGCGCGGGAATCAGCCTGGATCAAATCGAAGTCGGCGCCGACGGCAAGATCTTCATCGAGCGCAAAGTCGAAGGTCGTCCGACCAAAGACATCCTCGCCGAGGTTTTGCCCGAGGTCATTCTCTCTGTCTACTTCCCCAAGACGATGTACTGGGGCGCCAAGAACGGTCCCCGCTTCATCCGGCCCATCCGCTGGATCGTGGCGTTGTTCGGCGGCGAAGTCGTCTCCTTTGACGTCGGCGGCGTGAAATCCGGCGCGATCACGAACGGCCACCGCCGCCTCGGCAAGAAGGGCATCGCCGTAACCGACGCCGACCAGTACCGCGCGGCGCTGGCGGCCAACTTCGTGATTCTCTCGGCCGACGAGCGTCGCCAGCGGATCGTCAGCGGCTATGAGGCGGAGTTCCCGCCTAACGCGGCTGCACGCGTCCGCCCCAACGCCAAGCTGCTCGACACGCTAACGTACCTCACCGAGTACCCGACCGTGATTCGCGGCGACTTCGAGGAGCGTTTCCTCTCGCTCCCCGACGAAGTTCTGGAGACGGCGATGCTCGTCCATCAGAAGTACTTCTCGATCGAAGACAGCAAAAGCGGCAAGCTCAACAACAGCTTCATCGCCGTAGCAAACCTCAACGGCGATCCTGACGGCGAGATCCGCCGCGGCAATGAGCGCGTCCTTCGTGCCCGGTTCAGCGATGCCGAATTCTTCTGGAACTCCGATATCAAAAAGTCGCTCGCTGACCGCGTCGAGTCGCTCAAGAACGTCACCTTCCAGGCGCAGCTCGGCAGCTACCACGACAAGACCGAGCGCATGGTCGCCCTGGTCAAGTCGCTAGCCGAAGCCGCGGATCTCTCGTCGACCATCAAAGTCGCCGCAGCGCGCGCCGCCACGCTTTCGAAGTGCGACCTCACCACCGAGATGGTCGGCGAGTTTCCTGAACTCCAAGGCATCATGGGCGGTCTCTACGCCGCACACCAAGGTGAACCGCAAGAAGTCGCCGACGCGATTTACGACCACTACAAGCCCATCGGGGCAGGGGATGACATTCCCCGCAATGCTCCCGGCCAGCTGGTGGCAATCGCCGATAAACTGCATACGCTCGGCGGCCTGTTTCGCATCGGCATGTTGCCGACCGGTTCCAAGGATCCCTTCGCCCTGCGTCGTGCCGCCTACGGCATAATCCAGATCGTCATCAAGGGCGAGTTGCGCGTCACTATCGATCAACTCCGCGAAATGGCCGATGCCGGCGACAACGCGTCCGCGCTGCGCGACTTTTTTGTTGAACGGCTGCGCTACTACCTCACCAACGACGCCGGCTTCGCTTACGACGAAATCAACGCCGTCCTGGCCGCCTCCGACAACGACCCGGTCGATGCCGTGCGGCGTTGCGAAGCTATATCGCAAGTCCGCCCCACGCCCGACTTCGAGCCGCTTGCCGTCAGCTTCAAGCGCATCAGCAATATCCTCGAAAAGGCAGGCGGCGTCTCGACCTACGCTTCAAAGCAATTCAATGTCGCGTTGTTGGAAGACGGCGCGGAGAAAGACCTACACGCGGCGTATGCGTCCCTTCGCGAGGCTTTAAAGAAAGAGTCTGACTACGCCGTATCGCTCGAACGAATCGCCTCGGTACGTCCTGTGGTCGATAAGTTCTTCGATGACGTACTGGTCATGGCCAAAGACGAGAAAGTCCGCGAAAACCGCCTCACGTTCTTGGCGCATATCTTGTCAGAGTTTTCCGAGATAGCGAACTTCGCCGAGATTGTTGCGGAGGGCTGAAGAAAAGCTACGCGCGGCGGAAGACCAGCCAACAGTCGTCGCCGTCCTGGGTCCATTTGCCGACGATCTGGGAGCCTTCGGGCTGGAGTTCACCTTCAAAAGTCGCTGGCGGATCAGATAGATCCAACTGCAGCCGTGTGCCGTCAGAGGTTGCTTGAAGCGCTTCTACTGTCGCTGAATCACTCAGCAGCGCATCCTGGCCGAAGATCCGTAATACGACGCGAACATGGTTGCCGGGAGTTACGATCTCGGCCAACCAAGTTCCTTCGAAGCCTTGCTGCCGGACGCTGTGGCGCGCAGCTGACGGGCGCGCCTGAGGTATAACCTTCAACGCTTGTCCTGGAACCGCCGCGGCGGAAAGCAGGATTACGGTGGCTAACAGGCGGCGCATAGTTCTTGCAGGTCTAGACGCACCAGATCGAAGTCGGTTAGCTCAACGTTTTCCGGGATGGCCCTCGAGCCGTCTGAGCACGAGCCAGGATTCTTTGCCGTCTTGCTTCCAGCGGCCGGTCAGCTCGGAACCTTCGGCGTTCAGCTGGCCCTCGAATGTCGCCTCGGGTCGAGACAGCTCGAAGCGCAGCTGCGGCCCAAACGTCAATGCCGATTGGATCTCCATGTTCTTGACGCGCTCGTCCAAACTGTCCATCGAGCCGGTCAGCCTGCCGTCTGCCTCAAACAGCCTGACAAACACGCGCAGCTTTCCCGAGGGAGCCCACAACTCTCCCAGCCAGGCGGCTTCAAAGCCGTTGCCGGGCACGCCGGGCATTCCGGTGAAGATGGGCGGGGAATCGGGCTCGATGGCCTGCAGCGAACCAAGTGCGGCGCTGAAGAGCAGTCCGGCAATCAGGATGTGTCGCATACGATCTCCTAAAAGGGGCGCACACGATGTAGATGTGCCATAGGTGAATTTTGTTGCGCCGCTGTTCGGATTAGATGGAGACGGAGTTTGGCGTTGCGAAGAGGGGTTGGGCGCCGGATTGGCGAATTGGTTATTTCAAGGCCGACGCCCAAAGGGCCCCTCTTTCGAGGGGCCCTTTGGGACGCAGGTTGCGATCCCCTACCAAGCGAGGGATCGGAAAAAGTATTTGGATCGATCCGAGGGACTAACTCCCCATCACCGCTGCGGCTCTTCTGGCTTTGACCGCGCGCCCGTGACACTGCTCCCGGTGCACCGGAGCCCCTGGTCGTGTCTCGACTAGCCAGGGACCTTCTGCATTTATGTATACCATCCCGTGTCAAGTGTGGAAGCGCTAGGACCCGCCGCTTACGCGGCTGGGCTCGGGTCGCTGGGGGATTGAGGTGGGTAGGTACAGCCACCCTGGCGGGCGGTAGCGCAGCCTTACGGCCGCGCCTCTGTTGCGCGGGTTGCGGCGGATTGCGAGAGATGAAAGAAGCGGTGCAGGCGGGGCGAGTACAGCCAAGCGTGGCTGTCCCCTGGGGTGCGAGAGCGCCGCCCTGGCGGGCGGTAGCGCAGCCTTACGGCCGCGGCTCCGTTGCGTGGGTTTATCAATGTCCCAGGCCCGGTTCGCCGGCACGTCGGAGAACAAGCGGGACCTGCTGACCGTATTGCGTCCAAACCCCACGGATCTCCATGTCGCCGGGAATCATGACGCCCTCGAACTCGGCGCGCGGATCGCGGCCTTCTTCTACAAGGCCGACGAAATTGTCTGGATGAGCGACGGGTTTCGGTAGTTCGAATCGAATACGCCGCTCCGCGGTTTCAACCCTTGTGAGTCGTACGTCGCTCACGTATCGCCCCCAACGTTCCAAGTTTCCAGTTACTCCATAGGCGGTCTGATGTAGGATCATCCGAACGTAGAAGCCGTCGTCCGAAGTTGGCTGCTCACTCTCCCAGCGTCCCGAAAAGCCCTCGTAGTCCTCGCCGACGGTCTCAGCCGATGCGGCGAGCAGACCGAGAGCAGCGTCGTTTCGCTCGAGGTGGAACGGGTACGAGTCGGGCCCTAACGTCGCCGTGCCATTTATGGCGGCGCGGTCCTCGGAAATGTTGCCGCGGAACGACCAATGGCCGGGATCGGTTTCAGTGGTTGCCTCAAAGCTCACTTGTCTTCCGTCGGAACGGATGAAGGAGAGCGGCGCATATCCGGATATCTCGGCACCGCCCGCCCAGCCTCGCGGCGCGCTGGCAAACTCAATCAGCAAAGGCCGGCGGCTGGGGCCCGGCGTGTCCAATTCCCCTGCCCAGCCGCCGGCGAGGTCGGTTTGGCTGGATGCCACGGCGGAAAAAGCGAGAAGTCCTAAGAGCAACAGCCGTGGGCAAGTCATAGCGACTTTGACGGACGCTGGGGCAATTGGTTCGTAAACGGATGGGCGGCCCGGGACAGAAAGTCAAGTGTCTTTTACATATCTTGCCGGGAAGACTAGGGCGAGACCCGGCGGCCCGAGCCACGCTACAATATTCCTCTTGCCCCCACGTAGGCGTGGGCGCGGCTTGCTTCCCAGCAGAGACGGAGATCTAACAAGACTTATGGCAAAGCATATCTATGCCTTCGGCGGCAGTTCGACTGAAGGCGACCGCACGATGCGTGACACCCTTGGCGGCAAAGGCGCCAACCTCGCCGAAATGTGCCGCGCGGGCATTCCCGTGCCTCCCGGCTTCACCGTCGCCACTGACGTCTGCAACCTCTACTTCGAAGCAGGCAACAAGACCCCCGGCCACGTCGAAATTGAGATGGCCGAGCACCTCGCCAAGCTCGAAAAGATGACCGGCAAGAAGTTTGGCGACGACAGCGATCCGTTGTTGCTCTCCGTTCGCTCCGGCGCCAAGTTCTCGATGCCAGGCATGATGGACACGATCCTCAATCTCGGCCTCAACGACAAGTCTGTTGTCGGCCTGGCCAAGAAGTCCGGCAACGAGCGCTTTGCTCTCGACAGCTACCGCCGCTTCATCCAGATGTTCTCCGACGTGGTTCTCGACGTCCCCAAGCACGACTTTGAAGAGTTGCTTGGCGAGATGAAAGAGAAGAAGGGTAGGGCTCTCGATACCGAACTTACCGCCGAAGAATGGAAGGAGATCATCGAGGCCTTCAAGAAGCTGGTAACGGACCGGCTCGGAAAGTCCTTCCCGCAGGACGCTCTCACGCAATTACAGATGGCCCGCGACGCCGTCTTCCGCTCCTGGAACACGCCGCGCGCCAACCACTACCGCCGCATGAACGACATCTCGCACACGATCGGCACCGCCGTGAACGTGCAGATGATGGTCTTCGGCAACCTCGGCGAAACGTCTGCCACCGGCGTCGGCTTCACGCGCAACCCCGCTACTGGCGAGAACGAGTTTTACGGCGAGTTTCTTACCAACGCACAGGGCGAAGACGTCGTCGCCGGCATCCGCACGCCGCGTCCAATCTCGGAGCTCAAGGACGAACTTCCCGAAGCCTACGACGAGCTACGCAAGATCACGCACAACCTCGAACAGAACTACCAAGACATTCAAGACTTCGAGTTCACCATCGAAGACAAAGTGCTCTATATGCTGCAGACGCGCAGCGGCAAGCGCACCGGCCCTGCGGCGGTTCGCATCGCGGTGGAGATGGTCGGTGAAGGCCTGATCGACAAGAAGACCGCGGTCATGCGGGTTGAGCCCAACCAGCTTGACCAGATGCTGCACCCCGTGCTCGATAAGGAGTCCAGCGGTTCACTCAAGTTGCTGACCAAGGCTCTGCCGGCATCGCCGGGCGCCGCCGTCGGCAAGATCGTGTTTTCGGCTGACGATGCGGTTGCTTGGAAGGATAAGGGCGAAGCGGTCATTCTGGTCCGCGCCGAGACGACTCCCGACGACATTCACGGCATGGAAGTCGCCAAGGGAATCCTCACCTCGCGCGGCGGCATGACCTCGCACGCGGCCGTTGTGGCTCGCGGCATGGGCGCACCCTGCGTGGCCGGCGCGGAAGAGATCAAGGTCGACTACCGCGGCAAACAGATCACTGTCGCCGGCGTCACCTTGAAAGAAGGCGATTGGCTCTCGCTCGACGGTTCGACCGGCGAAGTCTTCGGCGGACAGGCCAAGACCGTTGACCCCGATACCGAGAGCGGCCAGCTAGCCGAGTTCATGACCTGGGTCGACGAGTTCCGCACCACTGGCGTTCGCGCCAATGCGGAGACGCCGCGTGACGCGGCTCAAGCTCGTAAGTTCGGCGCGGAAGGCATCGGCCTGGCGCGGACCGAGCACATGTTCTTCGAGGGCGACCGCATCAAGTACGTCCAGCAGATGATCCTTTCGAAGGATGTCGCCAAGCGTCAGGCTGCGCTGGACAAATTGCTCCCCGAGCAACGCAAGGACTTCTACGAGCTATTCAAGGTGATGGACGGCTACCCGGTCATCATCCGCACGCTCGATCCGCCGCTGCACGAGTTCTTACCGAAACGTGAAGAGTTGATGGTTGAAGTCGCCGAAGGAAGGGCCAAGGGCCAAGACATGACCGAGAAGCAGAAGCTGCTCGATCGCGTCGAAGAGCTGCACGAGTTCAACCCGATGCTCGGCCACCGCGGTTGCCGCTTGGGCATCACCTTCCCCGAGATCACCAAGATGCAGGCGCAGGCCATCTTCGAGGCCGCCGCACAGTGCGCCAAAGAAGGCATCAAGGTTATCCCTGAGGTGATGATTCCGCTGGTCGGCAACGTCAAGGAATTGGCGGACCAGAAGAAGATCGTCAAGGACATCGCCGACGCCGTGCTCAAGGCCGCGGGCGTCGATGTGCACTACATGATCGGTACGATGATCGAGGTGCCGCGCGGCGCTCTGACCGCTGACGAAGTCGCCAAGGAAGCGGACTTCTTTAGCTTCGGCACCAACGACCTGACGCAGACGACGTACGGCTTCAGCCGCGACGACTCCGGTCCGTTCATCAAGGACTACATTGCGAAGGGCATCTTCGAAGAAGATCCGTTCCAAGTGCTTGACCAAAACGGCGTCGGACAACTCATTAAGATGGCCATCGAGAAGGGTCGCAAGACGAACCCCAAACTCGAAATTGGCATTTGCGGCGAACACGGCGGCGAGCCCAAGTCGGTGAAGTTCTGCGTGAACGCCGGACTGAACTATGTGAGCTGCTCGCCCTTCCGCGTACCGATTGCGAGATTGGCGGCGGCGCAGGCGGCCATTGCTAATAGCGAGAAGTAGGCGGTTCGCGAACAGCTAGAACAACGAAGGCCGGCGCGCAAGCGCCGGCCTTTTGCTGGCTTCACTGCTGCGAGCGGCGGCTCCGGTGGATAGTATTGGAGCGTGTCAGAGCAGCTCTACAAGATCCTCGGTACCTCGTGGAGCTGAGAAGCCTTTGCGACAAAGCGAAGGGAATCTTCAAGATAGTGTCGCTTGGCGATTTCGTAGATTCTACGTCGCCATACCTGTATTCTTTGACTGGATCCCTTACAGATCCAGAAGGTCGATTCGGTTTGGAAACCATACTGGACGCCCTTGCTTGGGCCAGAGAGGCTGCCAGAATGCCAGCAATTAGCCGCTTCTTCGGTATTGTGATCGCAATGTTCTACGCGGATCACAACCCGCCGCACTTCCACGCTCGTTACGGCGAGCAGGAGGCGGTCGTCGAGATCGACACACTTGCGCTCCTCGCAGGAAAACTCTCACCCAAGGCGCGAGCGCTCGTTGTGGAATGGGCCGCGATGCACCAAGACGAACTGCGGAAAAACTGGAACCGAGCCCGGAGAGGCGAAGCCCTGGAGGCAATCGAACCACTAGACTAAGGACAAGATGCACGATGTAGCTACAGTTGTTCCGCTCGAGGACCTGGCACTACAAGTCCGGTTTGTCGATGGCGCCGAGGGCATAGTCGACGTGTCCAAGCTCGTAAGGATTGAGGGCGTCTTCGCCCAATTGCGCGATGCCGAGTTCTTCCGCCAAGTCTCGGTCGACGAAGAACTGGGTTGTATCTGTTGGCCGAACGGCGCGGATCTCGACTCCGATGTCCTCTACTCGACGATCACCGGCGCGGCTTTGCCGGGCCAAGCCTCAACCGTATCGGCTTGAACCGTGCCCCTGGCCCGCACCCTCGCTGTCTGGCTTCTGATCATCCTCGCCGAGACCATCCACGGCATTCTTCGTGGCTTGTTCCTGGTGCCCATCGTTGGCGATCTGCGCGCCCGTCAGACTGGCGTTTTCATCGGCTCGCTGATCATCCTGGCCATTGCAACCGCGTCCATCAAGTGGATCGGCGCGAGAACTCGCAAGCGGTTGCTCGCCGTCGGCGCGCTATGGTTAGCGCTCACGTTGGCTTTCGAGTTTCTATTCGGGCGTTACGTGGCGGGCGTATCTTGGGGTCGTCTGCTCTCCGACTACGACCCAACCCGAGGCGGATTCCTCGCGCTGGGCATGATCATGCTCGCGCTTTCTCCGCTGGTCGCGGCCAAGCTTCGCCGCCTGCCTACGGCGCCTGCATAAGCAACGCCAGCGACTGACTTCTGCGGTTGCCGTAGATGATCACCAAGGGCAGTCCGTTGGCCTCAGGCAAGTCATCGGGCAAGACGATGTTGATCTGTCCCAGGCCGACAAAGCCCGGGGCCAAGCCGGCGAACAGTACCTCAACCGGCACGCCGCCTACGGTGACCGTTGGGGTCACGGTCGAAATCGAGAGAGGCGAATCCGACGCAGCAGCGCCGGTCGCGGGCGCGACGTCCAGCCCGCCGATTCCCGTGACGTAGATGATCAGCGTATCGCCCGGCTTGGCGCGGTTCTCCCCTGTAATTAGCGCGCCATCCGGGTGCCTTTGGATGATCGGCCTGCCCGTCTCGGGATTGACAAATGTTGCCGGAGCGTAAGTCACTACCGTCGCCAATTGAGGAGCACTCTGCACCGTGCCGGTGATGGCCACGATGGGCGCTGAGCCAATCGCCGCCTCTAACGGGATCTGGAAATTGATCTGCCGTGGAGACACAAACAACAGCGGCGCATCGACGCCTGCCACTTGCACCCGCACTCCGGCGAGTGTCGTCGGCAACGGCAGGCTGGTCGCCGCCGCCGTCACGCCAGCCAGCTCCGTGCCAAACAAGCTGGCCAGACCGCCCGGCGCGATAGCAGCCCGAAAGCTCGCCGCGTCGACCACACCGGAAGCGCTGATCGATGGGACCAACGGTGTCGCCCACAGCTCGTTGCCCTCCAACGAGGACTCGGCGCCAAACACGACCTGAGATTGAAAACCGACGATTTCGTTGATTGGGCTAAGGAACGTAGGCTGAATCGCCTTCGTCCCAGCGCTAGTTCCGTTGCTCCGCCAAAGCTGATAACCGTTCACGGAAGGCGCACTGATGAAAACATCGCCACCCGCGGTTCCGGCGATGCTCGTGGGGCCGAAGATGCCTGACTCTACCAATTTCTTCACTCGCGTCGTGCCGCCGCTCGTACCGCTGCTGCGCCAAAGCTCGGCGCCGTTTGGCCCGGTCGAGATGAAGTACAGCATGCCGTCCACGTCCGTAAACGAACTCAAGGCGACCTCGGGCAAGGGCAATGGGTCAATCTCCTTAACGAGCACGGTGCCGGCCAACGTTCCGTTACTCTTCCATAGTTCATTGTGTTGAGCAAAGAACAGGGTCCCATTGACATCGGTGAACCACGACGACGAGAAGATCGTGCTGTTGAACTGGATCGGCAAGATGTCTGTCGTCCCCTCAGGCGTACCGTCGCTCCTCCAAAGGCTGTGTCCGCCCACGCCATCGTCGGCGCGGAACAATAGAGCGCCGCCGGAACTAGTGAGTTCGAAATAGAAGTCGTTATTGTTCACCGGATAGATGTCTTTGACCATCACCGTGCCGGCTTCAGTGCCGTCGCTCTTCCATATCGCGCGGCCCGATGCGCCGCTTTCCGCCACGAAAAAGAGCGTGCCGTTCACGTCCACAAGTTGTCTGGGCTCGGAGCCGAGACCGGCCGCCGGATTGATGTCTTTGACCATCACCGTGCCCTCTTCCGTACCGTCGGTCCGCCACAATTCGTAGCCATGCACTTCATCGTTTGCACGGAAATAAACGAACCCGCCCGACAGCGTCAACTCATCCGGCAAGCCCTCCTGGCTCGCGCTGTTGTCGTGGATGTTCTTGACCATCACGGTTCCTTGATTGGTGCCGTCGCTGCGCCACAGTTCAAATCCGTTGACGGTGTCGTTGCCGATGAACAGCATGTTCTCGCCCAACACCACGACCTCAGCCGGCGCGTACCGCGTGGAGCTTCCTGTCGCGATCTCTTTCACTATCTGTGTGCCGTTAGGCGAACCGGTAGTCCTCCACAGCTGTCCGCCGTCTGAGCCGGACGTGGCGAAGAAGAAAAGCCTGGACCCCTTCAGGATCTGTTCGCTCAGTACGAAGTTCGTCGGAGTACCGCTGGCTGGGGCAATGCCGATATTTTTGACTCGATTCGTGCCGTTTGTCGTGCCATTGCTTTTCCACACCTCACGGCCCCTGTTACCGGCTGCCGACGAAAAGTAAAGCGAACTCCCGATGCCGGTCAAATCATCCGCTAACGCATCAGTCGTATCCGCCGGCTGTTGGCCCCAAACCAAGACCGTGCCCGCTCCCGTTCCGTCGCTCTTCCACAGCTCACGCTCTCCCACCGCGAGAAACAGCGTGCTGCCCACGACTCCCAGCCGGCGGTTGATATCGCCGGGCAACGACTTGACCAAAACTGTGCCGACGGTCGTGCCGTCCGACTTCCACAAATTCGGCGCAAACAAAGTGCCGGTCGAATTATTGGCGCGAACGATATACAGCGTTCCCCCGACGACGGTGAACTATTTAGGAATCAAGCCGCTGAAGACCTGCTCGGTGCCAGCCAAGGTTCCATCGCTCTTCCAGAGTCCGACGCCCGACCCGTCGCCTGGATCGGCGCCAAAGAACGCTTCGCCCGCGAACGAGGCGATCGAGTCATCGAATGAATCGAAAATCTAATTGCTCCCGCCCGGATTGATGTCCCTCACCAGCATCGTTCCAGCGAGCGTACCGTCGCTAACCCACCACTCTCGTCCGTTAATGCCGTCATCCGCCGAGAAGAAGAGCGTTCCGCCTACGTCGACCAGGCCGTGAATGCTGCTCCAAAGCGGCCCAGTCCGAATGTCTTCTACGAGCATCGTGCCGCCCGGGGTACCATCGGATTTCCACAACTCGCCGCCGTTGGTTTCGTCGAACGCCGAAAAGTACAGCGTTCCGCCGGACACGGTGAAGTGCTCCGCGAAGGAGTCGCCGTTATCGTTGATGTGCCTGAGCAAGACAGTGCCCTCATCGGTGCCGTCGCTCTTCCACGGCTCACTGCCGTTGATGCCGTCATCAGCGCCGAAATACAGATCGCCTCCGAAGTCCACGATATTCGAGGTAATCCCATCGCCCATGCCGGGATTGATGTCCTTGACGCGCACTGTGCCATCTGGCGTACCGTAGCTCTTCCACAACTCCAGTCCCGCCGAATCGTCAGTGGCCGCGAAGTACAGCAGGCCGCCGCTAACCAACATCCTCTCGCCCTGCATGCCGGATCTAACAAGTTCCGTCCCGTCGTCGGTTTCCATCTGTCCGCCACAGGCCGGGAAAGTCCGGCGACGACGTGGCGAAGAAGTACACCATGCCGCCGTACTCGGTGAAACCAGTAGGGTCCGCACTAAACCGTGTGTCGCTCGCCAAGTCGATGTCTTGCAACAGAGTCGCGGTTTGGGCTCGAGCTGCCACCGCGCCCAACATTAGGCAGAGAACGACAATTGTGAAAGAAGAGCGAAAGGCCTGCGGCATGCGATATCTCCCAGCGGCAAATCGGAGGATCCCGATGTTCCTGCCTACCTTCGTCAGGATAGTCGAACCGGTCGCCTCAGCCCAACGTGAAGGCAACATTTACGTGGCGAATAGTAGCAATTTACCCCAGCTCGAGTTCAGCCGTTGAGCACTAGAAAGGCAACTCCCACGTGGCGCTCGCACTATCCCCAGAACGGATCGTCTAGGTCAGGGGCACCCATGCTGAGGACGCTAGAGCAGTTCGCGGACGTACTTTTCTTTAGCTAGGCGCCAGAAGACGACCAGGAAAGCGGTGAGCGGGATAGCCAGGATCATGCCGAGAATGCCCGACAGGGCCGTCCCCCAGAAGAAGATGGCGACGATGATCGCCATCGGGTGCAGGCCCGTTCGTTCGCCCATGATCTTGGGCGTGAGGAAATAGCCTTCGATCGCTTGCACTATGGCGAAGACGACTAGGACGAGACCAACGCTGACCCAGCCGCCGCCGGGTTGCAGCAACGCGAGAGGCAGCGCGATGCCCAGGCCTACGATATTGCCCAGGTAAGGAATGATGTTGAGGAAGCCGAGCAGCAGTCCGATCAAGAATCCATAGTCCAGTCCGGCGAGGGTGAAGCCGATGGCGAACAACAGGCCTTGTATGAAGGCGATGATGACCTGTCCGCGGAAGAATGCCACGATGATGCCGACGAACTGCTCGATCAGATAGATGAGGTCGTCGCGCGTTGCGGGCTTGAGAAACGGCAAGTGGTCTTTGAGGCGAGCCAGGTGCAGGCCGTCGGCCATGACGAAGAAGCCGAAGTAAACCGGCAGCACGAACCAGGCGAGTGCCGCCGCGACCAGCGAAAGGAAGCCGGCTCCCACGGACAGCGCGCCCGCGCCGAACGAACGCAGCCCCGCGGCGAGCTGGGCGCGACCACCTTCGACGGCGCTGTTGAGTGCGTCGTCGAGATCGTGGCGTTCCAGGAAGGCGATGACTTCGGGGAGTTGTGAGCGAAAGTTCCGGTTGGCGGCATCGACGAGTTCAGGCAGGCGCCGAGCAACGTCGTTGCCCTGATCGACGACCTTGGCGCCGAAGAACCAGCCAAAGGCGCCCAACGGGATCAGAATCGATAGGAACAATATCGCCAACGCCAGCGGGCGGCCCAGGCCCATACGTCGCTGCAGAAGATCGAAATAGGGCCTGAATACCAAAGCTGCAATGGCCGCGACGGCAAGCGGCATGAAGACGCTCGAAAATGTCGCCAAAAAGTAAGCTAGCAACCAAAAGAAAAAAGCGAGGGCGGCCAGAATGACGCAGGCCGCCAGGATGGTCATGGCCGCGGCTATGGTGTTGCGTTGGCGTTCTGATAGCTCGAGATTCATGAGAGGAGTCTGAATCGAGATGGTAACATTCCGCCGCGAAGCGGAGTGCGGCGAGGCATCTGGAGCCGGTCGGCGCCTATGAAGAATCACGGGTTGATTGAACCATCGGTACTGGTCGCCTCAGTGATTCTTGGCGGCGGCTTAGGGTTGTTCTCGCAGCGCCTAGGTCGGCCCATTCGAAGCATTCTCATTCTTGCCCCCCGTGATGCCCCCCAGCGACATTCCGACAAAGCCGGTTGAAGACGCCGGGCCGACTCGATCCTCAGAGACGCCAACGGCTGAACGGCGTCGCTATCGGCGATTTTGGGTCGGGCTTAGCGTGCGCGTTTACTGGCAAGACGAACAGGGGAGGCAGCGCGAGGCTCCGGCGCTGTTGCGTGACGTTTCGGCCGGGGGGTTCGGCATAGAACTGCAGAATCCGTTGGAAGTTGGCATGTTGATCACGGTGCGGACGATGGTCAACTCGTGCCGCTGCGAAGTGCGTCACGTGCGAGCGAACGAGAAGCGCGTGTTGGTTGGGTTGAGGGTGTTGCCGCCCGAGGACGGCAGCAGCCACGAAGAGTCCCTGGAAAAGCTTGGGGCGGCGCTGGCGGCAACAAGGCGAACACGAAGGGGCGACTGAGACAAGTAGAGGCGGACCCGCAGGCCCGCCTTTGCAATTCCACAATAAGATCCAGACTACTGGCTACTTGGCAGCGGCGAAGCGCTTGGCGACTTCGGCCCAGTTCACGACATTCCAGAAAGCGGAAATGTAGTCGGGGCGGCGGTTCTGGTAGTTCAGATAGTAAGCGTGCTCCCAAACGTCGAGGCCAAGGATCGGGGTGCGGCCTTCCATGAGAGGCGAATCCTGGTTCGGCGTGGACTCGACGACTACCTTGCCGCCGCCGACGCTGAGCCAGGCCCAGCCGCTGCCGAAACGGGTTGCCGCGGCCGCGCCGAACTGCTCTTTGAACTTGTCGAAGCTGCCGCAAGCGGCATTGATTGCCGCGGCCAGGTCGCCGCTTGGTGCGCCGCCGCCGCTGGGGGCCATCACGGTCCAAAACAGAGAATGGTTGGCATGTCCTCCGCCGTTATTGCGAACAGCGCCGCGAATCGCTTCGGGGACCGCCGAGAGATCGCTGACGAGGTCCTCAATCGACTTGGCAGCCAGGTCGGCATGACCTTCAAGAGCCGCGTTAACCTTGCTGACGTAGGCGGCGTGGTGCTTATCGTGATGAATCTCCATCGTGCGTGCGTCGATGTGAGGTTCGAGTGCGTCGAACGAATAGGGCAGTGCGGGTACGGAATATGCCATGCGTGAATTCTCTCCTTGCAGCCTCAAAGGGCAAGAACCCTAGTGTAGAACATCGTTTGGGGTCGGCTGCTAACCCCAAACGAGGCCCATACGTCGTAACCTTGAGAGTACGGTGGCCGTCGAGGCTATTAGACCGCTAAACTCGCTGTTAACGGTGCCTGAAACACTCGTCGGGCTGGTTGCGGTTATCGAATAGAAGTTGTTCTATGCAGGCAGTTTACATTCCTTGGGGCAGGTTTTGGAGCGTTGCTCCAGCGCTGCCGCAGCCGTCCAAAGATCCGCGTCCCTCCGGCCCGGTTGAAGTTCCTAAGCCGCACGGTCCTAAGAAAGGAGGATCGGCCAAGTGGCTCGTCTTGGGCGCAGTTGTAATTGGTGTTGGTGTCTGGGCTCTGACTGGGACCGGCGGTCCAACCGGCGGCAGCGCAGGGCCGTTGATGGTGGTAGCGACGACGGGCGAGCTTTCGAAGACGTTGCGAGTGGGCGGGTCCGTCGAGGCCAAGAATTACGCCGCGATCCGCGCGCCGCGGATGCAGGGGCCGCGCGACGCAGGCCGCTCAGAGCTGACGCTGAAGACCCTTCCTCCCCCCGGGGAATTGGTGAAAGCGGGAGACCTTATCGCCGAGTTTGAATTACAGTGGCTCGTCGAGCACGTCGACGACACCAATTCGAATGTGGTTCAGCGCAAGGCCGATGTCGATAGACAGCGTGCGCAGAACATGATCACGCGCGAGACCGACCGTCTGGCGCTGCAGCAAGCGATCGCCGAAGCGGAGAAGGCCAAGCTTGACCTGCGCACCGCGCCGGTGAAATCCGAGATCGAGGCTGAGCTCCTCAAAAATATGGCGGCCGAGACCGAAGCGACGGCGTCGGCCTTGCAGCAAGAATTCGACACGAAAGAGAAGGTTTATGCTGCCAACATGCGCGTCGCCGAAATCACTGCGCAAGAGCAGTTGCGGCACTTGCAACGTCATCAGAATGACCTAGAGAAGATGACGGTCGCGTCGCCCCTCAACGGATTGGTGGTGATGGAAACGGGTTTCCGCAACGGCCAGCCGACACAGACCGCCGAGGGCGATCAGATTAGCCCCGGCCGCTTGTTCATGCGCGTCGTCGATATCTCCAACATGATAGTCAAGGCGGGCGTCAATCAAGCCGACGTACAGTCCATTCGCATTGGTCAGAAAGCTGAAGTGCGTTTAGATGCGTACCCCAATCTGGTCCTGGAGGGTCACATAACCGGCATGGGGGCGATCGCCGGGCAAGGCGGAGATCGTTTTCGCCGCAGCGGCTCGGGGCTCTATCTAAAGACTGTTCCGGTCGAAATCTCGATTGACTCTAAAGACGAACGAGTGCTGCCGGACCTGTCGGCCAGCGCCGATATCCAGTTAGAGAACATCCCTGCCGAAGTGATTATTCCGCGCTCGGCGGTCAAAGACGATAGCAACGAGCGGCACGTCGTTTACGTTCGCGGCCCGCAGGGTTTCGAGCCGCGCGAGGTGGAGTTGGGCGATTATAACGATACGCACGTAATCGTCACGGCTGGCCTTGAGGCGGGCGAAGAGGTCTTACTCAGCGAGCCTCCTTCTACTACCTAGAGTTTCCCGTCCTTGGCGGCGCAGTCCGCAGATGCCGTCGCCCCGCAGTCAGCTTTTTCTCGCCGCCAGCGCCGCCTTCCTAGCGGCGCTGTTGCTCAGCTGGAGCCCTGTAGGCAGCCAGTTCGATCGCTGGGCGTATGACTTGTTGCTCCGGGCGCAGCCTCCCGAAGCAAGAGAATCACGATCGGTGATCGTGGCCATCGACGAAGCGACACTGGCGAACTACGGCGGGATCTTAGGCGTCCGGGAGCCGTTAGCGCGCGCCTTGCAGATCTTGGCTGAACATCAACCTTCCGCTTTAGCTTTGGATATAGTGCTCGCAGAGCGCCGCGAGGAGCAGGCGGATGCTGAGTTGGCTGCCGCGCTAGGCGCTGTGCCGAACGATGTATTGGCGGCCTATCTGCGGGCGTCGGGCGCCGGTTGGGAGGGACCGCGGGAAGACTTCGCCGCGCAGGCGTCGGCACAGGGGCACGTGCATGCCGAACCCGACGTCGACGGCGTTTGCCGGCGGATTCTGCTGGCCAAAGTTTCGGGCCGGGAGCGATTGTGGGCGATTGCGCTCGAAGCCTTCCGTTTGTCTCGCGGCGAGAAGTATATCGTCGAGACGGAAGACAACTTGCAGGTCGGCGACAGGCTGCTGCCGGCCCCGGCGCGGTCGGAGCGCGAGCTGCTGATTCGTTACCCGCAACAGCCCGTGGAGCGGATTTCGATGCAGCGAATCCTGGAGGATCCCGAAGCGGCGGAAGCAGTTCGCGGGCGGGCCGTATTCGTCGGCGTGCTGGTGTTGGCGGGGACGGATCGTTACCTGATGACGCCCTACTCGGATGGCCAGCCGCTGTCGGGCGTTGAGATTAATGCCGCGGTCTACGAGACGCTTGCGGCCGGGGAGTTTTTGGTTCCGATGGGGTCCAGCGCTTCGCTGCTGACAACGATCTTGATTGCCGCATTACTGGCGACGATCTTGTGGTTCGTGCGCCGCGCGGGGACGGCTTGGGTTATCGGCGTCGCCGTGGCGGCGCTTGCCGCGGTACAGGCGATTCCCTGGATCGCGATGGGGCAGGATGTGGTGATGCCTGCCGCGGAGTTGCTGTTTCCGGCTTGGGCTTGCACGTTGGCGAGCGGAGCGCTTTCGTTGACGCTGCTGCGCGGGCGGTTGGATGAATCGGAGCGTCAGAAAGAACGCTACGAGAAGGCCGTCCACTACATTACTCACGAGATGAGGACGCCGCTGACGGCGATTCAAGGTTCGAGCGAGTTGATGGGGCGCTACGACCTCTCGGAAGACAAGCGCAAACAGATGAGCGACCTGATCCTGAGCGAGTCCAAGCGGCTTGCCGGCATGGTTGACGCCTTCCTCAATGTGGAAAGCCTTGCAGCGGGCACGCTGGAACTGAAGACGGGTCCGGTGGATTCGCGCACCCTGCTCTCTGGCTGTATCGAGCGCGTGCGACCGGCCGCCGAGCGCAAGAACATCGATGTACGCTTTGACTCTCGTTCGGGCGGCATGATCGACGGTGACCAAGAGTTTCTCGAATATGCTTGCTATAATTTGCTGACAAACGCCGTTAAGTACTCGCCCGCTCAAACGGCTATTTCCGTCCGCGCCCACACCGAGGGCGACCGCGTCCTCGTATCTGTAGAAGACCAGGGGTACGGCATGGACGAGAAAGACCTTCAGAATATATTTCGCCGTTTTTATCGCTCGACGCGAGCGAAGGATTCGGGCGAAGCCGGTGTGGGCGTAGGCCTGGCGCTGGTGGAAGAAATCGTGATCCAGCACGGGGGCACGATCCAGGTTGAGAGCGAAGTTGGGCGCGGCTCCTGTTTCACTATTTCTCTCCCCGCCGACGCGCAGGACGCATAAAGAATAGGCAGTCCCTTTCGATGAACAAGAAACTGCGCATCCTATTTGTGGACGACGACGACGCGCTCCGCACGACTTTTACGATGGGTCTTGAGGCCGAAGGCTACGCCGTTGACTCGGTGTCGTCGACGCGCGAAGCGTTGGTGCTGTTGGCCAATCGCGTCTACCCCTTGGTGATCACCGATATCTACCTGGACGAACGTACCGGCCTCGACGTGCTCAAGGCGGCCAAGGACAACAATCCAGACACTGCGGTGATCGTGATTACTGGGCAGGGCACGATTGAAACGGTAGTGAAAGCCACATCCGGCGGGGCGTTCGAATACCTAGCCAAGCCCTTTGACATGACGAAGCTGCTTGGCGCGGTGCGCAAGGCGGCCGAGTCCCTGGAGACGAAGGTGGGGAAGAACGCGCCCGAGGTCCAAATTCCCGAGACGGAGATGATCGGGTTCACGACGGAGATGGTCGAGGTCTACAAGACGATCTCGCGGGCGGCGCCCAGCGATGCACCGGTATTGATCCAGGGTGAATCGGGGACGGGCAAAGAGGTTGTTGCACGGCTGATCCACCAGAACAGTAAGCGAGCCGACGGCCCGTTTGTGGCGGTCGATTGTGGTTCGATTGCGCCGACGCTGATGGAAAGCGAACTGTTCGGTTCGGTGCGAGGCGCCTTTACCGGAGCGGAGCGGGATCGTGCTGGCCTGTTCGAGTCCGCCGACGGCGGCACCGTGTTTCTGGATGAGATCGGGGAAGTGGATTCAAGCTTCCAGCTAAAGCTGCTGCGGTTCTTACAAGAAAAAGAGGTGCGACCGCTGGGCGCAGCCAAGGCGCGCAAGTTGGACGTGCGGGTCGTCGCCGCGACCAACCGGGCGCTGCAGCCGATGGTCGACTCAGGCGAATTTCGGCAGGATCTGTGGTTTCGACTGAATGTGGTTCCCATACGGCTGCCGGCGCTGCGAGAACGGCGCGACGACATTGTGCACCTGTCAGGGCACTTCCTAAAACTGTTCAATGCGCGCTACAGCCGCAAGATGCAGTTGGCGCCTTCGGGTTTGCGGGTGTTGCAAGAGAACGACTGGCCGGGCAACGTACGCCAGCTGCAGCATGTCTTGGAGCGCCTGGTGATTCTGAGCTCGGCCGACACGCTCGATGCGGCTGCTGTCGGGGAAGCTCTTTCCGTTTCGGAGCCCAAGGAAAGGCCTGTGCAATCGCTAGCTGACGCCGAGGAAGAACAGATTCGCAAGGTGTTGGCCGCAACCGGCGGTAACAAAACACGCGCCGCACAGATCCTCTCGATTGAGCGCAAGACGCTCTACCGCAAGCTGGAGCGGATGAAGATCGACAGCTAGCCGCGCGCTGTCTGCTCGGGCGAAGTGCTATACCAAGTGTGGATTCGCCCGAAATGAAGTGGTCTTTCAAAATCGCAACGATTAGCGGCATCGGCATCTACGTCCATGCCACGTTTGTGCTCATCCTGATTTGGGTGGGTTTTGGCTCGATCTCGCGCGGCGGCAACACCGCGGATGCGCTTGCAGACATCGTATTCGTGCTGGCGTTATTAGGTTGCGTCGTATTGCACGAGCTGGGCCATGCGCTGATGGCGAAACGCTACGGGATCAAGACACGCGACATCACCTTGTTGCCGATCGGCGGTCTGGCCAGGCTGGAGAAGATGCCGGACAAGCCGATGCAAGAGCTGGCCGTGGCGCTAGCAGGACCGGCGGTCAACGTCGTGATCGCGGCGGTGATCTACGTCGGCCTTGGCGTTGCGGGCCTTGGAGCTCCCATGACGGCCGAGACGATGATTGACGGGCTGTTTTTGCAACGCCTGTTTGTGGTGAATATTTTCTTGGTGCTGTTCAACATGCTGCCGGCCTTCCCGATGGACGGCGGACGGGCGCTACGGGCGATTTTGGCTGCGCGGATGGGCCAGCTGCGAGCTACGCGCATTGCCGCGTCGGTCGGGCAGGGAATGGCGTTGCTTTTCGGCTTTGTTGGCCTGTTCTCGAACCCCTTCTTAGTTTTCATCGCGCTGTTCGTTTGGATGGGCGCAACGTCCGAGTACGGATTGGCTCAGACTGAGGCGTTCTTAGCGGATGTTCCCGTGCGACAGGCGATGGTCACGGAGTTCCATGCGCTGAGTCCCAAGCAGAGTCTGGGCGATGTCGTGCGGATGACCTTGGCCGGGCCGCAAGCGGATTTTCCGGTTGTCGAAGTGGACGAAGTGATTGGCATCTTGACCCAAGGTGAGTTGTTGAAGGGTCTAGCCGAGCAGGGGCCTGATTCGCTCGTTTCACACGCCATGCACACCGAGTTTGAGACGGCCAGCCCGAGCGAAGACCTAGAGGCGGCTTTCCGGCGGCTGCAACTTTGCCAGTGCCGTACCTTGCCGGTGCTCGAAAGAGGCCAACTGGTCGGGTTGCTGACGCGCGACAACATCATGGCCTACCTGAGTATTCAGTCGGTGATGGCGGCGCAACATCATGGCCCAGGGCGAGGCCCGGAGCTAGTGAAACCCGTGTTCTGAGGCAGAGCGGAGGAATCCGTAGATGCGCGACACAGGCAGCCCGACGACATTGAAGTAGCAGCCCTTGACGCGATAGATGAACTTCGAGGCAAGGCCCTGGATGCCGTAGGCGCCGGCCTTATCCATTGGCTCGCCACTGGCCACGTACTCGGCAATCTCGGCTTCGCTTAGCGGCAAAAACGAGACGTGGGTGAGGTCGACGCCGGGACGGGCGACGGTTCCATTGAACAGGCAGAATCCGGTTAGAACTTCGTGGGTGCGGCCAGCGAGCTTGCCGAGCATGGCAGTGGCGTCCGCGGCGTCGATCGGCTTGCCGAGAATCTCCCCGTCGACGGCGACGGTGGTGTCAGCGCCGAGAGTGATCTCACCTGCGCGCCAGGCTGCGCGGGCCTTGGCTTCGGCGAGGCGTTCGACGTAGTCGGCAGGCGATTCGCCGGGCAGCGGAGTTTCGTCAATGTCGACGGGACGCACTTCAAACTCGAATCCGGCCGTCGCCAGCAGCTCCTTGCGGCGCGGCGACCCCGAGGCCAATACCAGGTTCATGCTTCATCCTCTTCATCCTCGGCGTCGGAATCGTCGTCGCCCAGCAACAGCAGTTCGCGTTGAGCGTCTTCGGCGAGTTCGAGGCGCTCGATTTTTTGAAAGCGTCCGGAGATCTTGCGCGCCGATTTATTCACGTCTTCGACATCGCGGTTGGCTTGATCGATGTGCCGGGCCAGGTTATCCATGCGCTTCTGGAAACGTTCAAAGTCGGTGCTGAGATAGCGTAGGTGCTCCTGAATCATGTGCACTTGCTCGCGGGTTTGCGAGTCTTTGAGTACGGCGGCCGACGTGGTGAGTACGGCCATCAGCGTTGTCGGCGAAGTGATCAGTACGCACTTGCGCTGGGCGTACTCGACCAGATCGCGATGATGTGCGTGGATCTCGGCGAAAACCGCTTCGGCAGGCAAGAAGAGTATTGCGCTCGAAGCCGTCTCGCCGGGCACGATGTACTTGGAAGCGATGTCGTCGATGTGCATTTGCACGTCGCGTTGAAAATCACGGGCCGCGGCCTTGCGGGAGTCTTCGGTCCCATCGGGATCGATCTTGCGCTGATAGTTGTCGAGCGGGAACTTGGAGTCGATGACGATCATGCCCGTGGGTTCGGGCAGAGTGAGGACGCAGTCGGCCCGTTTGCCGTTGGCCAGCGTGTACTGCATCTTGTAGGCGCTGTCGGGCAACACGTTGGAAATCAGCGCGTGGAGTTGCACCTCGCCGAATACGCCGCGAGAGGTGCGGTCGGCTAAGACGCGCTGCAAGCTAACGACGTTGGTCGAAAGGTCGGTGATCTTTTTCTGCGCGTCGTCGATCAGCGCCAGGCGCTGCCGGATGTCGTTGAAGGTTTCGTTGGTCTTGTCGAGACCCGCGGAGAGGCGCTTGTCGACTTGGCCGCTGATTTCCTTGAGGCGATCGTCGGTGGATTTCGTCAGGCTCTCCATGCGTTTGACGAGGTCTTCGGTGTTGGCAGTGAGGTTTTCGCTTAGCTGCTGGCGCACGCGGTCCACGCCGGTTTGCAAGGTTTCTTGGAGAGTTCGCTGCGACTCGGATTGGCGTAGCTCGAAGCCTTCGCGAAGCTTGCCAAAACTTGCCAGTACCTCTTGTTGGAGTTGGTAGACGGACTTCTGCTGCTGTTCGCGGGCTTGGGCGAAATGGTCGGCGAGGCTGTCGCCGCGCTTGCCCTGCTCGTCAAGGCGGGCGTCAAGGCGTTCGAGAGCGGAGGCGGTCTCGCCGCGGCGGGCCTGGAGCTGCATCACGATCCAGACGAGCAACACGACCGCCAGCAACAGCAGGAATAAGGCCGCAGCTTCAATCAGCAAGCCTACAGGCTAGCGCTCTGAAGCAGTTGATAGCAAAGGTTGCTATGGTATGAAGTAGGGCGAACAGAGGGCGATGGCACATTGTGGAAAACAGAACCGCGGCAAATTGTCGATCGGGCTATATGACGCTGCAAGTTACTGATTCTAAGTTGGTTACAATCCTCAGGGAATCCGATAAGTTTCCACATGGTTTTCCACCATCACTAAGTTGTTGAAATCAAGAGACTTGGCCTTGCCCTCGATTCGCAACTGCTGTGTTTTCAATTAGTTGGATGATATCCACAGGCTAAGCTGCTGAAAGCAAACGATTAGAAATAGTACTCAAAGAGATGGACTCCAGCGCTTATCCTAATCGTTCGATGAGTGCTGCCTCGTCAACGGCGGAGAACGCAGTTCTCCTCAAAGGTCTTCCCTCCAATGTTGAGGCTGAGAAGTTCGTTCTCGGCTCGATACTGCTTTCCGATCAAGTTTTCCCTCAAGTTGCCGGCGCGTTAGAAGCGGACGACTTCACGCTGGAGAAGCATCGGCGCATCTTCGCGCGCATGTCGGAGCTAAACGACCGCGGCGAAAACATCGAGTACATGACGCTGATCGATCAACTCGAGAAGCATAGTCAGCTCGATTCGATTGACGGCGTTGCTTACATTGCCTCACTGACTGAGGGCATGCCGCGGCTATCGAGCATCGATAGCTACATCAAGATCGTCAAGGATAAGTCGCTGTTGCGGCGGCTGATCTTCACTTCGCAGTCGATCGTTTCACAGTGCATCGATTCGGCAGACGAAGTGGACGACATCTTGGCGGAAGCCGAGAGCTCGATCATGAAGGTCGGCGATGCGCAGTTGCGCTCGGGGCTTTCGGATCCGCGCGGCATTCTCGATGGTTATGCCGGCGGCATGCAGGCTTTCTTGGACCCCAGTCGACGGGTCAAGGGCTTGGGCGGCCCGTTCTTAAAGCTCGACGAAATGACCACCGGCATGCACGGTGGCGAGTTGATCATCATCGCTGCCCGTCCCGCCATGGGTAAGACCTCGTTGGCGTTGAACATGGCGCAGCATGTGGCCTCGGACAACGGTCCGGACGATCCGGCGAAGACGGTGGCGCTGTTCTCGCTGGAAATGTCGAAAGAGTCGCTGCTGACGCGTATGCTGTGCGCCGAGGCGCGCGTGGACCAGCATCGCTTTCGCGGCGGCTATTTGAATGCCGACGAGCGCCGTAAGCTCAGCGCGGGCTTGCACAAGCTGGTGAACTCGAAACTGTACATCGACGACAGCGCCAACACCAACGTTATGGAGATCGCGGCGAAGTGCCGGCGGCTGCGCTCCGAGCACGGTTTAGCGCTGGTGGTGGTGGACTATCTGCAGCTGATGACGGCCAAGGGACGGGTGGAGAATCGCACCCAGGAGATTTCGGGTATCTCGCGCGGTCTGAAGCTGCTGTCGAAGGATTTGGACGTCCCGGTCGTTGCGCTTTCGCAGTTAAGCCGTGCGCCGGAGCAACGCCAGGGCGACCACCGTCCGATGCTGGCCGATTTGCGCGAGTCGGGTTCGATTGAACAAGATGCCGACGTGGTCATGTTCATCTTCCGCGAAGAGATCTACAAGCCGGACCGCGAAGACATTAAGGGCATCGCCGAACTGATCATTTCAAAACAACGTAACGGCCCGACCGGCAAGATCCGGCTGGCCTTCCTCAACAAATACGCCAAGTTCGACAACTTGGCCGAGGACATCGGCGGCGGCCGAGGCGGAGACTATACCGACGACGACGCGCCGTTCGACGTGTAGGCTGTTCTTTAGCCTTTGATGTTGAGAGTCCTACGAATCCTCATCCCGATCATTGCGACGGCGCTGGCCATTGGCGGCGGCGAGGCGCTGTTGCGTTGGGGCGGCTGGGGCGGCGCCGCGGTGGAACTCCACGCCCAGATGCTGCGCCACGATCCCCAGTTGGGTTGGCGCAAGCAGCCGTCTGCCCGCGTGACTTACCGTTGGCAGGGGCATGCCGTGACGGAGACGTCGGATGAACGCGGTGCACGCGGTGCACGCGGTTCGCGGACGCTTGACGACGCTTCCAAGCCGGTGGTGTTATTTCTGGGCGACTCGTTCTGCGAGGGATATCTGGTCAATGACGATGAGGTGTTCTCGGCCGTCCTAAAGAGCGAAAGTCTGCGGACGATTAACCAGGGCGTCGCCGGTTACAGCACGGATCAGGAGTTGCTGCTATTCCGTGAAGTTGCTGAGGAGTACAAGCCGTCGGCGACGGTGCTGCTGTTCTTCGACAACGATGTTTGGTTTAACGCGCAAGCAACGGAGTATCGTTCTGCTAAGCCCTACTTTAAGTTGGTTGATGGAGAGTTGGTTCTGGGGGGCGTTCCGGTCGCTGCGCCCGATGCATCGATTGCGGCGAGCCCGGCGGCGGAGCGGCCCCGTGAGTGGCGCTTGGCGAGTTTGCTGAAGGGCGTCGCCCGACGAATGGAGGCGCCGGGAGCGAGCGGCCCGTTGGAGCCGGTGAATGAATTCTTGGTTTACCGCAGGCAGCAGCCCGAATCGATCGCCAAGGCCTGGCAGTTGACCGAAGAGCTAGTCCTTCAGTTGCAGGATGAGGCAGAGGCTGCGGGGAGCGAGTTCGTCGTTTTCTACGTGCCGACCGTTGCCGCTGTGGACGATGATGCGTGGGAACAGACCAAGCGGCTCTACGGGATGGCGGACACGGAATGGAACATTCGCGAGGTGGAGCACAATCTTGCGGAATTTTGCGCCCGCGAAGACGTGCCGCTCATCCTGCCGACGGAACGCTTTCGGCAAGAGACGGCAGCGGGGAAGACTCTCTATTACATGCAGGACGGCCACTGGAATCCAGAGGGACATCGGCTTGCGGCTGAACTGATCGCGGAGTATCTCAGCTCCCGCGGCATCCGGCTGCAATAATTAGTACTGTCCTTGCTCTAGGGGTGGAGGGGGCTCGTATGTGTCTGAAAATTGTGCTGCTCACTATAACGGTCGCCTGTGCGGTAACCATGGGGCAAGGCAATCGCAGAACTAGCCCAATCTTGCCAAGTCAGGGCGGGAGCGTCGAAATTACTGTCAATCCTCTCGACGCGATTTCCTCACTGGAGGACATGGCTGCCAAAGCGGATTTGATCGTTCAAGGATCCGTGGAACGCGTGCTGCCTTCCCGCTTCCGCGATCCAAGTTTGCCGGGCACGATCGAAACCGACTCGCTGTTTGCCATTCAAAGCGTCCTGTCTGGTGAGGATCGGTCGCCCAACGGGCGGATTCTGATTTCTCAGATGGGTGGTACGTCAGGCGACTTCGTGGCAACGGTTCCCCAAGACACGCTGCTGAGTGAGGGACAGGAATACTTCTTGTTCTTGGATCGAGAGACAAGGGATCTGCCGAATTCTACGGGCGCTCCTCGCTACATCATCTCGGGAGTTTGGAAGGGGAAGGTCCCGGTTGCTAAGGTGAGCGGTCGAGCAGCTTTTAGTCTTGCGCCAAACGACGCCCCAAATCGAGACGCCACGCTTAGCCAATTTGAGGTTGAAGAATTTGCAACAAGAGCAAAAGCCGCCGCTCTCGCGAAGGGCGTCATCGTTCCGCGGCAATGAGACGCATCCACGTGGCGGTTCGTCACGCTACATCTCGTAGAGCATCATGTAGACGACGACGCCGGTCACCGAAACGTACATCCATATAGGCCAGGCCCAGCGAGCGATAGCGCGGTGCCGAACGAAGTCCTTCTTTAAGGCGCGATAGAGGGCCATCAGCGCCAGAACAGGTACTGTGGCGGCCAGAACGATGTGCGTGATGAGAATGGTGAAGTAGACGTTGCGGATCCAACCCTGCCCCTGGAAAGGTACCGAACCGGCGTAGTAGTGGTAGATCAAGTAGCTGCAGAGGAAGATGCAAGAGGTGATGAAGGCCAGCACCATGCACAGCCTGTGGTGTTCGACCTCTTTGCGCTTGATGAAGTAATAACCGAACAGCAACAACATCGTGGAGATGGAGTTGAGCGTCGCATTGAGCGCCGGTAGGTCGCGGACTTCCATGAAGTTCTATCTTCCCGCAGCAATGAAATAGACTGTCAAGGGCGGAGTAAAAATAGACCAGGGCGGCGCCGGAAAACTAGACCAGCTTGGAGTGGAACGG
>JAQCLD010000135.1 GCA_027592785.1 Acidobacteriota bacterium
GTGTGCCCCAAAACATTTCCCTCCAAACATGTTTATTTGTACAATCTTCAGGCGGTCAAAGAACTAGTCCGCCGTTCAGATATCCAGCGTGCTACTATCTGCGGACGCCCGCTAGGGTTAATTTCGTATAAGGAAAGGTCAAATGTTCAAGGACTTTAAAGAATTTGCGATGCGCGGCAACGTCGTCGACATGGCCGTGGGCATCGTCATCGGCGGCGCTTTCGGCAAGATCATCACATCGTTCGTCAACGACGTTGTCATGCCGCCGATCGGACTGCTGGTCGGTAACGTCAACTTCTCCCAGTTGTTCGTCAACCTCGGCGACGGCGCCTACAGCACGCTCGCCGAAGCTCAAGAAGCTGGAGCCGCGACAATCAACTACGGCGTCTTCTTGCAGACCGTCTTCGACTTCTTGATCGTGGCCTTTGCCATCTTCATGGTGGTCAAACAGATGAACCGAATGAAGAAGCAAGAAGAAGCTGCGCCGCCGCCGGCTCCGCCGAAGCCGTCCAAGGATCAAGAGCTACTGACTGAGATCCGCGACCTGCTCAAGAAATAGTCGATTGTTAGACTGTCAGTCGTGAACAATTTCGACTGGCTACGATCCGAATACGTAACGCTGATCGTCCCTTACGCCATCCGCGTACTAGGTGCGCTAGGCCTGCTTTTTGCCGCCTGGATCCTCGCCGCCTGGGCGAGGCGCTTCACTTTAAGAAAACTGGGGCAAGCGGAGTTCGATCTCACGCTGTCAAAGTTCTTCTCGAACGCCGCCAGCTACGTCATCCTCATTTTAGCCGCCCTGTCGTGCCTGCAACTTTTCGGCGTGAACGTAACGAGTTTCGCGGCAGTGATCGCTGCGGCAGGCTTCGCCATCGGGCTCGCCTTTCAGAATTCGCTGTCCAACTTTTCGGCGGGCATTATGCTGCTCGTTTTTCGACCTTTCAAAGTCGGAGATGTCGTCAACACCGGCGGCTACACCGGGACTATCGCCGAGATCGAGCTGTTCACCACGATGATGGACAACTTCGACAACCGCCGCATTATCATTCCGAACGCCCAGATCTTCTCTTCGACGATCGAAAACATCTCGTACCACAGCACCCGTCGAGCTGATGTGAATGTCGGCACCGACTACGGGGCGGACCTCGATGAGACGCGCGTCGTGCTCGAACGCGTGGCCAACGCCGCCACCCACAAGCTGCCTGACAAAGACATCCAGGTGGCCCTCCTCGAACTTGGCGACTCGGCGATCTCGTGGCAGGTGCGCGTCTGGGCCGACTCGGCAAATTGGTGGGCGACCTAAGAAGAGCTGACCCGCAACATTAAGGTGGAACTGGACAAGGCCGGGATCGGCATACCCTTCCCGCAAATGGACGTCCACCTGAACGGCAAACTGTCGAGCTAGCGCAAGCTTTCGCGAAGGCGTGTGTCGATTCGTTCGGCTATGGCAGGTAGACGCTCCGGATTATTCAGCAGGTTGCGAACGCCGTAGTCCTGCTGGTCTTGGTAGAGCACCTGCGCCGCGGCCAGCGCCAGTGCGTAAGCAACTGCCGCCTGACGACTTCCCAGCCGAGCCCAACCGCCGCCGAGCTGAGCGAGCGTCGGCAACTGATCCGCCTTGTTCATCTGGGTGAGGACTTCCCTCTCCTGCGCGCCCAGAGTCTTGCCCGAAATCTTCTGCGCCATGCCTTCGTGGAACCACGAGGGCCACGGACCACGCCGAGCCAGGCAAGCGTGAACGAACTCGTGCGCGAAGGTCTGCCGAACATAGTCGTCCGCTTTGCCCGAGGGTGGAACCGCGATCTGTATCCGGCCATCGTATTGGCCGCCGCTCCACTCGGCAGCGCCGCTGGCCTGGTGATAGTTTTCCTGGGTTCGCACGATCACGCTGACCCGATCGTCGAATTTGCATCCGAGCTGGAAGACGACTAGATTGACCTGCGCCTCGAACTCTTTCGTCAAATCTCGTGCCGCGTCATCGGGCAGCACAGCCCCTTCGTAGCGCAGCGTGAGCCGCATGCCGTAGGTCGTTTCGCTCGCTTGATCGGCTTCGACCTCTCGCTAGATCCGCGCCCGGACGGCTTCGAACGAGGGATTGGGCTCTAGCGCTAGCGAGCGCTTTAAATAGCGCAACGCCTCCGGTCGCTTGTCTCGCTGCAACGAAGCAACGCCCGCCAGACCGAGCAACACCGGATCGTCAGCATGTTCGATCAGGGCGGTCTCCAAAGCGGCAAGCGCATCGGCAGGTCTGGTGAGCCGTAGCGATGCCTGCGCCGAAATGATGGCGGCGTTGCGATCCGTGAGAGGAACGTCAGACTCTCGAATCAGCGTGAGCGCGCGATTCGGGTCGTCATTCTTCAGAGCTTCGGAAGCCGATTTCAGCACGGCGATGTAGGCGGACGCCTCGTCTAACGACAAGCGAATCTCAGGGGCCGCGACAGGAACCGCCGCAACTCTTGGCCCGCCGCTAGGAGCCACGGTCGATGAGCTGCGCCGCTGGCGCTCCACCTCGTCCAGGCCGCCCAACGATTCCTTAGCTATGTAGCCCGCTAACCTGCGTCCGTCGACTTCGACGCTAACCGAATGGCAAGTCGTGGCCGCTCCGGCGATCGAGAAGCGCAGCGACACGGTCGTCCCCGCTTCAAGTTGGCGGATCGAGGAAGACGGATCGCCGCAATTCGCCAACAGCGGCGAGCCGCCCTCCAGCACAACTAGATCGGCTGCCAACGCAGGCGCCAGGGCCAAGATTCCGATCAGAACGGGCCGAAATACTCTGTCGCAGACCATTACCTGCTAATAGTAAGCCCCTGAGCCGCCTCGGTCTCTCGGGAAAACTCCTGAGAATGCTCCACGCACCGCGCTCCGAGCGTTGTTAGAATTGACACGGACGGTCGGAGGCGCGGACGGACGCTGCCGCGGCCAGGGACTGGCTTGCGTTTCGCAGGCAATGCCTATCGTCGAGTGAAACGCCAGCCGAAACGCGTGCCTGTCCCTCGATCGAGCCGTCTCGCGCGAACTTTTTTGCTTGTTATCCAGCAGCAACACACGCCATGCCACGACATCTCATCTTCATCGCCCTGCTGATCGTTGGCTCCGTGGCTTTACGCGCCGATATCGGAGACGACGCCCGCGACGTCCTAGCGAAAAACTGCCAAGTGTGTCACGGCGAGTCACTGCAGCAGTCAGGGTTGAATCTGAGCACACGCGAATCGATATTGCGCGGCGGCACGAAGGGACCGGCTGTGACGCCTGGGAACATCGAAACAAGCCTGCTGTGGAAGATGGTCAGCGGCGACTCCCCGGCCATGCCTCCCGGCGGGAAGCTACAAAGCGCTGAACTGGAAATCTTACGCACCTGGATTAGCGAAGGCGCCCCGTCATCGAATGCGACCGTGGGCTCAACGGCTCCCGTCGCCAACGACCTTGCCAAGCTGGAAGAGCGGCCCATCACCCCAGAAGAAAAGTCTCGCTGGGCATTCCAGTCTCCGCAGAAGACGGCCCTGCCTGCCGGGGCGTCCAATCCAATCGACGCTTTCCTCAACAAGGCGCTGGCGGAGAAAGGATTGATCGCCGGACAGCAGGCCGATCGACGGACCTTGATTCGCCGAGCCTACCTCGACCTGACCGGACTGCCTCCGACGCCGCAGCAAGTGCGGGCGTACGTTGACGACAAAGATCCACGCGCCTGGGAAAACCTCATCGACAAGCTGCTTGCTTCGCCGCACTACGGCGAACGCTGGGGGCGTCATTGGCTCGATCTGACGCACTACGCCGACTCGGGCGGATACGAGCGCGACTTCGACTGGCCAACCATGTGGCGCTACCGCGACTACGTTATCGACGCTTTCAACAAAGACAAGCCTTACGATCTATTCGTCCGCGAGCAATTAGCCGGCGACGAGATTGACCCCAACAATCCGGAGGCGCACGTCGCAACCGGATTCTTGCGCATGGTGCTCGACAACAACATCAAAGACGAACGCACGCGGATGGACGAGTTGGACGATAACGTCGGCACGACTTCATTGACCTTCCTAGGCATGACCGTCGGCTGCGCGCGCTGCCACAACCACAAGTTCGATCCGATTCCGCAGAAAGACTACTACCAAATGCAGGCAGTGTTCTTTTCTTCGAAGGGTGTCGACTACCCGCTGGCCTCCCCCGAAGAAGTCGCCCAGTACGACGCGGCGCAGAAGGCCCTCGATGATCAACAAAAACCGTTAAAAGAGGAACTCAGAAACGTCGAAGCGCCCTACCGGAAACGGATATTCGATGAACGTCTCGACGAGTTGCCAAATTACTACCGTGTGGCATGGGAAACTCCCGAGGCTGAACGGACCGACGGCCAGAAGCTCAACGCCATCCAGGTCGACGCGCTGACTCGCCAAATCCAGCGGCCCGACGTCATCGCCCGCCTGACGGAAGCGGAACGCACGCGCCACGCGGAGCTGACCAAGAAGATCGAGGACTTGGACGAGCAGCGGCCGGAAAAATACGCCAGCGCTCGGGCCATCGCCGAGGATAGCCCCACGCCCGACCCTTCTTACTTCCTGCATCGCGGCAACCCCGGATCGAAAGGTTCGGTGATGGACGCCGGCGTGCTGACAGTCGCGACCTGGCAACCAGTCAAGTTCAGCCCAGCTCCCGCCGAAGCCCCAAGCAGCAATCGCCGCCGGCAATTCGCCGAGTGGATCGCTTCTCGCAACAATCCGCTTACGGCCCGCGTGATGGTCAACCGTATTTGGCAGCATCACTTCGGCGAAGGAGTTGTCCGCTCGACGTCGAATTTCGGAATTACCGGCGAGCCTCCGAGTCATCCCGAGTTGCTTGATTGGTTGGCGGTCGACTTCATGGACCGCGGTTGGAGCATCAAGCAGATGCACCGGCTAATGATGACCTCGGACGCATACCAACGATCGAGCGACGACCTCGAAGCCAACCTGGCGATCGATTCGGACAACCGCGAATTCTGGCGCATGCCCCGCCAGCGCCTGGAAGCAGAAGCCATCCGTGACCAGATTCTTGCCGTTGCAGGCACGCTGGACAATAGTGTTGGCGGGCCGGCCGTGAAGCCCTTCATCGACCCCAGCCTGTGGCAATCGTCAACCGATCGCGTCTGGGGCGGCAACGAAGTCGGCGACCCCGACAGCCTGCGCCGCAGCGTGTACGTCTTCTCGAAGCGCTCGATTCGCTACCCGATGTTCGAGGCTTTCGATCAGCCCGACATGGCCAGCTCCTGTTCGCGGCGCAACACATCGACCGTCGCTCCACAGGCGCTGCTGATGATGAACAATGCCGAGCTGTTTAGCCAAGCAAAGACGTTTGCACAACGTCTCCAACGCGAAGCAGGATCGAGCGCAAAAGACCAAGTAACGTTGGCTTTCGAGCTGGCCCTCAGCCGTCCGCCGACCCGCTCGGAGAGGGCGCGCTCGGTGAAGTTCGTCAAATCTAGCGAGACTGGCTTGATCGACCTGTGTCAGACGTTGTTCAACCTGAACGAGTTCGTCTACCTGCAGTAGTTCGTCACCCCTGCAGCAAGTCGCGGTCACGGACGCCGATCAGGTAGAGCAATCCATCGAGGCCGACCGTCGAGATCGCGCGTGCCGCTTTCTCGGCAACGATCGGCTTGGGATGGAAAGCGACGCCTAACCCAGCCGCGGCAAGCATTGGCAGATCGTTAGCTCCGTCTCCAACAGCGATGGTCTGCTGCAACGAGATGTTCTCTAGCGCGGCAAGTTCGCGCAGAATCTCAGCCTTGCGCGCGCCGTCAACAATCGGCCCAACGACTTTGCCGGTGAGCTTGCCGTCGATGATTTCTAGTTGATTGGCGTAAACGTAGTCGAAGCCGAGCTTCTTCTGCAGAGCTTTGCCGAAGTAGTCGAAGCCGCCGGAAACAATCGCGAGCTTATAGCCGAGTCGCTTGAGCGTAGCCGTTAACCGTTCAGCGCCTTCGGTAAGGGGCAGTCGCTCCAGAACGGATTCGAGCACCGCTTCCGGCAGGCCCTCTAGAGTCGCGACGCGCCTACGCAAGCTTGTGGAGAAGTCGAGTTCGCCGCGCATCGCTGCCGCCGTAATCGCGGCGACCTGCTCGCCTGCGCCGGCTTCTTTGGCCAACTCGTCAATCACCTCTGCCTGTATCAAGGTGGAGTCCATGTCGAAGACGACCAGGCGCCGGCTACGCCGATAGAGGTCATCGACCTGGAAGGAGACGTCCACGCCGATGGCGTCCGAGATCGCTAGAAGCTTCCTGCGCAGTGCGGTCTCGTCGGAAACAGGGCCAGATACCGCGAGTTCGATACAAGCACGCGTGGATGACCGCTCCAAACTCGAGCGTGCCGAGAGGCGCAGAATCTGGTCGATGTTCAGACGGACCTCGGCGAGAGCAGCGGCGACTCGCGAGATGTTATCGGCCGTCAGCTTGCGTCCGAGCATCGTGATGATGTGGCGGTCCTTGCCTTGCTCTGACACCCAGGACTCATAGCGCTCGGGCTCGATGGGCTCGAACGACACGGCGACGCCCAGGCCGTGGGCGGCGTAGAGAACTTCTTTGAGGATCGGCGAAGATTCGCTCTCGGCAGGGATGGCTACGACCAGGCCCAACGACAAGTGGTCGTGAATGACGGCCTGCCCAATGTCCAGAATTTCGGCGCCGAAGCTGCCCAGAATTCCGGTGAGGCGGGCGGTCAGCCCGGGCCGGTCCTGGCCGGTCACGTTGATCAGGAAGATTTCTTGCAAGGGTTTCGGGGAGATTCTCTAACTTTTATTTTAGGCGCACGTTCGGCGCGGGTTAGATACGATGTGAACGGTAAGTGGTCATGAATCCAGCAGTTGCATACACACGGCGCGATCTTCTAAACCGGCTTGGCGGCGGCATCGGGACGCTGGGGCTTGCTGCGCTGCTGGGACGAGACAATCTGCTGGCAGCGGACCAAATGCCGCATTTCCCGGCGAAAGCCAAGCGCGTGATTTCGATCTTCTGCTACGGCGGGCCGAGCCAGATCGATACGTTCGACCCCAAGCCCGAACTGGAGAAGTACGCGGGCCAGGCGATGACCGGCGTCGGCGACTTCACGGTGTCCCAGGGTAACCCGGGCGGGTTGATGCCCTCGCCGTGGAAATTCAAACAATACGGGCAAAGCGGCGCGGCAGTGTCTGAGCTGTTCCCTGAGGTGGCGCAGCACGTGGATGATCTGGCAATCATCCGCTCGATGTACGCAGTCTCGAACGATCATGGTCCTGCTTTGTACCAGATGAACACCGGCACGCTGCTGGCGGGGCATCCCAGCGTCGGCAGTTGGCTGACGTACGGGCTGGGCACCGAAAACGAAAATCTGCCGGGCTACGTGGTCTTCACCGATCACCGCGGCGGCCCGATTAACGGCGCCCCCAACTGGGGCAACGGATTCATGCCTGCGGCTTACCAAGGAACGCAGTTCCGCTCGACAGGCGATCCGATTGTCGACTTGAAACCGCCGAAGGAAATGACGCCGGAGCGTCAGCGTAAATGGCTCGATTTGCTACAGAGTTTCAACCGTGAGCACCTGCAACAGAATCCGAACGACAACGAGTTGTCGGCGCGCATTCAGAGCTACGAGTTGGCTTACCGCATGCAGTCGCATGCCACCGAGGCGATCGACATCAGCAAAGAGACGGAAGCCGATCGGCGGTTGTACGGCCTCGACGAGGCCCCGACGCAGAACTTCGGACGCCAAGCGCTGATGGCCCGGCGATTGATCGAGCGCGGCGTGCGCATGGTGCAGATTTACTCAGGCGGCGGCAATCACGAACCCACCTGGGATCAGCATTGGTCTCTGCGCAAGTTCCACTCCCAACATGCTTCGGAGACCGATCTGCCGATTGCGGGCCTCATTAAGGATCTGAAGTCGCGTGGCCTGTTCGATGAGACGTTGATCATCTGGCACGGCGAGTTCGGTCGCATGCCGATTTCGCAGCGTTTGGATGGCCGCGACCACAACCCGGACGGCTTTACCGTGTGGATGGCCGGCGCGGGCGTCAAGGGCGGCACGATCGTCGGCGCCACGGATCACTTCGGCTATAAGGCCGTAGAAAACCGCAAGTCGGTTTACGACTTCCATGCGACGATCTTGCACTTGATGGGCATGGATCATACGAAGCTGACGTACGAACACAACGGCCGCAACATGCGGCTGACCGACGTACACGGCGAGGTCATCAAAGAAGTCCTGGCCTAGAGACCGGTGGATTACACGAAGATCAGTCTTGCCGAAGCGATCCGCGAGATCGAGCAAGTCACTGCCCAAGTGAAGCGCGATTTTGGCTCGTTCTGAGAACGGCACTGCAAAACTAGACCACAAAGCGGCGGTGTGAAGGCGTCGGAAGGCGCCGGAAAACC
>JAQCLD010000136.1 GCA_027592785.1 Acidobacteriota bacterium
GGCTTGCCTTCCTCGGACTCCTACTCTCGAAAATCGCCATCCAAAGTGCATAACAGGCTCTAGAACAGTGGAAGCGATGCTCCCTCGTCCAGCAGCCGGATCGGGCGGCCATCGCGGTGGGTGTAGACGAGCTGCTCGTCGCGGATGCCGAGCGCATGATAGACCGTGGCGGCAATGTCGCCGGGCCAGACTGGCTTCTCGGCGGGATAAGCCGAGACGCGGTCCGAAGCTCCGTACACTTGCCCGCCGCGAACGCCGCCGCCGGCCATCAATGCAAACATGCAATTGACCCAATGATCGCGTCCCGGCTGGTACGACGTGCCGCGCACGCGCGGATCATTCCACCTGGGTGTGCGGCCCATTTCCCCCATCGCCAGCACCAGGGTCGATTCGAGCAGACCGCGTTGGTCCAGATCGTCCAGCAATGCGGACAGCAGGGTGTCGAACTCCGGCAGCAACTCCTCGCGAAGATGAAAGAAGTTATCGGCGTGCGTGTCCCAGTTGGCGACCAGGGGAGATCGCTCGGGTGTCCTCCAGTGGACACAGACGAACGGGACGCCCGCCTCCACCAGCCGGCGGGCCATCAGGGCGCCTTGGCCATTGACGGTGTTGCCGTAGCGAGCGCGGAGATCTTCCGGCTCGCGATCAAGGTCGAAAGCCTCCTTGACGCGCAGGGAACTCAGTAGCGTGAACGCGCGCTCTTCATGGGCCGAGTAGGAATCGATCACCCGGTTTTGGTCAATACGCCGGTGCCACGTATCCAGGCGCGTCAGCAGGTCGCGCCGCCCGCCAAGGCGCCGGCCGTCGATCTCGTCCGGAAGGCTGAAGTGGGGGACCGAAAACTCACGCGGCTTGAAGCCGTGCTTCACCGCCGGGTCCGGCGTGCCGTGGACCAGCAGCGGCTCATATGCCGGACCCAACTTGCCGGCGAACTGACCCGGCACGACGTAGCCGCTGAACTCGTTCGAGTAAAACGGCAACTGTACGCAAGCGGGTAGATCGGCCGGAACCGGCCGGCAATAGGCCGCGGTCGCGCCCATGAAGGGCCAATCGTCGTGATGCGGCTTGCGATTGATCCCCTGCGCTACGGTGGCGGCATCGGGACGCTGCCCCGTGAGCGCGTAGTAGGCGTCGATGTGATGGTCGCCGGCGGCCACACGGCCCTGCATGGTGATTGAGCGAATCACCGCCAGGTGCTGCGTCCGTGCCGCGAGTTTCGGCATGTGCTCACAGCAGTCGATTCCCGGCACAGCCGTCCGAATCGGCTGGAATTCTCCGCGATACTCGACGGGCGCTTCCGGTTTCATGTCCCAGGTATCGATCTGGCTCGGCCCGCCGTACAGAAACAGAAAAATGCAGTGCTTCGCCCGGCCGAAACCCGTCGCACCGTCGGTATCGCCGCGCGCAGCAGCCAGCGCAACCTGGTCAGCCATGCCGAGGCCCAACATGCTGAAGCCAAGCCCGTGAACAAACTCGCGACGGTGAATGGATATCATCTTGGACCTTCCCGTTGCAGGAACTCTGCTTCGTATCGTTCGACTTCCGGAAACGTAGTCACACCCCTGAACAACGGCCCCAATCTGGGGCGGCGGTTGTTGTAGACTTCGACCGCGTTCGCATCGGCATAGCGCAGGAACAGAATGCGGCGGTCGCGATCCGGCGAGAAATTTCCCTTCGATTTGTGCAGCATTCAGCAGTGAAAGATGATCGCCTCGCTGGCTCGCATCGGAACGGGAATTGCCGTTGATTCACCTCGACGACCGGCATCGGGCTGCACTGAAGTTGCCGGGCCAATCGGCTCTGCGACAGGCGCTGGCCGGGCAGCAATTCGCCACTGGCAAGCATCTGGTGGATGCCACGATAGGCGACATCGGCTGCGGTCATTGAACACGTATCTCCATGAGAATATCGATTCGGAGCATTGATAGTAACGCTTGGGAACGATAAATTCAATGGACAAATTGCCTGTAAACATTGCAATCCCCTTTTGGCGACCGTGGTCTTGAAACTCGTTTCTGAGGAAAGCTTGATGATCCGCTCTCGTGGTTCTCGACCAACGGCTTTGCTGCTGCCGAACATTATCATGATTCTCGTCGTCTGCCTGGCTACGGTGGTTTTGTCCCTGCCGTCCGGCATTCCACGCTCCCTAGCGGACCAACAAGATCAGAAGCAAACCCCGGTCTTCGAGGAGCACCCGCTCTTTCAAGCCAAAGAGGCGGGATATCATTGCTACCGCATTCCGGCGCTATTGGTCACAAAGCCGGGCACCGTGCTCGCTTTTGCCGAGGCGCGGAAAAACAATTGCAACGATCATGGAGACGTAGACCTGATGCTGAAGCGCAGCAGCGACGGCGGGCGCACCTGGAGCGAACAGCAACTCGTCGCCGATGGCGATGCCCAGACGATTGGCAACCCCTGCCCCGTGCAGGATCGCGAGACCGGCACGATCTGGCTGCCGGTTAGTCGGGACAACAAACGCGTGCTGCTGATGCACAGCGACGACGACGGCCGGTCGTGGTCGAAGCCGGTCGACATCACGGAACAAGCCGTCAATCCGAAGTGGCACTGGGTCGGGACCGGACCAGGCCACGGCATTCAATTGAAGTCGGGCCGCTTGCTAGTACCCTGCTGGGCCGATGCAACTCCAAAGATCGGCGAGATTCAGATGTCGTTCGCCTTCTTCAGCGACGACCACGGCAAGACGTGGCAATGCGGCGAGCCGCTCGATGCCAATACTTCCGACGAATGCGAAGCCGTCGAGTTGACCGACGGCGTGGTCTACATGAACGCCCGCAGCCGGCAGAATCAGAGAAAGCGGGCGATTTCCGTCAGCCAGAACGGCGGCAAGAGCTGGTTGCCGGTGACGTTCGACGATCGCCTGCCGGAACCATCGTGCCAAGGGACTGTCACTCGCATGACGGACATGTCTCATTCTGACAAGAACCGCGTCCTGCTGGCGACCGCCAGCAATCCGAACGCGCGGACTCACATGAAGGTCTTTCTGAGTTACGACGAATGCCGATCGTGGCCGGTCTCGAAACTGGTGCACGAAGGTTCGTCGGCGTACTGCGATCTCGCCGTGACATCGTCGGGCGAGGGCCTCTTGCTCTACGAAGCCGAGAACTACACGCAACTCCGCTTGACCCGCTTCAACCTGGCCTGGCTGACCGACGGGAAAGATCGGTTGGAAGAGCAAACGAACTGAGTGTCGGGGCTTAGTGGCGGCGTGGCTGGAACGAAATATCCCGCGAAGCTGAGGAATCGGCGGCAACACCTCGTCACCGACATCACGACCAACAAGGAGTGCCAGATTGCCTTTGACATGCGACGTGCTGATTGTCGGCGGCGGCGTAACCGGTCTGAGCACGGCGTTGCATCTCGCACTGCGGAAGTGCGGCCGCGTTCGGGTTCTCGAGCGGCACTATGTCGGCGCCGGCCAGTCGGGACGCGCGGCAGGCATTATTCGGTCGACGGTTCGGCACGCGGGGTTGTCTCGCTGGCAGGCGGAATCCTCGGGGTTCTTTCAGAAACTTGACGAGCAGTTCGGCGAAGGGATTCCCGTTCATCCGGCAGGATATCTGCTGGCAACGGATCAGGATCACTCCGCGAGCGTCGATGACGCCATTCGAGTCGCCACATCGACGGGATGTCGCGTGTCAAGAATCGATGCCCGGCAGGCGAACGAGCTGCAGCCGGGTTTGCGATTCGATGATCGGACCATTTACGCCTTCGAACCCGGCGCCGTTCATCTCGACCCGATGGAAGCCACGCAGGCACTGGCGCGGGTCGTGCGTCAATTGGGCGTCGAGATCGTCGAAGGCTGCGAGGTGCAACGACTGGAAGTCGCCGGGTCGCTGGTCCGCGTGGCGACCGAAACGGAGACGATGGAGTCCCCCGTCGTGCTGCTGGGCACATCGTGCTGGTTGCCGTCGCAGATGGAGCGCTTCGGCCAACCGTTGCCGGTGCGACCGCATCGGGCGGAAATGGGATTTTTTCAAGTTCCGGCCCGCTCCGACCGGCGTCTGCAGCGGATCGTCAGCGACGCCGCATCGGGGATTTACCTGCGGCCGGAAGGTGCGGATCAGATGTTCGTCGGCTGGCGCGAAGGAGACTGGGTCAAATCGCTGGAGGACTGCGTGCAACAGGATCCGGACCAAGGCCGCCAGACGGCCGAGTTCTCCACCGTGCGCAAGATGCATCAGGCGTTATCGACGACGCTGCCCTGGATGCGCGAGGGATTTGTTCATCGGACGTTTGCCTGCACCTATGATTATTCTCCCGACGGCATGCCGATTCTGGATCGTCTGGAGGGGCCAGCCGGTTTATATTTCGCAGAGGGTTTCAGCGGGGGCGGATTTTCCCTGTCTCCGTTCGTCGGGCGCACCATGGCGGAGTACATTGACACCGGCCGACGACCCGATGACATCGTCGAACTATCGTGGCAGCGGTTTCGTGAGGGGAAAACAATCCAATGGTCGAACAACTGAAACGTGAGGCGGGGCGATGCCGTATTTGAACGAACTGTTTTCGCTCGAGATGGAACAGCGGCGGCGGGAACCGTATCTGATGTCGTGGGAAGGTTAACCGGATGTACGACGAGCCTACGATTGGCGCTTACAATCAGAATGGCTTTGCTGTCATCCCGGGCCTGTTCTCGGCTGAGGAGATGGAGGAAATTGCGCGGCAATTGGAGGCGCACCTCCGGCTCGACGTCGCCTCAGCACCGAGGGGCGATGTGATTTTCGAGGCCAATGCCGAGCGGTCGCTGCGGTGCCTGTTTCGGATTCACGAACGGTCCGCGTACTTCGACCAGCTCATGCGTGACTGTCGCCTGATGCAGCTTGTCCGGCAGCTTTTCAATGGTGCTGACGTCATTGCGGACGGCACGATGCTGATCGACAAGGCGCCGACAACCACGTACGAGTTTCCCTGGCATCAGGACAACGCCTACCAGTTCTGGAATCCGCCCGACGCCGTCGCCGTGACGCTCGCGCTGGATGACTCAACCTCTGAAAGCGGAGCCGTCGTCTGCCTGGCAGGCTCGCACCGAGAGAGCATTCTACCTCACCAGCCATCAGGCGTCTTCGGTGCAAGCCGGGGCCTTGTCTCCGATCCGAGCACCGAGGAATACCCGCCTGTCACGCTCTCGCTGAAGCCGGGAGACGTGTCGTTACATCATGTCAATACAATCCATCGCACAGGCCCCAATCACACTTCCAGACATCGCCGCAATCTCGGCTTTGCCTATCACTCGTCGGGATCCGTCTGTGACAATGCCGCCGCAGATCAGTACAAGCGTGATCTCGAAAAGTTTCTGCAGACTCAACAAGCCCCGAAGTGATCCCTGACAACTGGATGTCATCTCATGATCCGCCAGCACCTTGCATTGTTCGTTGTTCTGCTCGCCACGGTGGCCACCGCCCAGGAGACTGTGCCGGTACCGGTCGGTGAGCGGCAACTGTTTCTGGACGATCACGGCATCGCGAAGATCGCCGGCCTCCAGCGGACGATGCATCAACCGAAGAAACGCGGGGCCGTCATTGAGCCGGATCAACCGTGGGAGAAGGCGTTGCAGACTCGCTGTGCACCTGCCTGGGACGAAGCGGCGAAACGATACAAGTTGTGGTTGATCACGTCGACGCCCGTGGAGGGCGTGGGCGGAACCACGTATGCCGAGAGTGTGGACGGCGTGAAGTGGACCAAGCCCATCCTGCGTCAATGGAAGTTTCAGGAATCGCTGGAGAACAATTTCGTCGCCGTCGAGCCGGACTCGGCGTGGCCCGCTAATGCGATGGAGAATGTCGTCTACGACCCGGACGACGCCGACCCGCAGCGGCGATTCAAGGGCTTTCTGGGAGCTTTCGGCCGGCAACCGATCGTCAGCCCCGACGGGATCCACTGGAAGAAACTCGATGTTCCCATGCTGCCGTCGTCGGACGAATCGAATCTGAGTTACGACCGCCAAAGCCGCACGTTTATCGCCACGCTAAAGACCAATGGACCGTTCGGCCGCTCGCATGGCCTCTGGACCAGCAAGGATTTCCAGACGTGGACGAACACCGGCGTGCTCATTCATGCCGACGAGGAAGATCAACGACTGGCCAAGGCCAAGATCCGAGCCCGACTGGCGGACGATCAACTTCAGCAACCCCGCTACAACGATCCCGCAGACTACAATGCCGACATCTACAACGTGGGCGTCTTCCGCTACGAAGGGCTCTACGTGGCGCTGCCGGCGGTTTATCACGCAACGGGTAAAATCCCGGTTGGCAACACCGACGGTTTTCACCTTATTCAATTGAGTAGCTCACGCGATTTACGAACTTGGCAACGTGCGGGCGAACGGCGACCATTCATTGGCCCCTCTCCCGTCAATGGCGAAGCATTCGACTTGACGCAGTTGCTGCCCCCCAGCGCACCGGTCATTCGTGATGACGAACTTTGGTTCTACTACACGGGACTCAAGTATCGAACGGAACCCGCTCAACCGATTGCTGGCGGAATTGGCGCCATCTGTCTCGCGGTGCTGCGCCGCGACGGCTTCTTTTCGCTCGATGCGGGCAAAGAACCAGGTACGCTGTTGACCAAGCCATTCAAGTGGTCGGGCAGCAAGCTCCTGGCCAACGTCGAGACCAAAGAACACGGCGAACTTCGAGCTGAGGTTCTCGACACGGAAGGCGCCGTGATCGCAACCTCGCAGCCGATGCAAGGCAATCAGCCACGAGGCGAGTTCCGTTGGAACCCGGCCCTTCCCCAATCCCTGCGCGGGCAGCAAGTCAGCCTGCGATTTACGCTGCGAGAGGCCAGCTTCTATTCCTGGTGGACCGAATGACTGCCTTTCTCACACGAAAGGCACCTGATTTACCGAAAGGATGTCATATGACACTGCAACAAGCTGAAACGCCGCCGATGCCAATATCACGCCGCGATGCGATCAGGCTCGGAATGGGCGGCGCCATGGCGAGTCTGCTGCCGAACCTCGCTGTGAATGGTCGGGCCGTTGCGGCCGATTCGCCGAAGGACGCGGCTGCAAAATCCATTGCCACCGAGGAAGACCGCAACTTCTTCGAGCGGGAGATCGAGTCGTTCTTGCCAGATAAGATCTTTGACGCACATGCCCATCTCTTCAAACAAGGCACCGTGTCTTGGGATTTGAAGGGCTTGCCACCGCAGGTCGGCTACCCGGAATACCAGGCTCTGATTCAGGATCTCCATCCCAAACGCCGCACAGCCGCCTTGTTCCTGCCGGCCTTCAGTCCAGACAAAAAAGATCTCCTCCCCCAGTGCAACGAATGGATCTCACAACAGGTCGCACTCTCGAAGGATTGCGTGGGCGGATTCTTCGTCAAGCCGGAAGACGATCCGGAGTGGGTGCGCCAGGAAGTGAAGCGACTCAAGCTGCGCGGCTTCAAATGCTACCACACGATGGCGGCCGTGACTCCCACCTGGGAAACGCAGATCCCCGATTACCTTCCCGAACAGCTCGTCAAGGTGGCCGGTGAAGAGGGCTGGTCCATCACACTGCACATGGTCCGATCGCGTGCGGCGGCCGATGAGGGGAACCAACGCTGGATCGAACGTTATTGCCGTCAGTATCCCAACCTGACATTGATCCTGGCGCACTCCGCCCGCGGCTTCCAACCGGCCCACAATCTCGAGGGACTCCACAACCTGAAGGGGCTCGACAATCTGTATTTCGACACCAGCGCCAACTGCGAGCCCATCGCCCATCAAGCGATCATGCGCATCATCGGTCACAAGAAGATGTTGTACGGTTCGGACTTTCATGTCAGTCATTTGCGAGGGCGATCCGTAGCAGTGGCCGACTCGTTCCTGTGGCTCTATGAGGAGACGCCCGTGTGGAAAGAGAAACAGGGCACCATCAAACCGGTCATGGTCGGACTGGAAAACTTGCGCTCGCTGAAGTGGGCCTGCTGGTCGGAGCGACTGAGCGATAACGCCGTGGAAGACATTTTCTGGAATAATGCCGCCAAGTTGTTCGGTATCTCGTGAAAGCGAATTACTTGCTTGGATAACGACAAGGAAAGATTGCGATGAAGAAAATCTCTCGCCGCGAACTCATTGTAACGACGGCCGCTGCGGGTTCCGTAGCCGCGGTGTTGTTCGAGCCGCAGGACACGCAAGCTCAAGACATCCGCAACATCCCCGACCCAGCCAAGAAGCGAGACTGGTGGGACAAGGAGTTTCGCATG
>JAQCLD010000137.1 GCA_027592785.1 Acidobacteriota bacterium
AAACGGATCAGCCGCTGCCGAGCAGCTTTGCGCCGCGTCGATTCCGATCAACGCTAGCGACTTGTAGGACTCGGCGACGGCAACTAGAAGAGCTCGCAAACCTTCATCTGCGTATCACCCTGCGCAGCTAAACCGCCCGACCAATGACGAATCCGCCGCAACCTTGGCGGCTGCGGCGGACCGGAGAAGCGAACTCTGAATGGCCTAGCTGCGGCGTCTGCGGCGCGCGGCGGCCAAACCGAGCAGCCCCAGACCCAGCAATGCGAGCGAGCCCGGTTCCGGTATGTCCGAAAGCTCCGAACCCGCGGCAGGCTCGGTCGTCAAGTTATCGAGAGCGAAGCCCTGGTCCGAGCCGGTCGTACTCAACACGATTCGATCAAATGAGTCGGTGTTGTGGAAGAAGTAGTCGCGGCGATCCCAATCAGGGCTCGGGCCAGTGGTCGGTAAGAGGACGCCATTGGAAGTCGTCGAGCCGACCGGCACAACGCCTGAGTAGAAAGTGATCACCAACGGCGGCGCGCCCTGCGATGCAAACGGCTCGTCATGCGTACTGAATCCGAAGCGCGAAATCGCGGCGGCAAAGTCGATCGTGTAGCTGATGCCGCCCTGTCCGTAGATAGAGCCGCCCGAGTTTCCTGGATCGACGACAACTAGTTGATCGCCCGACGTGAACCACAGGGCTCCATCCGAGGAGTTGTCGCGATCCTGAAAGTCATCGCTGTACGAACTCGCTGTGCCGCTAATCGACGAGATGCCGATCGCGGCGAAGATCGCGTCGTTGCCGGCAATGTTACCCGTAGCAACCGACTCGAAATCCAGAACGTCCGGTGCTGTGAAATCACCGATCGTAATGGTCGTAATCGTGCCCGCTGAAAGGTTTGCTGCTGCAGCCACACCCGCGAGCAAGGCGGCCCTAAGTAGCTGACTTATCTTCTTCATATCTCCTCTTGCCCCGTCGTAACGCCCGAGGCCACCTTAAGCGTAGGCCGTCATCTTGGTTAGCGGATATAGTCCATCGGTCCCGATTAAGTACCCTTACAAGAGTTCTTGTAGGTACTACACGACGCGTAAGATGGGCAGTTCTGGTTGCTCCTGGTGAGACACTGGACTCCTCTCCATAGAAAGGCCGAAGTCCTGCCAGTCCGTGGTTTGAGTAGCTTCGTGTATTGGCTTCGGCGAGTGTCCTATAGTAGAGTCGTTTGGCTCTCAACGCCTACTGAGGATTCGTTGGGAAACCGGGCCCACCGGCTTGCTGTTCGCCGATCGAGCCCCCTTGGAAGCAAGGCTGGAGTTGTGACCAGGCGCCCCCTGCTCGACCGGATTCGCATCGAGAACGGAGCAGCCAAAACAATTCCCAGCGAACCGCCCAAGAATTCTCGCTCCCAGTTGAGGTACAACTATGGCGGTCCACTAGGAGACGCACAATGAGTTCAAACGACGATGAGAAGCGCCGCGAAGAGGAAGAAGCCTGCATCCGTAGCATCCTTGGGCCGCGGCCGACCGATGACCCCAATAAAAAACGTGAGTTGGATGAGCAAAGGGCCGAGGCTGAGGAGCAACGGAAAACCGGAAACCTTGGACTTTGGCTATTGGCCGCGATAGTCCTCACCGCGTTGGCCGCCGCGGCAAACTATCTCATGGGGACCTGATTCCCCTGTTGAAGGCGGCGTCGGCCGACCCCAGGCGCACAAAACGAGCCTTTTGGGCGCAGTGCGCACGACTCCGCCGAACATACCCTTAACCCGCCTATAATCAAGTGTTCCTATGCCGACACAACGCCTCGTCCGCATCCGTCAAAACTTCCCCAAAAGGGCCCTCGCAGATGTCACCGCTGCCGTGCGAGCGACTCTCGAAGCCGCTGACTGGACGAAGAAGGTCAAGCCGGGCAGCCGCATCGCCATCGGCGCTGGGAGCCGCGGCATCCAAAACATCGACGTGATCGTCAAAGCCGCCGTCGATTTCTGGAAGTCTCGCGACTGCCAACCCTTCATCATCCCGGTCATGGGCAGCCACGGCGCCGCCACCGCCGAGGGACAAGCGGACGTGCTGCATCACTACGGCATCACCGAAGAACGCATGGGCGCGCCGGTCATCAGCTCACTCGACGTCGTCACCATCGGCACGACGCCCGAAGGCATCGAAGTCTCGATGGATAAGCAGGCCTTCGAGGCCGATGGCGTCATGCTCTGCAGCCGCGTCAAGTGGCACACCGATTTTGAGGGCGGCCTCGAGTCCGGCGTCCACAAGATGATGGCGATCGGCCTGGGCAAGTGGGCCGGCGCCAAGCGTTATCACACCTGGGCGCTGCGTTTGGGCATGGAAAAAGTCATCCGCTCCGTGGGCCAAGTCGTGCTCGGTTCCGGCAAGATGCTCGGTGGGCTGGCCATCCTCGAAGACGCCTGGCACAATACCGCCGAAGTTCATGCCATCGGCGCCGCGACCATAGTCCCCGAAGAAGAAAAGCTGTTGGCGCTCACCAAGTCCTGGAAGGCCAACATCCCCGCCAAGGAAGTCGACCTGCTGATCGTCGACGAGATGGGCAAGACCTTCTCTGGTGCCGGCATGGACACCAAGGTCGTCAACCGTTCCGTCGAGGGACCGAACGTCTGGAAAGACGTGCCTGTCGTGCGCCGGCTATTCGTGCGTGAACTCTCCAACAAGAGCTACGGCAACGCCATCGGAGTCGGTTTCGCCGACATCACTACTGACCGTTTGGTCAACGCCATCGACTACAACGCCACCTGGGTCAACGGCCTCACGTCTTCGACGACTCAGCCTGGCGCCACGCCGATGCACTTCGCCACTGACCGTGACTGCGTTGAGAAAATCATCGAGACCTGCGGCCGCGGCAACCCCAACGACTGCTCCATCGTTTGGATCCCCAACACAATGGACATAGCCGAGTGCCTCGTCAGCGAAAACCTGCTGCCCGAGATCGAACAGAATCCCGAAATTGAAATCATCAGCGGCCCGCAAGAAATCGACTTCGACTCCGCCGGCAATCTGATCCCGGCGTTCGAGGCCGTCGCACACTAGAGAGGCGGCCATGCCTCTGCTGCATGCCCTGATCCTGGCTTTGGTCCAGGCGTTGACGGAGTTCCTGCCAGTCTCCAGCTCCGCGCATCTGATCCTCACGCCGTGGCTGTTGGGCTGGCCCTACCACGGCCTGCTGTTTGACATCGCCTTGCACCTGGGCACGCTAGTCGCGGTGCTACTTTACTTCGCCAAGACCTGGGTTCGTATCGCCTTCCTAGCAATCGGACGCGAAGTTTTGAAGCCCAAGCCGGGCGAAATCGATCATGACCTCTACGCGAACCCGAGGCTGCTCTGGCTGCTCGTCGCCGCCACGTTCCCGGCGGGGATCTCCGGGCTGTTCCTCAAGGATTTCATCGAGAGCGTGCTGCGCAGCCCCGCCGTCATTGGCGTGATGCTCATCGTCGTCGGTCTGTTGATGGCGGCGGTCGAGAAGCGCGGCGGACTCATCCGCGACCTCAACCGGGTGAGTTTTGGCGATGCCATGACCGTCGGTTGCGCCCAAGCACTGGCCCTGATCCCCGGCACGTCGCGCTCGGGCATCACCATCACCACCGCGATGTTCCTAGAAATCACCCGCCACTCCGCCGCGCGATTTTCGTTCCTGCTGTCGACGCCGATCATTCTCGGAGCGGGCCTCAAAGCCTTCCTCGACGCCATGGAGACGGGCGGCATCCCCCCCGAGATGCACACCGCCTTCGCCGTCGGCGTCATCGCCTCCGCCATCTTCGGCTACGCAGTGATCTCGCTCTTTTTGCGCTACCTGCAGAAGGCGACTCTCAAAGTCTTCGTCTATTACCGCGTCATCCTCGGCGTCATCGTCCTCGCCCTCACCTTCCTCACTAATTTCGGAAGATAGAGCGCTCTTCATCGCCCCCCGGCGACGTCGATGAATGTTCCAGTTATGTAGGACGCTTCCGAGGACAACAACCAGAGAATGGCTGCGGCAACCTCGCTAGGCTGTCCGCCGCGTTGCATGGGAACCAACGTCTTGACCCGATCCACCCTTGACGGCTCGCCGCCTTTCGAATGGAGGTCCGTGTAAATAAAGCCCGGCCTCACGCCGTTAACTCGAATAGACTCTTCGGCGACCTCTCTAGCCAACCCGACTGTAAAGGTTTCCACCGCGCCCTTCGATGCAGCGTAGACCACGTACTCGCCTGGGGCGCCTGTGAGAGCGGCTCCGGAGGAAACGTTCACAATGTTGCCGCCGACTCCGCCCAAGCGAGTGGACATGCGCCGGACGGCTTCGCGGGAACAAAGCATTGTCCCGAATACGTTGGTCTCGAAGACCCGGCGGAATCGGGCGACATCCATCGAGTCCAGACGCATTTGGGTCTCAAGGGTCGCCGCATTGTTGACCAGGTCCGTAACTGGTCCGAGATGCACTTCTACGGTCTCGAACAGAGCGACCACAGCGGACTCGTCGCTGATGTCCGCCTGCACAGCTATGGCTGTGCCGCCGTGTTCGCGGATCTCGTCGACAATGCGGTTCGCGCCCGATTCGTCGGTCCGATAGTTAATGCACACACGGTAGCCCCTCTTCGCAGCCAACCGCGCGGTAGCGGCACCAATACCGCCGCTGCCTCCGGTTACGACCAGGACGCGCGGGATTTGCTCGCTACTCGAGACTGGGATTGCCATGAGGTCTACTCTAGGGCACTCAAGCCTTCCTCACTAGTTTTCGTCCCAAGAGGCGAGCCAGAGAGTCAAGCCCTTCGTCTCGCAGGCCATCTTGCCTCCCACCCAGGCGTCGCACTCGAGCGGCGGGAAGTCCCCGTTCGGCACATCCGTCAGGAGAGGCTGGTCGCAAGTGTAGCGCCGCACATATTCCCATGAGTGGTACAGTCCTCCGTCAATATGACCGTCGTAATCCAGACGCACCACCCGCCCGGCGCCCACGCTTACAAACGCCTCCACGATGTGCGAATCGATTCCTTGCAACTCGTACCGCGCCTCGAAAGCCAGGTTTGCTCGTAGTGCAGCTGTCACACAGGCGTTAATTGCTGTGCGGTCGCCATCGCGCGCAACGTAGCCGCAGTCAATCGCGTTCGCTCCGGCGCTCTCGGCGGCGAGTACATCTTCAAGTAAACAGCGCGGATCGCATCCGGCCAGCCCCAAGGGGACAACGACGAGTAGCCATATCTTTGCCCAATTCATTCTTTCCCTCGATCTTCGCGCCTCTGCCATACTAATAGCGGCTCCAGCGGCTCTTCTTCGCCTCGCTAGCATTAACGAGAGGAAGTATGAGCGGCTTTACATTACGACCAACCTCTAACCCCCGGCTGAACGAGCCAGCGGGCTTCGCTGTTCTTGCGTTCGCCGTTGCACTCATCCTGAGTCTGGTCTCCTACTACCCACTCGACCCCTCGCTGAACGTCGCCGGAAGCGAACTCATGGCCCACAACCTGGTCGGCGTACCAGGCGCCTTGTTTGCCGATATCGCGCTGCAAACGCTGGGCTTAGGGGCCTTTCTAGTACCGATATTTTTGATCTCGCTGGGCTGGCTGTGGATGCGTTCCTCCTCGCTGCACTGGCCTGGCGTGCGCGCCGCCGGCGCCGTGCTAATGCTGATCACGATCTGCTGGGCGCTCAGTCTCGGCGGCGATTGGTTCGTCTGGAGCGGCGTTGTTCGCTCCGGCGGCGTGCTTGGCTCCGTGTTTGCCGACATCTCGCTGCGGTACCTCAACCGCGCCGGAACTGCTTTGCTGCTGTTGGTCATGGCCGTCGCTTCGGTCTATCTACTGACGTCATTTCATTTGGAAAAGTTCTCGGACTGGCGCAACCGCAAGACCGCCAGCATGGGGCCGTCGCTGCGTGAACGCTTTCTCTCCTGGCGCGCCAAGCGCCGTCGCCGTGCGCCAGCGACCGCGAGCGACGAGCTAGAAGAAGCTCGCACGCTGACCGTCAAACTACCGGCCCGCCGCACGACCATCGACCGTGAAGCCGAAGCCGGCAGCCACGTCGAGCTGCCGCCCATCGTGCCCTACAGCGAAGAGCCCCTGGAACAAGTCGAGCTGTTCGAGGAAGAGGAGGAAGAACAACCCGCGTTCGAGGCCAAAGCATCGACCATCGCGCGCCGCGCCGACGAAGAGATCGCCAATGGCGACGCTCCCTGGGACGACGGCGATGGGGAAGACGATGACGACGAGGAAGAAGTCGCCGCCATCAGCTACCGCATCCCCCCGACGGCGCTGCTCATGCCGCCGCACGCCCGTACCGCGTACGACGCCGAAGAGCTGCACGAAGTCGCCCGCCGCATTCAGATTAAGCTTGAAGAATTCAAAGTCAGTGGCTCGGTCGTGCAGATCAACCCCGGCCCGGTCGTCACAACGTTTGAATTCAAGCCCGATCCGGGCATCAAGTACGCCAAGGTGCTGGGCCTCTCCGAGGACCTTTGCCTGGCGCTCGAGTGCGAATCGATTCTGGTCGAACGCATCCCCGGCAAATCGACGGTCGGCATCGAAGTCCCCAACCGCAAGCGCGAAATCATCACCCTGCGCGAAGTGGTCGAGTCGCGTGAGTTCCGCGAGCACGAGTCGCCGCTGACCGTCGCGCTCGGCAAAGACATCAACGGACGGATCAACGTTGCCGACCTGTGCTCCATGCCGCATTTGCTCGTCGCCGGTTCCACCGGTTCGGGCAAGTCGGTGATGATCAACGCCTTCATCATGTCGATCTTGCTGCGCGCCACGCCCGAAGAAGTGCGCTTCATCATGGTCGATCCGAAAACGGTTGAGCTCGGTCTCTATCACGAGATCCCACACCTGCTGACGCCGGTCATCACGGACATGAAGAAGGCGTCGAACGCGTTGAAGAACGCGACAACCGAGATGGAGCGGCGTCTCAAGCTGCTCGCCGAACACAGCGTCCGCAACATCGATCAGTTCAATACAAAGCTCGACCGCATTAAGGCCAAGTACGAAATCGAGAACCCGGATCTGGCGAAAAGCCTCAAGCGGCTGCCTTACATCGTCATCATCATCGACGAGTTAGCCGACCTGATGATTCTCGAAGGCCGCCACATCGAAGAGTCCATCACACGCTTGGCGCAGATGGCGCGCGCGGTGGGCATCCACCTGGTGCTAGCCACACAGCGCCCGAGCGTCAACGTCATCACCGGTCTGATCAAGGCCAACGTGCCGGCGCGCATGTCCTTCCGTTTGGCGACGGGCATCGACTCGCGCACCATTCTCGACTCCTCCGGCGCGGAAGCGTTGCTAGGACGCGGTGATATGCTCTTCCTGCCCCCAGGCACGGCGCGCATGATTCGCCTGCACGGCCCGTTCGTCACCGAAGAAGAGATCGAGAAAGTCGTCAAAGAGTGGAAGATTCAAGCCAAGCCGCGCTACGACGTCAGCTACCTGGCCCCACCGATCGACGAGACGGAAGGCGCCGAAGAAGACGCTCCTGGTCTGGACGACCCGGTGTACGAAGATGCCGTCCGCTGCGTGCTGGAAGCAGGCAAGGCCTCCACCTCGACCCTGCAACGACGACTACGCCTCGGCTACGGCCGCGCCGCGCGCATCCTCGACGCCATGGAGAAAGACGGCATCATCGGCCCGCCCGATGGCAGCCGCCCGCGCGATGTCCTCAAAGCCCCCGACTGGTTAGCCGAGGTTGAGTCGACGCGATAGGCTTGCGCACCAGCCCGGCGACCTGGCCTTACCCCTTGACACGGGGTGGTATACATAAATGCAGAAGGTCCCTGGCTAGTCGAGACACGACCAGGGGCTCCGGTGCACCGGGAGCAGTGTCACGGGCGCGCGGTCAAAGCCAGAAGAGCCGCAGCGGTGATGGGGAGTTAGTCCCTCGGATCGATCCAAATA
>JAQCLD010000138.1 GCA_027592785.1 Acidobacteriota bacterium
GACGGCCTCCTTCTTCTATCGAAAGATCCGTCACTAGTTTCTCTGTTTCGATTCGGGGGTGCAGGTCAGGCCCCACAGGGACAGGGGCCCAGGGACAGCTTCTTTCTGGGCCTGGAGCGTTCCGATGTGTCTGGTTTTGAAGGGTTCTGATCTTTTCGTCGTCAAAAAGAAGCTGTCCCCTCCGCGCTCGTCCCCTCCGCGCTTCCCCTCCGCGCTGGAGGTCGCCCGCGGAACTAACACAACAACCCAACCCGAGCCATGGGCGTGAGCCAATGGTTTTTCGAACAACCGCGGGCTTGCGCCCGCGGCTCGGGTGGGTCGGCGGCTTGCGCTGGGTTAGACTAGGCCCATTACCGAAGACGGCAGCGATAGGCCAGGACGATGGCCGATCGCGTTCCTGCTCACCTTTTCCTGTTACGGAAACAGACTACACGCAACGGATTCGCCGACCGTTGATCGAAGGCACAACGTCCCCGGCACGGCCTGCTTGCAGCCGGACGTGCGTCGAGCTGAATCTTCCCGGGCTTTGATGGCGGACGGACCCATGACGCTCGATCAGCAGCGACGGCGGGTTGTGCTCGAATCGATTCGACGTACCTGTTCGCATCGCGATTGGGCGCTGCTCGCCGCGCATGTTCGGTCGACTCACGTTCATGCTGTGGTGGCGAGCCGTAGCGTGCCCGAACGGGTGATGGGAGACCTGAAAGCCTACGCAAGCCGCGCCCTAGCGGATGCCGGCTTCGAGCCGCCGCCGCGCCGCAAGTGGGCGCGACACGGCAGCACGCGTTGGCTATGGGATCCGGGCAATGCACGAGCGGCAATCGACTACGTCGTGCGCGGTCAAGGGATCGACATGGAGGTCTATGAGTCGCCCGAGCTTTGGCGACAAATACCCTGAGCCATGGGCGTGCTCATAGTTGTCCGAACAACCGCAGGCCCGAAAGACCCGAAGGGGGCGGTTTCCCCTGAAGAAGGGAAGGCGGTGCCCTGACCGACCTTCCAGCGCCGCGCCGCGCAACCTAAGCAGATATTGGTGTGTCTTAATGGGTAAGACCGGAGGGACAGGTTTGCTGGACAACGCCCCATATATACTCCGAATCACTCGAGACGGCTCAGCGTTGCGGATGTTCATCGATCGAGACTACGCGCTTACAGCCGAGTTCGGCGAGCAACCTGTCCTCGAACTCGTCCTTGAGGCTCCCACGGAACTTGAGAGATTGACTGAGTCTCGTTTAGTTGGTCGACATTCGCGGACATCGCCGGACACTACCGGCCGCTGCGCAGACATTCACGGCCGTCGTGCGGACCTGGGCGGTCGCTGCGCGGACTTGAGCGGCTAACCGCGGCGGACGGTGTCGCCGGCTAGGCCCCAGAAGTCTTCCACGTAGTAGGAAGAAAGAACGTTGCCGAACAGGAAGCAGTTGTTTTTGCAGGCAGGCGTTTCGCCGTAGAGTTTTTTTCCGCGCTTGAAGGCTTTGGAGATGGAGCCGTCTTCGAGGACGTTGCCGGCGATCTTGCGCAGCACTTCGCAAGGGTAGAAGACGTCGCCGTTGGGATACACGCGCGGAAACATCGTCGGGTAACACTTGAACTCTTCAAAGCGCAGCAGCGTGTTGAGCAGTTTGGGCGTGCCGTTGATGCGGGCAGCGCCCGACTTGCGCATGTCGATCAACTTGTCGACGAAGGCTTGATAGCGAGCGTCCTTGAGGTAAGTGAAGTTGGGGTGCTTGCCGTTGTTCTGCGCGGACTGCACGGAGAACTGGAAGTCGTGTTGGCGGCAGAACTCGAGAATGCGTTCGGCTTCATCGAGATTCCACAGTTCGAGGACGCAGCTGAGCGTGATCGCGCCGGGCGGAAGCTTGCTCTTGGCCAGCATGAGGTTGTCGAGCACCTTGGGGATCTGCGCTGACTTCGACATGGGCTCGGAAGGATCGTGAGTGATGGCGTCGAGGCTGACGATCAGGCCGTTCAAGTGCTCGAAGATCGGTTGGCGTTTATCGAGCAAGACGCCGTTGGTGACCATCACGACTGAGCGAAAACCGCAGTCGCGTTTGGCGGCGCGGACCAGCTCTTCGATGTCCTTGCGCATGAGGCATTCGCCGCCGGTGATGAGCAAGGTGTCGACGTCTTTGCGGATGCGGCGAAAAATCTCAATGGTGCGCTCGGTGTCGAGCTCTTCAGAGAAGACTTCGGGATTCTTCTGCGTGCAGTAGGTGCAGTCGAGGTTGCACTTGTGCGTCGCGTAGAAGATGGCAGAGTAGGGCGCGACGACGTTGGTTCCGAGGATCTTGCGGCGGTAAATGTTCGATAAGTACGTGCGGAAATTCTTGAGGACGAACGGATAGTGGGCGAGCATGCCCTCAATCAAGCGATTGCGTGCGGAGGCCATTAGACGGCTCTTTGGAGGATCGCCGGCAGGCTGCTAGAGAATGCTCCGCGGGTCATCACTTCGTCGCAACCGGCTTCCCGGGCCTGACGGATCTCGTCGGTCTTTTCATGGTTAGCGAAGGCGACGATGCGGATGGAGGATGTGGCGGGGTCGGATTTTAGGCGAGAGATCGTAGCGATCGGATCGAGCTGCGCGGCGCCCAAGTCGAGCAGTATGATTGCTGCTCCGCCTGCCGCGCGGGCCACCAGAGCGTCGGCGGTTCCGGCCAGCACGACTTGTAGGCCGAGGTGTCGCGCGGTCTCGGTGATCTTCGACGAGAAGAACAGGTCAGGAACGCCGGCGACGGCGAATGCGGGGGCGTCAGGCATGTTGTTACAGTGGAAAGTCTGCTCGAATCAACAGTTTCCCACTGTAGCGAAGCAGCCCTAACTCATGGATAACGGAAAGCACCTGGTCGAAATTGCGCACAGTCCGGATTCGGATGACGCCTTCATGTTTTATGCCCTGGCGAAGGGCTTCGTCAGTTCGGAGATTGTCGACTTCAAGCACATCTTGAGCGACATCCAATCGCTGAACGTAGCGGCCCAGGAAGGGCGCTACGGCATGACGGCGATTTCGTATCACGCCTACCCCTACGTAGCGGACAAGTACATCTTGACGGCGGCGGGATCGAGCGTTGGCGACGGTTACGGCCCGATCTTGATGGCCAAGGAGGCGCTCGACCCGAAGGCCCTCAAGGGCAAGAAGATCGGCATCCCCGGACTGATGACGACGGCCTACTTGGCGATGCGGCTTTACGAGCCGGACTTCGAAGCGGTCGTCATGGATTTCGATCAGATTTTGCCGGCAGTAGAGAAGGGCGAAGTCGATGCGGGCGTGATTATCCACGAGGGGCAAGTGACTTGGGGCGAGTCCGGGTTGCACAACATCGTCGACCTGGGCGCTTGGTGGAAGGAAGTCCACAATCTGCCGCTGCCGCTGGGCGCGAACTGCATTCTGCGCAACCTGCCTGAAGATGTGAAGAAGGAATCGCGGCGCTGTTTGAGCGAGAGCATCCAGTACGCATTGGATCATCGCGAGGCGGCGCTGGAGTATGCGCTGCAGTTCGCGCGCGGTCTTTCAAACGAAGACGCGGACCAGTTCGTGGGCATGTACGTCAACCATCACACGACGGATATGGACCCGGAAGTGTTGCGATCCGCACAGCTCTTGCTCGATCTGGGCTACGACGCGGGCATCGTCAATAAAAAGGTGCAACTGGAATACGTATAATGCGGGTCGAACCCTAGAGGTTTGGACCCCCATGAAACACATCCCCCTTTACTTCGCACTCTTCCTCGCTCTTGCGCTTGGCGGCAGTCTGCTGGCCCAGTCGCAGGATCTCCAAAGCACCGACGCTAAGGTTCGCCGAAAGGCGGTTGAGCAGCTTGCCGACAGCGGCGGCGGCGGCGCCCAGAAGTGCGAAGCTCTCGCTGGCCTAGTGCGAGACCCGGCCCCGGACGTGCGCGACGAAGTGCTCATCGGGCTTATCAAAGTGGGCGGGCAAGCGTGCCTGGAACCGCTGCGTGTCGCCACTCGTGACGCTAGCCCCGACATTCAATCGATGGCCGTCGACGGGCTGGTCAATTTCTACATGCCCGGATACGTGAAGTTCGGCTGGTTGAATTCCGTGAAATCATTCGGCGGCAACGTCAAGAAGCGTTTCACGACGCCGGAACCGCTGATTCTTCAGCCCAGCATTCAGGCGGCTCCGGCGGATATTGCGGCAATCGCGCCGTTGATTACGGGCGGCAGCAGCATGGATTCACGCGCCAACGCGGCCCGCGCGGTGGGGATTCTGAGGGGATCGGCGGCCGTGCCGCAACTCAAAGAAGCCCTGCACTCCGAAAACGATACGGTCGTGATCGAGGCGCTGCGCTCGCTGGAGAAGATCGGCGATGTGAGCGTCGGACCGGAGGTCGTACCTTCCCTGGCGTCCCCGAACGACGACGTGCGGGAAGCCGCCGCGCATGCGGCCGGTCAGTTGCGGGTGAAGGAAGCGGTACGCGATCTTTCACGGTTGGCTAGGGGAGACAAGGACAAGGAAGTTCGCCGTGAGTCTCTAGTGGCGTTGGCCAAGATCCCTGAGAACGGAGAGGAGCGGACCTTCTTGCTGTTCTTGCGGGACAAGGACGAACAGATGCGAGCGGCCGCCGCCGAAGGCTTGGGGCGCGGCGGGGCAGCGGGCGATCTGACGACGGTCAACGACGCCTTTGCCGAGGAGAAGAGCGAGTCAGCGCGGTTATCGATGGCCTTCGCGGCTGTCTATCTTGGCGACCTCGAGAAGATTCGCTACCTGGTCGATGGACTGGACTCTACGTTCCATAGGGGCGAGGCGCGGGCGTTTTTGATCGAACTGGCCCGCATGCCGAGGATCTTGGCCGAACTTTACACGCCGTTGACGAGCGGAACCAGGTCCCAGAAGATCGAACTGGCCACGGTCGTGTCGCGGTCCGGCGACCGCGACAGCGTTGCCCACTTGCAACGGCGCACGAATGATTCGGATCCGCGCGTCGCCGAAGCGGCAGTACGCGAACTAAAGAACCTTCAAGCGAGGTTGTAATTACGGCAGCCGGTCGCGGCCATTGTTGATTCGAGGGAACCGCGGCAGGTTCTGGTCGGGCGCCGGGAACGCCCGAATCAATTCATAAGCTGTGTACACGGTCACCGGACCGGCAGGCGGCGTGCCTGGCGGAGCAACCGCGTTGCGAGCGATGATCTCGCCCCCCAGGGCGAGCATCGCAGCCAGGTACACCGCGCAGGAAGAACCTTCCGGAATCGACAATACTGGGGGCGCCGCGCCATCGGCGAAGCTAGCCACTACGTCGGACAGCGGATCACACGACAGTAAGGCGACGGAGTTAGTCAGCTGGATGGTCCACTCCAATCTCTCCGTAGCAGATGGCTTCCGGCGTAGAAAGATATCTTCCGGTGGAGGAGCCCGCCGTGAGATTGGCGTGGATGCCGCGAGAGCGTAGCCGCTGCGGGTCAGATCCGTCAGAACATCCGCGCAAGGGCGCCCTTCGTCCGGCGGCAGGCTGTCTTCGGGCGGGAGGTCGAGAGCCGCGACCGGCACGACCAGTTCTGAGCTCTGCACGCTGGACAAGACGACGACCGGCGCCGCGAATTCTTGTTGTTGGCAGACGACTAGGCCGAACTCGAAGATGCGGTCTGCCGCCGCGGCTGGAGAAGTTGACGTCAACAGCAGAACGCCGACGATGAATCCGGGAAATCGCATCGAGTACTTCGCAAGCCTAGAGGAGAACAGAGGACAGGTCAAGAACAAAATATCGAATGGCTGTTCCAAGCATTACCCGGTGGATGTGGCGTAGCGGCGAACCTGCTCAAGAAAGGCTTGACGGGCGGAGTGGGTTGCCAGCTGATCTTCCTCGACGACCGGCAAGTTGGGCAGTTGGCGAATGAGTTCGGCGGCGAACAAGCCTGTTCCGTCGTGGCCGCCGCCGACAATGGCGACGGAGCCGACGCCGCAGCTAGGCGAGCGGGCCTTGAAGACGTAACCCGAAATGTTCATTGCGGCCAAGGCGGCCGCGCGCTGCTGGGCCCAGGAGCGCATCGAGTCGGTGATGTCGCGGCGGCTGTCATGGGTCATCAAGGCGAGGGAGCCTTGCTGTAGCTCGATCTGGATGGTTTCTCTGGGGACGCCGAGTCCTAACTCCACTTCCGGGCAGGAGGCGACCCACTCGATCTGACTGGAGAATTCGTCCAGCAATGTCGGCTGCTTGCGGTGCCCGCCGTCATGGCGGACTGGTTCTCCCAGCAGGCAGGACGAAATGCCGACGCGGGGGAGGGAGGGAGCGGCAGGCATCGTTGCTGACAGGTTAGCGCCGATGGGAAGCGAAGGGCCGAGCGGGGGGTTGAAGATTGGGCGCCCTAGGCGGATCGAGGAGGGTGCAGCGGCGCGAGCGCATGACCAGTAGAGAAATCCGGGCTCCAGCCCCCTTTCGGGCCAAAGGGGGCTTGGTTAGAGCCTGAGGGCGGGGTCCATTCGCTGGTGGAGGATACGAACGACGCGGATCAGAGAAGGTTCCAGTTTGTAAAACACGATGTGACGGTTGATTCGAAGAGCACGGTAATCGGCGCGGATGTGTTCACAGGCACGACCGAGTTCTGGATTGTGAGCTAGGCGCAGGATGCCTGCCTCCAGTTCGTCGAAGTAACGGTCGGCCTGAGTTTCGCCCCAGCGCTCCTGGGTGTAGATCCAAACGTCGACGAGATCTGCCTCGGCGAGCGCCTGCATGCGGATCTTACGCATTCACGGGTTTCGGTCCCGCCCTTTTTTTGGCCTGGGCGCGAATCGCTTTCATGTCGAGTTCTCCGGCGTCGCCGCTCTTCTCGCCGTCGATGAGAGCCTGGCGTACTGCCTGTACGGATTGTTCGTGTTCTTCGAGCAGACGGAGGCTAGCACGAACGACTTCGCTGACGGAGCCGTAGCGACCGACTCGGATTTGTTCTGCGATGAAGGCTTCGAAGTGATCGCCGATGGTGATACTGGTGTTTTTGGCCATCAGTTAATACCAATAAATACCAGTATAGGGTAAGCCAGGAAGTAGGCTCGTTGCTGTTTGGGCCGTTAGGTCAGCAAGACTTCCCGGACCGTCACCGATAATCGATGGGAAGGCGAAGGACCGACACCGCCGGCACACCGTCCGCGGCCCGGGTCGCCTGCGCAGGAGGCGCGCCGCTCGCGCCTCCCGATTGAGGCTGCTCCGGTTTCCTCCTGCAATACAATGGACTGTCTAGTCAGGCCGTCGGGCCCTAAGGGACAGGAAAAGAAGCGGTTCTGCCACGCGTGGCCGCTTCGTCCATAGCGTCGATTGAAGCGCTGCGCGTGCAGTTGATGGGTATTGCCTAAGGCCTGGGCCAATGAGTCGGGCCGTTGCGGCACGGCGATCAGATGGACGTGGTTGGTCATCAAGCAATAGCCCAAAAGCGTCAGCCGATAGCGCTGGGAGAACGCCGCCAGGGTCTCCAGATAGAACCGGCGGTCTTCATCGAGCAAGAAGATGTCTTGGCGGTTGTTGCCCCGCTGAGTAACGTGGTGCGGTACGCCGACCGCCACCACGCGAGCCTGTCGCGGCATGTGTCGTCCAGCATTCTTGCACGCAGAACAGCAAAAAGAAACTGTCCCTTTGGGGAGATGAGCCGCGCGGCCGATGGCGGGGATTTCGGCGTCGGTCGCGGGTTCGGACTGTGAGGTGGGGGACGGTCCACGTAGGGACAGTCCCTGGCCTGCACCCCTTCACCGCAACAAAGAAACCAGTGACAGGTTATCCGGCTGTTGTTGTGCCGGTGTT
>JAQCLD010000139.1 GCA_027592785.1 Acidobacteriota bacterium
TGCGGCGTACTTGTGCGTACAACTCCACTCGATACATCCCTCCCGTGTTCCACACAACACCTTCGGGATGCTCGCGGACCACATCAGCGGTCTGGTTTTCCGGCGCCTTCCGACGCCTTCACTCCGCCGCTTTGTGGTCTAGTTTTGCAGTGCCGTTCTCAGTAGTCGATGGCGGCAGCAAAGATGGAACCTTGGCGAAGCTAGACGCCTTGAGCATCGCCTATCCACCGCTGCGGGTACTGCCGAACCCGGAGAAGATCACTTCCTTTGCGCTCAATCGGGGCATACGCGCATCGACCGGCGCTGTCATCGTCCGCATGGATATTCACACCGCCTATGCGGACGACTACATCGCCGAATGCATTGCCGCGCTAGACAAGACCGGAGCCGACAACGTGGGAGGCCCATGGGTAGCTGATATTGCCGGCGGCCGCGTCAGCGAGGCGGTTGGCCTATCCTTTGCTTGCCGTTGGGTGACCGGCGGCGGGAAAGCTCACGACCCGTCTCACGAAGGCCCCGTAGATACTGTCTTTCTTGGCTGTTGGCGTCGAGAAGCCTTTCAACGATTCGGCTTGTTCGATGAAACTCTCGTTCGGGCGCAAGACAGCGAGTTCAACTTCCGCATCCTGCTGCTGGGCGGCAAGATTTGGCAAACCCCGCGCATCTGTTCCTGGTATCAGCCTCGCAAGTCCGTCACCCAGCTGTTTCGCCAATATGGGCAGTATGGCTACTGGAAAGTGGCTACGCTCAAGAAACACGGCCAGCCCGCATCCCTGCGTCAGCTCGTTCCGGGCGCGTTCATACTCGCGCTATTCTCGCTACTCATCGTTGGCTTGTTCACTCCTGTTTTGCTTTGGGGCCTACTCTTTTTGCTCGCGACCTATTTCTCAGCCAGCATCTTCAGTGCGGCGGGCCTCTGCCGCCGGCACAGCCGCTGGGACCTGCTTGCCTATCTACCCCCCGTCTTCGCCGCCTACCACTTCGGATTCGGCTGCGGCTACCTCCGCGGCGTAATCGACTTCCTGATTCTCAATCGCTCGCCGGCTGCTGCCATGGTTCTTCTGACGCGCACCCCGGAAGCGTAACGCCCGGCAGATCATAGACTGCGTCCGCGACGGTTTACACTGGACGTTCATGCTTGATTTGAACCGTTTGAGGCGCGACTTCGACGCTCTAAAGCAGCGTTTGGAGGGCCGCGCTGATCCCGCGCTATTGGACGAGTTCGTCCGAGCGGACGAGCGCCGCAGGGCTGCTGTTGCCGAGATCGAAGAACTCAAGCGGCAAGTCAACGAGATCTCCGCGCAAGTCGCAAGAGCGAAGAAGGCTGGCGAGGACGCAGGCGATGCTATCGCCAAGAGCAAAGAGATCGGCCAGCGAGCGAAGGCTCTCGAAGAAGACGTCAAGTCCGCCGACGACGCCCAACACGACCTGGCGACTCGGATCCCTAACGTCCCCCACGAGTCCGTCCCCGCGGGCAAAGACGAGTCCGCCAATATTGAGACCCGGCGGTGGGGTTCTCCCAAAGAGTATTCCTTCGTCCCTCAGGCTCACTGGGACATTGGCCCTCGACTGGGAATCCTGGACTTCGAGCGCGCCGCCAAGATTACCGGTTCACGCTTCGCCGTCTACATGGGCGCCGGCGCGAAACTGGAGCGGGCGCTCATCAACTTCTTCCTCGATGTCCACACCAGTGAGCACGGCTACACCGAAGTGCTGCCTCCGTTTGTGGCCAACTCGAATGCGCTGATGGGCACCGGCCAGCTCCCCAAGTTCGCCGACGACCTTTTCAAGCTCGAAGGAACGGACTATTGGCTGATTCCGACTGCGGAAGTGCCGCTAACGAACCTCTACGCCGATGAAACGCTGGAGGGCGAACTGCCCGTCAAGCTCACCGCGTACACGCCGTGCTTCCGTTCTGAAGCCGGATCCTACGGCCGGGACGTCCGCGGCATCATCCGGCAACACCAGTTCCAGAAGGTCGAACTGGTGAAGTTCGCACACCCCGAAACTAGCTACGAAGAATTGGAATCGCTGACCGCCGACGCCGAAGACATCTTGCAGCGTCTCGGCCTGCCGTACCGCAAGATGACTCTTTCGAGCGGCGACATGGGATTTAGCGCTGCCAAGACGTACGATCTCGAAGTTTGGCTTCCTGGCCTGGGCGAGTACAAGGAAATCTCATCCTGCTCGAACTTTGAAGACTTTCAAGCACGCCGCGCCAAGATTCGTTTCCGCGACAACTCAGGCCCTAAGCCCAAGGCGCGTCTCGTCCACACGTTGAATGGAAGCGGGCTGGCGGTCGGCCGCACCTGGGTCGCGATCCTCGAGAACTATCAGCAAGCGGATGGCGGCGTTGAGATCCCCGTCGCCCTGCGGACTTATCTCAACGCCGAACGCATTACGCCTGAGGGCGCACTCGTCTAGCGGCTGCGGCGCTTGGCGGCCTTCTTGCGGACTGCTTTTTTCTTCGTGCTCTTCTTTTCGAGGGCGATGGCGATCACCTCGCCGACCGACTTCACGTAGTGCACCTTGAGATCACCCAGTTGCTCTTCGTTCAAATCGTCGGTGACGTCCGATTCATTCTCGTGGGGAAGAATCACCTCTGTCACGCCGGAGCGTCGCGCCGCCAAGACTTTCTCTTTGATTCCGCCGACAGGCAATACATTGCCGCTTAAGGTGATCTCGCCCGTCATGGCGACATAGGGGCGTACCCGTCTGCCGGTGGCGAGCGAAACGAGAGCCGAAATAACCGTCACTCCCGCAGACGGACCATCCTTAGGAATCGCGCCAGCGGGCACGTGAACGTGCAAGTCGTTCGACCGGAAAAAGCTCGCAGGGATGCTCAGCAGCGGGGCGTTTGAGCGGACCCAACTCAGGGCCGCTTGCATTGACTCTTGCATCACCTTGCCGAGCTGCCCGGTGAGCACCATGCCCTTGCCGCCGCCCGGCATGGCCGTTGCCTCGATGAAAAGTACATCGCCGCCAGCGGCGGTCCAAGCGAGTCCCAACGCTACGCCCGGCCGTTCCGTACGTTCCGCGATCTCCAACTCCTCTCGGTAGCGCGGGGAGCGTAAGAACTCTTCCACGACCTCTAGGGTGATGGTCAGCTTTTTCGCCGCGGTCCTCGTCTTCGATTTCGAACGCGACCACTTCTCTGCAATACGCCTGGCCTGCTTGCGGCAGATCGTTCCTATTTCGCGCTCGAGATTGCGAACGCCGGCCTCACGGGTATAGCGCCGAATCACAAAGCGGATCGCCTCGTCTGAAAACGCGATGTCCTTGGCATCCAAACCATTCTCTTGCACTTGGCGCGGAATTAAATAGCTCTTGGCGATCTGCAGCTTTTCAAACTCTGTATAGCCCTGCAGCTCCAGCACTTCCATGCGGTCTAGGAGCGGCCCGGGGATCGTGTCCATCACGTTCGCTGTCGTGATGAACAGGACCTTCGATAAATCGAACGGCGTATCGAGGTAGTGGTCCCGGAATGTGTTGTTTTGCGCTGGGTCGAGCACTTCGAGCAGCGCCGATGCCGGATCGCCGCGAAAGTCTCTGCCTAGCTTGTCGATTTCATCGAGGATGAACACCGGGTCGTTCGTCCCGGCGCGCTTGATCCCTTGAATGACCTGACCGGGCAATGCGCCGATGTACGTCCGACGGTGACCGCGTATCTCCGCCTCGTCGTGCATGCCGCCGAGAGACATGCGAATGAACTTGCGGCCCAAGGCGCGCGCGATGGACTTGCCCAGCGACGTTTTACCCACGCCTGGAGGACCTGCAAGGCACAGGATTGGTCCCTTCAACTGCGGCTTAAGCTGTAGCACGGCCAGGTAGTCGAGGATGCGTTCCTTGACCTTCTCTAAGTCATAGTGGTCTTCGTCGAGGACCTTTGCAGCCTTGACGATATCCACGCGCTTGCCCGATGACTTCTGCCAGGGCAACGCGACTAGCCAATCCAGATACGTGCGAGCTACGGTGTAGTCAGCCGACGCGGGATTCATGCGCGAGAGCCGCTTGACCTCTCTCTCGGCTTCCTTCTTGGCCTCGGCCGGCATCTTGGACTTCTCAACCAGCTTGCGCAGGTCTTCGACGTCCGCCTGCTCGTCTTGTTCGCCTAGTTCCTTTTGAATCGCCTTCATCTGCTCACGCAGATAGAACTCGCGCTGCGTCTGCGAAAGCTGATCCTGCACTTGCGACTGGATCTTGCTGCGCAACTCCAGCACTTCGTGCTCCTTCGAGAGCAATCGCAACAGCATCTCGAGGCGCTTGCGGATATCAAGTTCCTCGAGGATGGATTGCTTTTCTGCCGAACCCAGGCTGGGAATTGTTGCCGCGATGAAGTCCGCTTGCCTGCCCGGATCGTCCAGGTTTTTGACCATCTGCAAGACGTCGTCGGACAACGATGGCGACAGTTCGATGATGTCGTTGAACAAGCTCAACGCATTCTGGCGCAGCGCCTCTAGCACCGAATCAACCTGAGGCTCGGCCTCAATGATCGGGTCGTAAGAGACCTTGTAGAAAGGCTCTTTCTCGCGATAGTCCTTGATCCGGATGCGGCTCAGACCTTCGGTAAAAATCAACAGAGTCTGATTCGGCATCCGAACGACTTTATGGATGATCGCCAAAGCGCCAACCTGATAAAGGTCTTCGGGCTCCGGGTCGTCCAAACTCGGGTCCTGCTGGGCCACGACTCCAATCTTCTTGGCCTCCCCGAGTGACTCGATCAGAGCCACTGAACTCGGGCGGCCTACGTTGAGGGGCATCACGGCATGGGGGAACAGTACGGTGTCCCGCACCGTCAGCAGGGCGAGCGGTTCGTCGTCGTTACCGCTCAACGCGGCCTTCTTTGCCGCCTCGATCGAAAGATTTTCGCTGGTTTCCTCGGTAGCCATCCATTACCTACTTAGGTCGCTTGGGGGTAGCAGCCCAACACGGCGAGCTGCTCGGTCATCTCTTCTAGTTGATTCATTGCGTGTCGCCATCGCGGATCCTCGGGCGAACCCAGGAAGTCCACGTAGAACATGTACTCCCAAGGCCGGCCTTTCAGGGGCCTGGACTCAATCTTGGTCAGACTTAAGTCTCGCAGGGCAAGCGCACTCATGCAGCGGAACAAAGATCCTGGACTGTTCTTAGTGATGAAAGCGATCGAAGTCTTCATCTCTCCGGCTGACTTGGCCGGCCTCTTCGGAGCCTTCCTCGTCAGCAAGAAGAATCGTGTGAAGTTCTCGCGGTTGTCCTCGATCTCACGCTTCAAAATCTGGGCGCCGTAATACTCCGCCGCGGCGGCCGAAGCGATCGCCGCCAGGGTCGGATCAGTGCCCTCCATCACGGTCTTGACGCTGCCCCCGGTGTCGTAGTGGCTCTCCGCGCGTATCTGCCGATTGGTTTTGAAGAAAGTCAGACACTGGCCGAGCGCCACCGGATGCGAGATGGCCCGTTTAATATCTCCAAACTTCGCTCCCGGACGTCCGATCAGGTTGTGCACAATGCGGACTCTCGTTTCCGCGATGATCGGGAATTGGTACTGAATCAGGTGGTCATAGTTCTCGTGAACAGAGCCCGCCAACGTATTCTCGATGGGGGCGACGGCATAGCGAACTTTCTTCTGCTCCAGAGCGTCATAGATATCCACAAACCGCTCGAACGGTTTGAAACTCAAGTCGTCGCCTAGCAGCTGCTTGCAAGCTTGCTCGCTAAACGCGCCTCTTGCGCCCTGAAATGCGACGGTGATTCTGGCCATAAGGATGGTATCGACTGGCGGCTACTCGGTAGGGTCGCTCCATTATACGGAGGCTTTCTTCTTGGCCCGATTCTTAATGATGATCGGCGTCCCTTCGAAGCGAAAAGCCTTTCTCAACTGGTTGATCAAGAAGCGTTCCAGACCAAAATGGAACGGCTCGGTGGTATTCGTGAAGAACACGAACGTTGGCGGCGCCGTTCCAGCTTGCGTCACGTAACCGATCTTCGGCTTTGTAAAGCCAGGCACGGTGACCCGGTCGTAGTCCACGGTCGCCAGAAAACGGTTCAACTCGCCCGTGCCGATACGCTTCTTCCATTCGCGGTAGACCTTGCGGATCAACGGATACAACGAATCGGTCTTGTAGCCCTTCAAAGCCGAAATGATCGCAATCGGAGCGTAGTCGAGATATTTCAGTTTGTCGCGAACGTCTCGTTCGAAAGCGCCCTGCTGCACTCCGGATAACTGGTCCCACTTGTTGACGACGAGAATTACGCCTCGACCGGCCTCGTGCGCGTAGCCGGCAATGTTGGCGTCCAGAGCCGTCACGCCTTCGACCGCATCGAGCATCATGACGGCCACGTGCGCCAAGCGGACGTGGCGCTCGGCCATCATCACGCTCAGGCTCTCGGCCAACTCCTTGGTCTTCCCTTTGCGCCGGATTCCTGCCGTGTCGACGAATTCGAATCTGACGCCATTGCGCTCTATCGTCACATCTACGGCGTCCCGAGTTGTTCCCGCGGTCGCGGAAACGATCGAGTGCTCGCCGCCAGTCAGGCGGTTCAGCAGCGTGGATTTGCCGACGTTCGGACGCCCGATGATGGCGACCTTGACCAATCTTTCTTCCGGCTCGGCTTCGTCCTCGACGACGGGGAAATCCTCGGTAGCCTTTTCCAGCAGATCCCCGAATCCGCGGTCGTGCTCAGCAGAGACGGGTACGGGATCGCCGAAACTCAACTCGTAGAACGCCGACGCCATCTCATCGCCGCGATCCGTATCGCACTTGTTGACCGCCACTGTTACCGGCCGACCGCTGCGACGCAGGTAATCCGCCAATTCGCGGTCATCGCTGGTCAGTTCCGATCGCCCGTCCACGACGAATATGATGTGGTCGGCTTCTTCCACCGCCATGCGTACCCGCTCGTTGATCAGTTCCGGAAATTCGCCTTCATCGCCGAAGGTCATGCCGCCCGTGTCGGTGACGAGGAAACGGCGGTCTCCCCACTTCGCCTCTAGCTTGATGCGGTCGCGCGTAATTCCAGGTTGGTCGCCGACAATGGCTCGACGGCTGTGGGTCAGTCGATTGAAAAGAGTGGACTTCCCGACGTTGGGGCGTCCCACGACGACGAGGATGGGTAACGGGTTCGACAAGACAGAGCCGCAGACAACAAGCGGGCGCGGTCTAAACGCCGCGCCCTAGCTCGATGATACCGTGAGAGACGCGATGCGCCTACGAGCCGTCAACGATCGACTCAAGATCGAACACTCCATCATCGACGGCCTCAGGCCGATTTTGGAGACGCTGTTGGCCCACAATGACGCGATTGCGTCCATTGTCCCGGGCGTGATTCGCAAAGTGCGCAAGGCCCGCGGCCCGGTCAAGATCGGCGTAACGATCCCGACGCAAAACGGATGGAAAGGCATCGCCTTGGCGGCCGGCGCCCGCCAAGAACTGTTCATCAGCACCAAACTGACGAAGGAAGCGCTTGAAGCGGCTATCGCTAAGGCCCTGAGCGCCTAGTCGCCGAACAGCTTCATCTGGGCCTTGCCGGCGGCCTTGGGCTTCTCAGGCAGTTGCGCAGGGCAAAGGCCCTGGTAGTGCGGACAGCGGCGGCAGTGGCCGGCGATCTTCAGCGGGAACTGCTGCGACTCCTGCGCTTGGAAGAGTTCCTCGACCTGACGCATGGCCTCGGTCAGCGATTGGGCGTCCAACGGTACTTCGATGGCCTTGCC